>NZ_CP035733.1:2400000-2752881 GCF_009768975.1 Sphingorhabdus lacus | reverse complement strand
AGCGTGACGTAAATGGTCGCGCCCGCGGCTTTTGATCCGGCTTGCGCCAGCGCCATCGCCTCGGCATGGGGACGGCCACCATATTGTGTCCAGCCTCGCCCGACGATGATGTCATCCTGGACAATCACGCATCCGACAGATGGATTGTTCCCGGTCTGGCCAACACCGCGCTCGGCAATTGCCAAGGCAGCGGCCATATAACGGTGGTCGGCGGGCGTTGCTATTTGACCGCTCCTGCGTCCTGCTTTTCCTGTGCAGCCTTTTGCGCAGCCTGTTCGGCAAGAGCCTCACGCTCGATACGGTCGACATCCATTCCTACCGCGCGGCCAAAGGCTTTGTACGCCTCCTTCTCACGCGCAATCATCTCGTCTTTCAGCTTTTGCCTCTCGGCAATTGCGGCTTTCGATTCCTCGATCGTGCGTGTGGCGGGCCAGCTTTCCACATAGATAATCTCGCGTGGCGGCGGCTTTCCCTTTTGCAGCGTGTCTATATAGAAGGTGTATATGATGATGGCAGTCGGAACACAGGCTGCGAGAAACAACCACGGACTGTGGTTGCCCGACGTTCGCAAAAACCCGATCAGGTCGGAACCGGCGCTTTTCAGCGAGACATCTTTAAAGAAGGACATATCCGCTCAATAGGCGGGGTGCGGCCTGATTTCCAGTGCCCGAATCAGGCCGCACCAAATCAGTTAATGTCGAAGCGGACAGTCAGCGTTTGCCAGTCTTCAACCGGAACACCGTCACGTGTCGCCGGCTTGAAGCGCCAGGCCTTTAACGCCTGTTTTTCGGTCGCACGGGCAAAGTCGGGATCGGTCGCGTTCAGAATCTGGACCTGCCGAACGCGTCCATCGGTGCCGACCAATATGCGAACCGTTACGCTGCCTTCAATTTCCAGACGCAATTTGCCGACCGGGTATTCCGGTTGGAAAGCCCTGGCGAAGCGTGGATCGCGTAAAGCCGCTTTAAATATCGGCATCGGTATTTTGGGAATATTCCCAAGTGTCGAACCCGCCTCGTCATCGCCGCCCGCGGTGGTTCCTATGGATCCAATGTCCGTCCATTCATTGGTCGTTGACGGCCCAAGATCCGGTGGCGTTTTTGTTTCAATGATCGGGTCGGGCGCAAATATCGGCTTTATTGGCTTTGCGACATTGTCGTCCGGTTTGGGATCCTTTTTGACGGGTTTCTGTTCCGGAATATTGGTGCCCTGAATGATAGTCGGAATTGGCACTCGTTCGGCAATGATCGGCGACAGCGCCACAGCTAATATAATGGATCCATTGACCAATATGGCGGCTCCCATCCCCAAACTATTGGTGCGCCGCGTTTCTTGTACATAACTCATATCGGGTCTCCTCTCTCCCAGTTATGGCGAGAGGGCCGGAGCCAACTGTGTCAACGAACCACTCCGGACTCGTCTCGCATTAGTTATGTTATATTATATCGTTCTGATTGCAATCGAAAATTTTCGGCGGCCATGCACGCCTCTGCAGGGCTCAAGCGCTGCGGAAAGCGTTGGTGATGGGATAGCGCCGGTCGCGCCCAAAATTGCGGGTGCCGAGTTTGACGCCCGGGGGCGCCTGCCGACGCTTATATTCGGCGAGATACAGCAATCGTTCGATCCGGGTCACATCGGCCCGGTCAAAACCGCGTGCCACAACTTCATCGACCGACAAGTCCTCTTCCACCAACGCGTGCAGCATTTTGTCGAGCACCGGATATTCGGGCAGGGAATCGCTGTCTTTCTGATCAGGCCGCAGTTCTGCGCTGGGCGGTTTGGTGATGATCGATTCCGGCATGACGGGCCCGTCCGGACCGAGGCCAATGCGTGGCTTATGGCTGTTCCGCCATTTGGAAATGGCAAAGACCGTCATTTTATAGGCGTCTTTAATCGGATTATAGCCACCGGCCATATCGCCGTAGATGGTGGCATAGCCGACGCTCATCTCGCTCTTGTTCCCGGTCGTCATCAGCATGTGGCCAAATTTGTTGGACAGGGCCATCAACGTCACGCCGCGGATACGCGATTGCACATTTTCTTCCGTGATATCGACTTGGGCATCGGCAAAGCTGTCTGAAAGCATGACGTCAAAGGCATCGACCGCGGGCGAAATCGCAATGGTGTCCAGCCTGCAGCCGATCATGCGCGCGCATTGTCCGGCATCATCCAGGCTCGATTGGCTTGTGTAGCGGCTTGGCAGCATCACGCACCAGACTCGGTCAGGCCCCAAGGCATCGGCCGCAATGGCCGCGCAAATGGCGCTGTCGATGCCGCCCGACAAGCCCAATACCACGCCGGGGAAGCGGTTGGTGTCGACATAATCGCGAAGGCCCGTCACCATCGCGCTATAAATGTCGGCAGGATGGTCCTCCCAGACCGCCAGCTCACCTGCTTCACATATCCAGCCTGCACCCTTGCGGGTCCAGTGGGTAACACGCAGCTCTTCGGTCCAGTCGGGCAAACGGTGCGCGGCGATTCCATCGGCGTTGAGGATGAATGAGCTGCCGTCGAAGACGAGTTCATCCTGCCCACCGACGCGGTTCAGAAACAATAGTGGCAAACCCGTTTCGGCGACGCGGGCGGCAAAGACCTGTTCCAGCCGGCGGTCATCCTTGTCGATTTCATAGGGGCTGCCATTCACCGAAATCAGGATTTCGGCGCCCTGTTTGGCAAGATGTGTTGATACAGGCTGCAGCCAGCCATCCTCGCAAATGGGCAGGCCCAGCTTGACCCCCTTGAACTCCACAGGTTCAGGCAAGGGACCCGGCGTGAAAATGCGTTTCTCGTCAAAGGTGCCATAGTTGGGCAGCTCATGTTTGTAGCGCACGGCAGCGATGCGCCCACCGTCGAGCAGCGCGAGCCCGTTGTAGAGCGCGCCATTGTCTGCAAATATGGAGCCCACCAGCATCGCAGGTCCGCCATCCGCAGTCGCAAGAGCTAATTCGGCGAGCTGTGCCGCCGCTTTGGCAGCAAAAACGGGTTTCAGAACAAGATCTTCGGCCGGGTAACCGATAAGTTGCTGTTCCGGAAATACAATCAGGTCCGCGCCCGGCGCTTTGGCACGCCACGCCAGCATCGCCGCTGCATTGCCGGACAGGTCACCGACCCGCTGATTGATTTGCGCCATGGCGATTGTGAGCTGGTCTGTCATTGCCCCTGTCTATTGTCCACAATCTAAGGGGGCAAGCCGATTGTCAGGTTGCTTTGGTGTCGCTAGAGCGACCGGAAAACCTGCAAGGTGCTTTTCGGGGAACGCGCGCATGAAATTGATGACAGGAAACAGCAACCTGCCCTTGGCCAAGGGCATTGCCGAATATATGGGCTTGCCCCTTACCGATGCCAGTGTCCGCCGTTTTGCCGACAATGAAATTTTCGTGGAAATCCATGAGAATGTGCGCGGCGAAGATATGTTCGTGATCCAGTCGACCAGCCACCCCGCCAACGACAATCTGATGGAATTGCTCATCATGATCGATGCGTTGCGGCGCGCCTCGGCCAAGCGAATCACCGCTGTGCTACCTTATTTCGGCTATGCCCGGCAGGACCGCAAACCTGGTCCGCGCACGCCCATTTCCGCCAAGCTGGTCGCCAACCTCATCACTGAAGCTGGGGCTGACCGCGTGCTCACGGTTGACCTGCACGCCGGGCAAATTCAGGGCTTTTTCGATATTCCGACGGACAATCTCTATGGCGCACCGGTCATGAGCGCCGATATCTTGTCGCGCCATGCCGACAAGAATATCACCGTCGTTTCGCCCGACGTCGGCGGTGTGGTCCGCGCCCGCGCGCTGGCCAAGCGGTTGGAAGATGCACCGCTCGCCATCGTCGACAAGCGCCGTGAAAAGGCCGGTGTGTCTGAAGTGATGAACATCATCGGTGACGTTAAAGACCGGTTCTGCATCCTGATCGACGATATTGCCGACAGCGCGGGTACGCTTTGCAACGCTGCCGACGCGCTAAAGGCCGCAGGCGCATCGGATGTTGTCGCCTATATTACCCATGGCGTGCTTTCGGGCGAAGCGGTCAACCGCGTCAATGCGTCGTCTTTGCGCAAATTGGTGATTACCGATTCGATATTGGCCTCCGATGCCGCCAACGACAGCGAAAAAATCCGGCAGCTTCCGATCGCGCCGCTCTTGGGCGAAGCGATCAAGCGCATCGCCGATGAAAGTTCGGTCAGCTCTCTTTTCGATTGATGACGCCCGCAGATATCCTTCTTGCCAACAGGCTGGCTGATGCAGCGGGTGAGGCGATTCGGCCATTTTTCCGCTCTGGCTTTACGCATGAGGCCAAGGAAGATTCGTCTCCGGTGACGGAGGCGGACCGTGCGGCAGAGGCCGCGATAAGGCGCATATTGGATGCCGAATGCCCGCGCGATGGCATTATTGGCGAAGAATATGGGGAAAAGGCAGGGACATCCGGCCGCACTTGGGTCATCGATCCGATTGACGGCACGGTCAGCTTCATGGCGGGTAGGCCGATTTTCGGTTCGCTTCTTGCCCTGCTGGAAGAAAACTGGCCGGTGCTGGGCGTGATTGACCAGTGCATCAACCGTGAACGCTGGGTCGGCGCAACCGGCTATCCGACAACCCTGAACGGTAGTGCGGTGAAAACCAGGACCTGCCGTTCGCTGTCGGACGCGACGCTGGCCACCAGCGGACCCCAATATTTTACGCAACATGACGGGGAGCATTTCATGGCTCTCGCTGCCAAAACGGCACATAAGCGCATGCTGTTCGGTGGTGACTGCTACAATTACGCCCTCCTTGCCAGCGGCCATATCGACATCGTGGTGGAAGCTGGCTTGAAGCTGCACGATTTTGCTGCTTTAGTACCTGTAATAATAGGATCGGGTGGCATGATGAGCGATTGGTCAGGAGAACCGCTTCACGCGGATTCTAGTGGGCATGTTATCGCCGTAGGCGACCCCGCACGCTTGGAAGACGTGCTGGAGGCCGTCCAGTGCGATCATTGAAGCGCATCAACCCGGTTCATTTCATCCTGCCCGCCCATGCGCTGCGGCGCTATGTGTCGACCTATTATTTCTTTGATTTCACGAGTGATTCCGGAGAACTTGAAGATTTGCTGCACCCGGAATGGGCCAGCGTCCATTATACGGTTTCTGGATCCTCAAGAGGCAGTATTGTCGGCGAACCGCCATTGCCGACGCCTGATGTAAATATGACGGGTCCGACCGGCAAAGCCGCGCGAATCTTTTTCGAAGAACTAAAACTCATCGGTATCGGCCTTCTTCCGCTCGGCTGGTACCGACTCGTGGGTTGCCCTGCAGAGCGCTGGGCGAATAAAGTCGGCGAGTTGGAAGATGCGCCCGAATTTGCCTTATTCCAGAATATCTGGACCGAATTGAAAAGTCTGAACGATCCGCAGCAGATTGCTGCCCTGTTCGACCGGATGCTGCTCGAAAAGATCACCGTTGCCGATCCGCTGGAAATGGAGATTGAAAATATCCACGAAGCGCTGGCGAATCCCGACATCAGCAGCGTTGCCGATCTGGCGGACGTAGCCGGTATCGGCCAACAGCGTTTAGAACGTCTTTCGCGGCGGGTATTCGGCTTTCCTCCGAAACGGCTTTTAAGGCGCCAGCGGTTTTTGCGCACGTTAGGCAGTGTTATGATGGATCCGGAACTAAAATGGTCCGCCGCACTTGATGACCAATATTTCGATCAGGCCCATTTTAACCGCGATTTCCAGGAATTTATGGGCATGTCCCCCGGCCAGTATCTCGCCATGCCAAGGCCAATCAGCATTGCTGCGACTTTGGCGCGCGCCGAACATGTCGGCCATCCCTTGCAAGCTCTGCAAGGGCCAGGATTGTCCGACGACCATTAGGGTCGGGTCTCAGGTTCGAACTCTATCCCTTCTTTGCTTGCATTCGTGCCCGAATCCCGCTAGGCGCGCGCCTTCCGAATAAGCAGGCTGGCCAATAGGGCTGCCATGTCGGCTTGATACGGACTCAACAAAGGAGACCAAAATGCCCAAGCTCAAGACCAAGAGCGGTGTGAAGAAACGCTTCAAACTCACCGCAACCGGCAAGATCAAACATGGCGTCGTTGGAAAGCGGCACCGTTTGAGCAGCCATAATGCAAAATATATCCGCCAGAACCGTGGCACCAGCGTGATCTCCGATCCCGATGCCAAGACAATCAAGAAATGGGCGCCTTACGGTCTCTGAGACCGGCGATCATTTGCACGAAAGGATATAGATTATGGCACGCGTCAAACGTGGTGTGACCACCAAAGCCAAACATAAGAGAATTTTGGAACAGGCGAAAGGCTATTATGGCCGTCGCAAAAATACCATCCGCGTCGCGCGGCAGGCCGTCGAAAAGGCTGGCCAATATGCGTATCGCGACCGCAAGGTAAACAAGCGCAATTTCCGCGCGCTCTGGATTCAGCGCATCAACGCTGCTGTCCGCGCCGAAGGCATGACCTACGGCGTGTTCATGCACGGTCTGAAGCTGGCCGGTGTCGAACTGGACCGCAAGGTGCTTGCCGACCTCGCCATGAACGAAGGCGCCATGTTTAGCACCATCATCGCGCAGTCGAAGGCGGCGCTGGCGAAAGCGGCTTAAACCTCCAACTTCGAATAATGCGCAAAAGGGCGTGGGCGGCACTTGCCGTTCGCGCCCTTTTGCTTATGCAGGCGAACCGAGATGACAGACATAGCAACCTTACAAAGTGAACTGACCGCCGCCATTGAGGCCGCCGAGTCGCCCGAAGCCCTTGAAGCCGTCCGGATCGCCGCGCTCGGCAAACAAGGAAGTGTTTCCGCACTGCTGAAAACCATGGGCAGTATGTCGCCCGAAGAGCGCCAGGTTCGCGGTCCGTTGATCAATGGCCTCCGCGAAACGGTATCTGATGCGCTTACGGCAAAAAAGGCGACGCTCGACACCGCGGTTCTGAACGCCCGCCTTGCGACAGAGCGGCTGGATATGACTTTGCCTGCCCCGTCTGCGCCTCAGGGATCGGTGCATCCGGTCAGCCAGGTCATGGACGAGCTTGCCGAGATTTTCGCTGATATGGGCTTTGCCGTAGCGGAGGGTCCGGAAATCGAGGATGACTGGCACAATTTCACGGCGCTCAATATTCCGGAGACCCATCCCGCGCGCGCCATGCACGACACATTCTATTTTCCCGCAGGCGCAGATGGAACGGCTAAGCTGCTGCGTACGCACACATCCCCTGTGCAAATCCGCACCATGACGTCACAGGAACCACCGATCCGGATCATCGCACCGGGGCGCGTCTACCGCAGCGATAGTGACGCGACGCACACCCCGATGTTCCACCAGATTGAAGGGCTCGTCATCGACAAGGGCATCCATCTCGGGCATCTAAAATGGACGCTGGAAACTTTCCTCAAGGCCTTTTTCGAACGTGATGATCTGACCATTCGTCTACGGCCAAGCTATTTCCCCTTCACCGAGCCTTCGGCCGAAGTGGATGTCAGTTTCTCACTGGAAAATGGCAAGCGCATCCTAGGCGGGACTGGGGGATGGATGGAGCTGCTGGGCTCCGGCATGGTCCATCCCAAGGTGATTTCGGCCTGTGGGCTTGATCCGGACATTTACCAAGGCTTCGCCTTCGGGGTCGGTGTCGACCGCCTGGCAATGTTGAAATATGGCATGGACGACCTTCGCGCATTCTTTGACGGTGATCTGCGTTGGCTGAAGCATTATGGCTTTGCTGCATTGGATGTTCCAACTCTGAGCGGAGGAGTATCGGCATGAAATTCTCGCTGAGCTGGCTCAAAGATCATCTGGATACCGACGCCGACGCCCAAGGCGTTGCCGATGCATTGAATCGCATCGGCCATGAGGTCGAAAGTATCGATAATCCCGCCGAGAAACTGTCGGCATTCCGTATCGCACGCGTCCTGACCGCTGCCCCGCATCCGCAAGCGGACAAATTGCAGGTGCTTTCGGTCGACGCCGGTGGCGAACCGCTTCAGGTAGTCTGCGGCGCGCCTAATGCTCGGGCAGGCATGCTGGGGGTTTTTGGTCCCGCCGGCGCGGTCGTGCCTGCCAATGGCATGGTCTTGAAAGTTGCGGCCATACGCGGTGTGGAATCCAACGGCATGATGTGCTCCATCGCGGAACTGGAGCTGGGCGATGATCATGACGGTATCATCGAGTTAGCCGAAGATGCTCCGGTAGGTCAGGTATATGCTCAATGGGCAGGCCTAGATGATCCCGTAATTGATGTCAGCATCACGCCCAACCGGCAAGATTGCATGGGCGTGCGCGGAATTGCCCGCGATCTGGCCGCGGCAGGCCTTGGCAAGCTGCGTCCGCTACACGACGTGTATCGCATGGACTCGCTCGCGCCGATATCGGGCGAAGGTCCTGCACCCGACATTGCCACGCACGATCCAGAAGGCTGCCCCGCCTTTTACGCGCAAGCTGTTTCGGGCGTGACCAACGGGCCTGCTCCGCAGTGGATGCGCGACAAGTTGCACGCCATTGGTCAGAAACCGATTTCGGTCCTCGTCGACATCACCAACTTTATCTCGATCGATCTGGGCCGCCCGTTGCACGTCTATGATCGTGCAAAACTAAACGGTCCCCTTGTCGCGCGAAAAGCGACTGACGGGGAAGAGGTGCTAGCGTTAAATGGCAAGACCTATACGCTGGATAGCAGCATGACCGTGATTGCCGATGACGGCATGGTCCACGATATTGGTGGAGTCATGGGAGGCGAGCATTCGGGCGTGTCCGAAAGCACCACTGATGTTCTGATCGAATGCGCCTATTTCACCCCCGAACATATCGCCCGTACCGGGCAGAAGCTTACCCTGACTAGCGATGCCCGTCAGCGGTTTGAGCGTGGAGTCGATCCGGAATTTCTGGATGATGGCCTCGCCATCGCTACCAAATTGGTGATCGACCACTGCGGGGGCCTGCCCAGTGCGATTACGCGCGCCGGCTCGCCACCAGTTGCGCCGCGCAACATTTCCTACGACCCCGGTCACTGCCTTCGGCTCGGCGGCGTTGATGTTCCAGCAAATGAACAGCGTAACATTCTGGAAAGACTCGGCTTTTCACTGACGCCAGAGTGGCAGGTCACGCCACCTAGCTGGCGCCGCGACGTCGAAGGCTCGGCAGACATTGTCGAAGAAGTGGTCCGCATGGTTGGGCTGGACAATGTTCCCTCCACTCCACTGCCCCGGGCCGAAGGTGTGGCGAAGCCGACCGCGACCGCCATGCAAAAGATTGAGCGCAAGGTTCGCCGGACCGCCGCAGCGCGTGGTTTGAACGAAGCCATCAACTGGTCGTTCCTTCCCGAAAAGGAAGCGAACGCCTTTGGTGGTGGCCATTGGTCGCTCGCCAATCCGATCAGCGAAGATATGAAGGTCATGCGGCCGTCATTGCTGCCTGGGCTGTTATCCGCTGCGCAGCGGAACATGAATCGAGGCGCTTCGTCCGTCCGGCTTTTCGAAATCGGCCGTCGCTATTTGGCGGAAAGCGAACATTTGACCGCTGCCTTTGTCCTCGCCGGGGAAAAAGCGCAACGCAACTGGGCCAGTGGCAAGGCAACGCGGTTTGATGCCTATGATACCAAGGGCGAGGTCCTCGCTTTGCTGGCCGCGGCTGGCGTGGCTACCGAAGGCTTGATGCTCATGGGCGAAGCCGGGGCACATTATCACCCCGGCCAATCGGCAACTCTGCGCATGGGGCCAAAGAATATTCTGGCCGCATTTGGTACGTTGCATCCGGTGACGGCCAAGGCTTTCGACCTTGACGGTCCGGTTGTTGCGGCCGAGATTTTTCTCGATGCCATCCCGCACAAGAAAAGTGCAACTTTCATGCGAACCGCCTACACGCCACCTGCATTGCAAGCGGTGACCCGTGATTTTGCCTTCCTCGTGCCAGCCGATATGCCCGCTGGCGATCTGGCCCGTTCTATCAAAGGTGCCGATAAACAGAATATTGTCGATGTCCGTTTGTTCGACCAGTTCAGTGGACAGGGCGTCCCGGAAGGCCAGAAATCATTGGCATTCGAAGTGACGCTGCAGCCGGTTGAAAAGAGCTACAGCGACGAAGATTTGAAAGCGATTTCCGACAGGATTATCGCCGCAGCGTCCAAGCAGGGTGCGCAGTTAAGAGGCTAAAGAAAAAGGCCGGAGCATCACTGCCCCGGCCTTTTTTATTTTCCGTTGATCGGGCGAGGTTAGAATTTCAAACCAGCCGTCAAAAATACCTGACGCGGGTTGCCATAAAATGCGGTCAACGTTCCTTCTCTACCCAAAGAGGCAATCGGCAGGCCATTGACGCCAAGCGTCGGAACGCCCGTTGTCGCATTGCCGGCAATAAAGCTGTATCCCGAAGTCTTATACTGCTTGTCGGTCAGATTCTTACCGTGGATGCCGATACTCCATTTATCATCAGGCGACGTGTAGACGATGCTAGCGTCGAGCAACGCATAACCCGACTGGTCGATATAGGGATTGGGGATCTCGAACTGGTTGGTGCTGCTGCGATAGGACAGAGTTGTTCCGAGATTCAACCGCCCTGCACCAACAGGTGTCATATAAGCTAGGGTCGCACTTGCGGTCCAATCCGGGGTGTTCTGGATTTGGCGGAATTGGGCGACATCAGTCGGTACGTTCGCAATGTTGGTGATATATTCGTCGAACTTGGCATCGATATAGCCGACTGCGCCGAGCAGATTGAACCGGTCACCATCGGTAGCAAAATTTTCACCAAGCCGTGCGTTGAATTCCAGTTCGACGCCCTTGAACGTTGCCTTGCCCGCATTTGATGTCACACCACAGAACGACGGCAAGCCACCGACGATGCAGGCAACCGAACCGGGGATCTGGACATCGGTATAATCTGCATAAAAACCGGCCAAGGCAAAGGTCAGGCCGCCATCGAACAGATTGCCCTTATAACCAACTTCATAGCTGTCGACGCTTTCAGGACGGAAGCTGAGGAATGCGGCAACTTCGTCATTTTCGCCCCGGATGCCATTTCCATTGAGATCGGGAGCATTTGCACCAACACCACGGGGGTCGAAGCCACCGCCTTTGAAGCCTTGGCTATAGCTGGCGTAGATGTTGTGCTCGGGGGTCGGCTTGAAGCTGACCGACACGCGCGGCGTGAACTTGTTGAAGCTGCGCTTCCCACTGAAGTTCGTGCTGGCCGCCCCGAATGGTACGCCTGCGCCGCCAAAGAATGGCGACCCGCCACCCAGATAATTCTGGCGCAGGATATTCGCGGTGCGCGTATCCCATGTGTAGCGGCCGCCGACCGACAGGCTGAGCTGGTCGGAAAAGTCATAGGTGAAATCACCGAACACGGCGTAGGTTTCCGTATCCACCGCAGCATTTGTAAACGCCGTCAATCCGTTCAGTGTCGTAAACAGACGGACGTCGAACAGTGTATCGGCGGTCGCGTCGAGATAGTAGGCGCCGATCATACCGTTCAGCGGGCCCGCATCGACGAGCAACTGCACCTCCTGGCTGATCTGTTCGTTGAAATAGCCACCCGGTACGTCGACGTCGACAGCGGGAAGCGCGTCGAAATCGATCGGGGTAAAGGTATCGTCCTTGCGCCAGGCGCTGATCGAACGAAGGGTCAAACTTTCGGACAGATCGACCGAAATATTCATCGCGAGACCGTACGCCTTGATATCCTGCTTCGGATCGACGAGGCCGCCACGGGTGTCATAGACATCGTCCAAGACGGGTGCACCGGACAATAAGCCAGGGATCAGGCGATGGCCGCCGCGCGGGTCGCTCTTGTCCCGGCTATAGTCGCCGCTGATACGGACCGACACAGGCGCGCCATAGCCGCCCAGTTCGATGGTGCCGCGGGCTGCCCAGACATCCTTGTTGTAATTTTCAAGGCCCGTGGTCAGATTGTCACCAAAGCCGCCCCGCGACAGGCGAGCGAAGCTGCCGCCAACGCGCACGATATCGCCAATGGGTGCAGAAGCTGTGATCACGCCGTCTGCCTGACCGTAGGTCCCGACGGTTCCGCGCACCGCAAAAGACACCTCTTGGGGAAGCCGCTTGGTAACATATTTTACCGCGCCACCGATGGTGTTGCGTCCATAAAGCGTGCCTTGCGGGCCACGCAGAACTTCGATGCGTTCCACGTCGTAAATATCGAGAACGGCCGCCTGCGGACGGTTTAGATAGACATCGTCAAGATAGATACCGACACCGGGTTCAAAACCGGACACCGGATCCTGCTGCCCAATGCCACGAATGAACGCAGACAAAGTCGAGTTGCTGCCGCGCGACGTTTCAAGTGTGGTGTTTGGCGTGATGTTGCCGATATCGGTCAGGTCGAGTGCGCCACGCATTTCAAGGGCTTCACCGGAAAAGGCGCTGACGGCGATCGGCACATCCTGAAGACTTTCTTCGCGGCGACGGGCGGTCACGATGATTTCATCACCTCCTGATTCGGCTTCATCAGCAGCATTCTGCGCTAACACAGGCGCGGCTACCAAAAGGCCAGGTGCAGCAATGCCAGCCAGCAAAGCGGCGCGAACGAAAGAGATTTTAGGGGATTTCATATGTCACTCTCCTGCAGAAAAGCGGGTCTTTACCCGTTCTGGAAATGGGCTATAGTGAAAGTTGAACCATGTTTCAACTTGAAGTGAGAGGAAAGCTGGAGAATGCCCGCAGAACGTGGCATATCAGCAACAATGACGCCCGCTGGCAAAACCCCCCGCACCGAACGTGGGCGCAAAACCTTGCGTCTGCTGCTCGATGCCGCTGCGGCTGAATTCGGGGAAAAGGGTTTTCACGAAAGTTCGGTAGTCAGCATTACGCAGCGCGCAGGGGTCGCTCTGGGAAGCTTTTATACCTATTTCGATTCGAAAGATTCGCTGTTTCAAGCGCTGGTCCGCGACATGTCGGCACAGGTGCGCAATACTGTCGGTCCCGTCATGGCTGCGGAACCGGACCGCCTCGATGGCGAACGCAAGGGCTTGGCAGAGTTCTTGCGCTTTGTGCGCCGGCACAAGGAATTATACCGGATCATCGACGAAGCCGAGTTTGTCGATCCCCCAAGCTACCGGGCGCATTATGAAAACACGGTTGCGGGCTATGTTGCCAGCCTTAAAGTCGCCGCCGAAAAGGGCCAGGTCCGTTCCGACGTCGAAGAAGTGCACGCATGGGCCATTGTCGGCATGAACGTGTTTCTAGGCCTACGCTATGGCGTCATGGGGGAGGACCGCGACGCCAACGAGGTGGCCCAGATTGCCGCCGACTTCCTGACCCATGGATTGAAACGGTAAAGCAGTCCCCCAATCCACTCGGTTACCGGTTCCAATTGCGGCCAAATCCCTCTAAGCGGCGCGCATGACGCTGAACCGCCGCACCTTTGCTATCATTTCCCACCCCGACGCCGGTAAAACGACGCTGACCGAAAAGCTGTTGCTGCAAGGCGGCGCCATTCATCTCGCCGGAGAGGTCAAGGCACGCGGGCAGGCCCGACGTGCACGTTCGGACTGGATGAAGATCGAACAGCAACGCGGCATCTCGGTCACCTCCTCGGTCATGACATTCCAGAAGGACGGCATTGTCTTCAACCTTCTCGACACGCCGGGGCATGAGGATTTTTCCGAAGATACCTATCGCACGCTGACCGCCGTCGATTCGGCGATCATGGTGATTGATGCCGCGAAGGGGATCGAACCGCAGACCCGCAAATTATTCGAAGTGTGTCGCTTGCGTTCGGTGCCCATCATTACATTTGTAAACAAGGTCGACCGCGAAGGCCGCGCGGCATTCGAAACCATCGACGAAGTTGCCGACGCACTCGCGCTGGACGTATGCCCGATGAACTGGCCTGTCGGCATGGGCGGCGAATTTGAAGGGCTCTATGATTTCACGAGCGGACGACTGAGCCAGCCATCGGGCGACAGCAAAGCTTTTGAGGGCAAGGTCAGCACCCACAGCAGCCTTGACGCCACAAGTCTTGACGATGTTTTGACGGCAGCAGGTGCTGCGCGCCTACGCGAAGAGGCCGAGCTCGCACAGGCAGGCTATTCCGAATTCGACCTGACCGCGTTCCGGAACGGTGATTTGACCCCGGTCTATTTCGGATCCGCGCTGAAGGAATTCGGCGTTGTCGAGCTGATCACTGCCATTGCCGCATACGCACCGCCGCCGCGTCCACAGCCTAGTTCGAAAGGGGAAATCGACCCTTCGGCCAAGGAAGTGACGGGGTTCATTTTTAAAGTGCAGGCGAATATGGACCCGCAGCACCGCGACCGTATCGCGTTCATGCGGCTCTGCTCAGGAACTTTCAAGCGCGGTATGAAACTGACCCCTTCGGGTCTGGGTAAGCCGGTTGCCATCCACTCCCCCATCCTGTTTTTCGCGCAGGACAGGGAAATCGCCGACAGCGCGGAACCCGGCGATATCATAGGTATTCCGAACCATGGCACCTTGCGTGTTGGCGACACATTGTCCGAACGGAACGATGTGCGATTCACAGGCTTGCCTAACTTCGCGCCGGAAATCCTTCGCCGCGTCGTGCTGCGGGACCCCACAAAAACCAAGCAACTGCGCAAAGCCCTCGATGATTTAAGTGAAGAGGGTGTCATTCAGGTTTTCTATCCCGAAGTCGGCTCCAACTGGGTCATAGGTGTAGTCGGGCAATTGCAGCTTGATGTTCTCATTTCCCGACTGGAAGCGGAATATAAGGTCGATGCCTTTTTGGAGGCCGCACCCTATGACACGGCCCGCTGGCTCGTCGGTTCGGACAGCGCGCTTGCGCAATTTGCGTCCTTCAACGGCGGCAATATGGCGAAGGATCGCGACGGCCACCCTGTCTTCATGGCGCGATCGGCATGGGACGTCGGTTACCAGCAGGAAAAGCACCCCGACCTGAAATTTAGCGCGACAAAAGAACGGTAATTCCAGCCGTTAAATGGCGGCTGATCGCCAGACAGCGACACCAAAGGGTTCGATCTGGCGACCGCCGATTACGAATTCTGCGTCTTCGGATGCTGGAGCATGGGTAGATTCATCCGACAAGTTGAAGGCAAAGCTCAGATCGCCGCGGCGGCGTAAACGCAAGGTCGGCGGCAACGGCGTGACCGGAATATTCGCTTCGGCGCACAGCCGAACCAAAACGCTTTTCAGAAAAGCGTCATCGGTCAATGTCGCTATATAGGTGCTGCGGCCCGAACGAATGGCAGCAGGAGCACCATCTTCGTAGGTTGCCACGATTTCCGTATCGCCTGCTTCAATTGTTTCGCGCCAGCGACCGCTTTCGAAATGCTCGCCTTGATAATGAAGACCCCCGGTACAGTCCGGGCGCAATGTCTCTACTGCGATGACTTTTACAGGTACAAATTCCCGCAACGGGCCAGGCGGTAAACCGTCGCTAATGGAAAACTCCTGTGTCTTTGCGCCCGAACGCGGTCCGAAAAGAAGCAAGCCATCACTCGCCCGCAATGTCCCAACGGTTGTTTCATCCGGCATTGCAAGCGTCGGAGCGACGATCAACTTATATCCGTCCAGCGGCACATCGCCCGCAGGCAGGATATCCACATCCAGCCCCAAGGCCCGCAGCGCGCCATAATATTGGAACACAACCGCCGGATAACGATAACCCGCACCTTGCCGCTCGATATCGTCAACCCACGCCGAAGCGGGATCAACCAGCAACGCTACCGGCGCTTTTTCGGATACTGCCGACAGATCGCCCAGCAGTGCCATTTCACGCACAACCTGTTCAACTTCTGGCCATGCAGGTGCGCGCTGGTCATCGGGACGCAGCAATCCCGCATGCATCTGTTCCTGCGCAAAGGGCACCTGCCGCCAGCGAAAATAGGCCACGCAGGCCGCGCCATGGGCGAAGGCCTGCAACGTCCAATGCCGTATCATGCCGGGCGCCGGGCGTGGATTGTGGGGAGCCCAGTTTACCGGGCCAGGCTGTTGCTCCATCACCCACCAGGCCCCTTTGGAAAGCCCGCGCACCGAATCGAAATTCAACGCCGCCAAATCAGGGTGCCCCGTCCGCATGAAGGGCTGCCAATCCGAAGCCGGTGCCCTGGCCATCAACTGGTCTGAAAAGCCGAGCGGATAATTATCATAGCTTACAAAATCGAGACCGCGGGTCAGCCCGGCATTATCGACGCCGGTCGTTGCAGGCGGAATGATATTATGTGTGACCCATTGCCCCTCGCCTGCGTGCGCGCGGATAGCGGCAATCATGACGTCATGAAAGCGCACCACCTGATCCGATGCAAAGCGGCGAAAAGCGAGACGGTGTGCAGGATTTGTTTCGCATACCGTGAAGAATGGCAGCTCGATCTGGTCAAAGCTGTCATATTCCATCGACCAGAACACATTGCCCCAGGCGGCATTCAGTGCCTCGACTGTCCCGTAGCGTTCGGCGCACCATATCCGGAATGCATCACGCGCCGCCGGTGACGCGCTTTGCGTTGTATCATGGCAGCAGAGTTCATTATCGGTCTGCCATCCTGCGACATGGAGATGTGAGCCGTAACGCTGCGCCATCGCTGCGCTGATGCGTTCCGCCTGAACAAGATAGGTTTCGCTGGAAAAATCATAATGGCGGCGCGAACCGAAGTCACGGCGCTGGCCGGTGTGGGTATCTACCGGCAAAATGTCCGGATATTTTTCGCACAACCATTTGGGCGGTGTCGCCGTGGGTGTGCCCAGAACCACCTTCAGCCCGGCCTCTCCCAATGTGTCAATAGCGCGGTCCATCCATTCCCAAGTGAACTGGCCCTCGCTCTTTTCTAAACGGCCCCAGGCGAACTCACCGATGCGCACATAGGTGAGGCCCAGATCGCGCATCCGCTGCGCATCGCGAGCCCAGATCTGTTCGGGCCAATGTTCGGGATAATAGCAAACGCCTAACATGACGGTCTTGTTAATGGGCATCCCGTCAAGAGCAAGAGCTTCATGGACGCTTAATATCAAAAGCGATGGTCAGCCGCTCCCCCGCGTCAAAGGGAATGGTGCTGTGCCACATGGTGGACGGGAACAAAACCAGCCGCCCCGGGCGTGGCTCGACCGTTTGATAGGCTGGCAGTTCAAGCCCCAGTTCCGGCGGCGGCGTGCCCAGCGCGAAATGGCCAGACGGCGGTGGTCCCGGTTGGTCGGGTAAGGCAACATAAAAAGCCGAACTGATCCATCCGTTCACATGGCTGTGGCTGGCATGAAAGCCTTTACCCGTAAGTCGAACCGACCAGCTGCCGTCCAGCAGCATTGTGGAACGGTTGGCCCCCAGCAAAGGGTGCCGCGGATCAGGGGGGGGCAGCGCCTCCACAAAGCCGCGCACCGCATTCATGATCGTGCGACGTATGGCCTGCACCGCGGGATCGGGGTGAAAAAACAGCGGTCGGTCGGTTTGCGTGCCGCCGCGTACCGATTGCTCGGGATAGGGCGCCTGCAGGATATGCAAGCGGCGCAGCACATCCGCGAGATCAGAAACTTGCCTCGACGAAACGTCCAAATCAATGACAGACAAATAGGGCGGCGCACCATCCAGCCAGTGCGCCAGCGCATTGTCCGTCACGCGCCATATGAGCGACAGATAAGGCCAGAACATCGCGCCAACCGGCGTTCCGATATAACGGCGCGCGCATTCTTCTGCGGCACCCCAATGGCCCTTGCGCAGATGGTAACGCACCTTGCACAGATCCAGACCCGGATCGGCCAAGTTGGCAACATCGCCATAAGCAGCTTCGGCACCGGCCTCATCTCCCGACTCCGCCGCGAGATAGAAACGCGCGGAACGCAACGCGCTTTGTCCGGGATAGCGTAATTCTGCTTTGGCCAGAATCGACCTGACTTTATCCCAATCCTTTATCAAAGCGGCCTGATGGAACCAGGCGAGATGCAGCGAAAACGAACCATCCTGACGGGCGCAGGCGTCGGCGAAACTGCGGTCATAATTTGCAGCATCGCCCGCAGTAAGCCGGATGCGCGACAAGGTGCTATGCCCTTCCGACCAGACCGGCTGCCGCTGCAATTCGCGTTCGAGCAAGGCTTCGGCAGCGTCACGCTCCCCTTCCGATACCAAAGCCAACGCCTGATTGCGGCGAAGTTGCATATCTTCGGGATTCAGCGCCAGGGCGTGAGCAAAAAGGTCGGAGGACGGTCGCCAACTCTCATAATATAAAAGCGCGCGGACCGCTGCGATCTGGGGGTCATCAGGGGCCAGCCGCTGCGCATCGTCAATCGCCCCGATCGCGCTTTCGATATCCTGGTTCTGCCGCGCCTGACAGGCTGTCCGGAACAGCGCGGCGGCGTCCACGGTTTAGCTGCCTGCCTTGCAATGCTGGTCGATAAACTGCTGGTGGCTCGGCTGGCGCTCGGCTTCAAACTGCATCGCGCCTCGCAACTTGCCCAGCCATTCGCGTCCATCGATCCCGCGATAGTCGAACAGCGGATCGACTGCATCGGGAATATTGCCCTGTCCGATATGCACGGCGAGCCAACTGGGCGGGCCGAACAAATCCATGTCCCGTGCGATATGGCGGCCATAGCTTTTGAAATGGTCGATTTTGAACTGCAGCGTGTCGGGGATCTCCATATGCGCGCAATAGCGCCACAATTCACTGTCGTCGCGGGTGGTGAGTTTATAGTGCAGCACCAGAAAATCGCGGATGCGTTCAAATTCGGTCACCGCAATATGGTTGTATTCGTCGGCCAGCAGCGGGTTGAAGCCCTTGTCCGGAAACAGCGCCAAAAGTTTCGAAATGCCCGCTTGGATCAAATGTAGGCTGGTCGATTCGAGAGGCTCCATAAAGCCGCTCGACAGGCCGATAGCGATGACATTCTTGTTCCAGAATTTCTTCCGCCGACCCGTGGTAAAGCGCAAGCGGTTTGGCCCGGCGAGCGCCTCCCCATCCAGATTGCCGCGCAACGTTGCCTCAGCTTCTTCGTCCGATATAAACTGGCTGCAATAGACATAGCCATTGCCTGTCCGGTGCTGCAGCGGGATGCGCCATTGCCACCCGGCGGCGCGGGCGGTGGAACGGGTGTAGGGCGTAAACGCGCCACCCTTCGCACAAGGCATGGCGACGGCCCGGTCGCAGGGCAACCAATGCGACCAATCTTCGTAGCCCGTTTGTAAACTGCCCTCGATCAGAAGCCCGCGAAATCCGGAGCAGTCGATAAACAGATCGGCGGCAAAGACCTGGCCATCCTCCAGTTGAACCGTCTCGACAAATCCGCTTTCGCCATTTTGGGCGACTGAAGCGATTTTGCCTTCGACCCGTAAAACGCCACGCTCCTCGGAATAACGCCGCAGATGACGTGCGTAGAGCCCGGCGTCGAAATGATAGGCATAGTCAAAGGTCGACAGCACATTGCGCGGGTCTTGCCCGGGCCGCGTAAAGCGCCCTGCCCGCGCGAGTGCCCATGCCATGCAATGTTCGTCAAAGGCCGCCGTCTCTCCGGCCTCGCGCGCCTTCAGCCAATAATGGTGGAGTCCGACGATATCGAACGCCCGGCCATGTGGTCCGAAGGGGTGGAAATAGCGGTTGCCCAAATGGCCCCAGTCGACAAACTCGATCCCCAGCTTGAACGAGCCTTGGGTCGATTTGACGAACTCGCGTTCATCAATGCCGAGCATTTCGTTAAACGTGCGGATAGGCGGAATCGTGGCCTCACCTACACCGACGGTGCCGATATCGTCGGACTCGATCAGGGTGATCTTGCACCCCTGCCGCAGGCTGTTCGACAACGCGGCCGCCGTCATCCATCCGGCCGAACCGCCGCCGACAATTACAATCGATTCGATACGCTTGTCCGTCATCATTTCCCGTTACGCCCGCTACTTGTTTTTGCAACGAAAACGGGTCCGGAAGCTTGCGCCGCCGGACCCGCCTCTTATCCTGTCGAAGGTGTGACCCTTCGGTTTTGGTTTAGAAGCTGAAACGCACCGAACCGGTCAGCGTGCGGCCGATTACCGGTGTGCCGGTAATGCCGCCGCCAAAGGTTCCGTTGCCGTTACCGCGCGAGTCATAGGTGTTGAACAGGTTGTAGACATTGAGGCCCACTTCCAGATTTTCGAGCGGCATGACCTTCAAATTGGTGTTGAAGACCGTTTTGCCCGGATAGACCAACGCGCCGTCAAAAGTGCTCGACTGACCCACTGCGGTGACGCCGATGGTTGCAATTTCCATTACGTCATAATTGGCCGACAGCGAGTAGCTGAGGTCCGGAATGTTCAGCGCGCGGCCGAAATTGGCCGAGCCTGCCACTTGGGTCCCATTGCGGGTCGACGTGAACTTCTGCTTCGCCTTTGTGTAGGTTGCGTTGGCGATGAAGTTGAAACCGCCCAGACGCAGTGTGGCGAAGAATTCGGCACCCTGGGTCTTGAAGCTGTTGTCGATGACGCAACCGCCGCCGGGGCAGATACCGGTCGTGGTTGGTTCAAAGTCGCTACGCTTGAAATCGCCCTTCAACAGGGTGAACTCAACGGTGTAACGGCCATCACCCAAGTTGCCCCGGTTCTTCAAACCGATTTCATACTGGTTCACGAAGTCGACCGAAGGCGTAACGCCGTCGGTACAGGCCAGCGCGGTTGCCTGTGCACGGGTGCAGAGGCTGCCATCCGGGTTGAATTTTCCGCTGACGGTTTGACGATCGCTGTTGAAGCGGCCACCACGCGATGCACGACCGAAGATCGACAGATCAGGCGTTGCTTTCCACAAGGCACCTGCGGTCCAGCTCGTGTAGCTGCGGCTATAGTCAAGAACTTCGCGTGTGCCGTTGGCGGTCATCGTGGGGATGAGGATGCCATTGGAATTTACGTTGAACTCCGGGCCTCCGGCAATGGTGTAGCCCGATGCCTTGACCTTTTCAAAACGAACGCTGCCGTCCAGATTGAAGGTGTCATTGTCGAGCACCAACTGCGCATATGGCGCAGTGTTGGTGTAGGACAGATCATAATCACGTGCGCAGCAATTGCCCCAGTTATTGTTATAGCCAGAGATACCTTCTTGCGTGATCTGGTTGGCAGCTGCGGTCGATGTTGCGCTGTCAAACAGGTCAAGCTGCGAAGGGTTATTGCCGCTGAGTTCGCGCAGCGATTTGTTAACATGCCAGTCCATTGCGATGGTCTGGTCCATGTAGAAATAGCCGACACGCGCAGTCAGATCTGCAAAGCCCGTTTCAAATTTACCAGCGATGGTCAGATCGTTCACAAAGCTGCCCAGATCGCGGATATTCGTCTTCACATTCACGTTATTGTCGAGATAGGTGCCTGTGTAGAGCTGTCCGGCATTGGGTCCGCTCGCATAGCGGATTGCCTGCACGGTACGGCCATTGACGGTAGAACCCAGAACGCTAGCTGTTGTCGCGATCCCAAGGAAGGGCGATGCAAAGCCACCGCTCAGATCGGAATAGCGGGCGTTGTTGTCGACAGTGATATTGTCACTCAACTCATAGTGGAACGAGGCACCGATTGACTTCTGCTTGGTGGTGATCCCGTCCATTTTGACGCGCTCCAGCGTGCCCTGACGGTTATAGATCAGGAAGCTCTGATTATAGAGCGAGTAGTTGGTGTCCGTGCGGCCATCAAAGCCAGGGAAAGGACGCACATTGCTGACCTTGCCACCACTGATTGTCGCCAAGGCTGGTGCACCTGTGTAGTTGGGTTCTGCCGTATCGGCATATTTGAACAGCAGGCGGAAATAGCCTTTGCCATCGCCAAATTCCTTGGTGACATTCGCCTTTACCTGAATGCTGTCGCTAAGATTATAGCCAGCGTTGAGCGGGCCGCGACCGCGCTTGAAAGAACCACCAACATGGAAGTTCATGCTGTCGGTCAGTGCGCCGCCATAGCGGAAGTTCAACTGGGTTTCGCTGTAATCGATACCTTTTTTGAGCTCGACATAGCCGCCTTCTTCACGGCCATAATTGCTGATATAGTTGATAACAGCGCCTGGGGCCTGCGATGCAAAGGTCGTGGCAGAACCGCCACGTACAGCTTCGATGCTGGCGACCGACGGGTCAAAACGTGTCCAATAGTCGTTATTGCCGAACTGGATATCGCCGAACAGAACAACTGGCAGGCCGTCTTCCTGCAATTGCACGAAAGGAGCACCACCGGTAGCAACCGGCAGACCGCGCACCGCGATATTGGAGTTACCACCAGGGCCGGATGTTCCGGGCACCTGAATGCCGGGAATCAGTTTGAAGACTTCAGCTTCGGAGCTCGGCTGAAAATCCTGGATAAGCTGGGCGTCGATGCTGGTAACAGATACCGAGGTTTCGATCTTGGTCTGGTCACGGCCCGAGGCGGTCACCACAATTTCGTCAAGGCTGGAAACTTCTTCATCAGCAGCTGCGGCCTCATCCTGCGCAAATGCCGGAACGGCAACCAATGCCGTGCACAACGCGATCGCTGATGCATAACCATGCAAACGGGATATCTTCATATCATCCTCCCCTAAAAATCGTAAATGGGCGCTGTTTTACGCCTCCACTGCGCTTGATAGTGATTTGGAAATCGTTTGCAAGAATTTTTCGCAAACCTTTGCATAAAATTTTATCCGAGGCTTTTCTGTGGCATTATCGTCACAATTTTCCGGACTTTAGGCCGTTCAGGGGGTACCTAATTCGCTATCCTTCACTCGCATAACCGCAATTGCTGCGCATATCAGCAATGCACCCGCGAGTACCAGCGCATTGCGGGCATCGCCCCCGAGCCAAGGTTCATAATAGAAGGGGAAGGTCGCGGCGTTCAACAGCATGGGGATTACGATCATCATGTTGAAAATCCCCATATAGACCCCGGTCCGGCGTGGCGGAATGCAGCTGGCCAGCATGACATAGGGCGTTCCCATGATACTGCCCCAGCAGATGCCGACACCAATGGCGGCCGGGAACAACATAGATGTTTCGGTCATCTGGGGAATGGCCATCATACCAAGACCGCCTGCCACCAGCGCCACGGCATGCACCTTGCGTGCACCCATTTTCCGGATCAAAGGCATCATCACCAGCGCCGCCACAAAAGCCACGGCATTATAAAAGGCCGCCATTGTCCCGTTGGTCAGCACGGCGCTGCGGAAACCGTCGCTGACCGGTTCGCTGGTGTTGTAAACCGATCGGGCAATCGAATAGGTCACATAGGTCCAGTAAATGCCCATCGCATACCATTGGAACAGCATCATCACGCCCAGCTTGCGCATGGGCCGTGGCATTTCCATGATCGCCGAACCAATTTCCTTGAAGGTTGCAGAAGCAGTTTTTGGCTGTGCCGCAATCTCGGTCTTTTGGCTTTCCGTCAGAGGCAGCTCTGGTACGCGAATGACAGACCATAATATGGTGGAAAGCGACAGAACGGCTCCGATGGTAAAGACAACATAGACCGTATCGGGAATATTGTTGGCGCCAATGGCATCCTTGTTCATGCCAAACAGACCGACCAGCAGCGCTGGCGTTCCGAGCGCAAGACATTGGGCCAGCCCGGTAAAGGCACTCTGGGTTAAAAAGCCGACATTGTGCTGGTCTTCATTCAGACGGTCGCTGACATAGGCGCGATAAGGCTCCATCGTGATGTTATTGCCAGCGTCCAGGATCCAAAGCAGGCTCGCTGCCATCAATATGCTTTGCGACAGAGGCATGAACAGCAGGCCAAGCGAGCATAATATTGCACCGACAATGAAATAGGGCGTGCGTCGCCCCCATTTCGAATTTGTACGATCGCTCATTGCGCCAATGATAGGTTGCACGACCAATCCGGTAATCGGACCCGCCAGTTGCAGAATCGGCAGGGAAGCCTCGTCCGCGCCGAGATAGGAATAAATCGGCGCCATATTGCCCTGCTGCAGCCCAAAGCTGAATTGCAGGCCCAAGAAGCCTAGATTCATTTGCAGAATTTTGGACAAGGACAGATGTGGCTTGGTCGCCGGTTGTGACATTTTTCTCTCCTGTGCGGAACAATCCGCCACTCTCCTCATTATCTGCTAACGCTTGGGGAAAATATTGCAACAAACGATTGCATAACACGGGACTGTTATTTTCTTTCCTCTTGCCATGGGGGCAAATCGTCCTCAATATTAAAGGGGTCTGAACCCGGTATTAGGAGCAAAAATGGACGGTCAGGGGCGGGTTCGGAATATCACAGATTTGGCGCGTTTGGCCGGGGTCTCTCCCGGAACAGTTTCGCGCGCCTTGGCAGATTCCCACCTGATTGCCAAAAAGACCCGCGAGAAAATCCAGCAGCTCGCCCGCGAACATGACTTTCGGCCGAATGTCATGGCGCGCAACCTGCGGATCAAACGCGCTGGCGCCATCGGCGTACTGATTCCACTCGGCCATGAAACCGGGCAGCATATTTCCGACCCGTTCTTCATGACCATGCTGGGCCATCTGGCCGATGCGCTGACCGAGAGGGGGCATGATCTTCTTTTGTCACGCGTTATTCCGAAAGATCCGGACTGGCTGAACCGCGTTGTTGATTCCGGTCGTGTGGACGGCGTCATATTAATTGGCCAGTCGGACCAGATCGATGTCATCGAAAAAGTTGCCAGCCGCTATCTTCCTTTGGTCGCTTGGGGGGCAAATTTGCCGGGCAAGAATCACTGCTCTGTTGGCTCGGACAACCGAAAGGGTGGCGAAATCGCCGCACAGCATCTGATTGACCGGGGATGCCGCAATTTTGCATTCTTTGGCGATCCGGTCGCGCCCGAAATTGCCGAGCGGCTTGAAGGATGCCGCGCCGCTCTTTCGTCGGCAGGTCTGGGAGACAATCTCAGCATCTTGCCGGCCCATCTGACCGCCGAAACCGCGCACCCTGCCATCAGCAAATGGTTGGATGACACACAGTCGATCCCCAACGGCATCATCGCCGCATCCGACGTGATCGCGATGAGCGCGTTACGCGCGCTCGCCGAACATGGCGTTAAGGTGCCGGGTCAAGTTCATGTGGTGGGCTATGATGACTTGCCCTTTGCCAATCAGACGGTGCCAACACTTTCGACAGTGAAGCAGGACCTTGCCGCTGGTGCAGGACACCTCGTTGACCTGTTGTTCCGGCGCATTGCAGGTGAAGCGACGCGGTCAGTGGTGCTAAAGCCCGAATTGGTCATCCGTCAATCGAGCTAAGTGCTCTTAAATAGTCGACGTCAGAATATCCTGCGCCAGCGCCAATCCGCCGAGTAATCCGGCTTTGTCGCCAAGGCCGGGCGCCACGATAATGTCGGATGCCCTTCCGCGGAAATAACCCCCGCCCAATTTGTCGGCCTGCGCGCGAATCCGGTCGAGCAACGCAGGCGTTCCGGTCACGCCTCCGCCCAGGATGACACAGCCCGGCTCCATGATCGATTGGAGCGTCACCACCATGTGCGCCAAATACCAGGCGACGATATCATGCGCTTCGTGGTCGGATGGCAGTTCGGACAAGGACGCGCCCCACCGCGCCTTGATGGCGGGGCCACTGGCGAGACCTTCCAGGCAATCGCCGTGAAACGGGCAAATACCGGGAAATGCCGTATCCAGCGGGTGGCGGGGAACGCGGATATGGCCCATTTCGGGGTGGGATAGACCCTGAAGAGGCTTGCCATCGACAATGGCGCCGCCGCCAATACCGGTGCCGATCGTAATATAAACACTGGCAGGCTTTCCTTGCCCGGCGCCCCATCGGGACTCGGCAAGTGCCGCGCCGTTCACATCTGTGTCGAATCCAACAGGCAAGTCGAGAGCACGGCCGATCAATCCTGCAAAATCGGTGTTGCTCCACCCCTTTTTCGTTGTCGCGGTTATGTGCCCCCAGTCGGGTGCTTGACGATCCAGTTCCAGCGGACCGAAGCTTGCGATGCCGATTGCGGCTAGTGCGCCATGGCGGTCTTGCGCCGCGCGCAACCAATCGAGCGTTGCGCCGATTGTTTCCTGCGGTGTAGTCGTATCGAAGCGCGCGGTTTCGCGAATATCATCGGGGCCCGCTACTATGCCGGCCACAAATTTCGTTCCGCCGGCCTCGATACAGCCAAAAACGGTGCGACTCATGCGAGACCCAGAAGCTGTGTGGTATTCCCGTCGATAGCGATCTTTAACACAGGTGCGATAGTGCCCCCGAATTGGTCGCGCTGCAATCGGGGATCAGTAAAAATGTCGCGGCCTTCCAGTCCCCAATGGTCGATGAAGCTATATACTTCCAGCGTGTCCAGAACTTGCCAGCAATATGCCTGCCTTGGCTCGGCTTCAGGGTTCGCGATGACAAGACCTGTACCGTTCAGCGGTGTATAGGGTCCAGTCAGCGAAGGCGCGACCATGCCGTAAAGCCCGCTTGGCCCCTTGGGACCATCAGGGGCAAATACGGCGTTCTGCGAAGACCAGAAGAGATAATAGAGGCCGTCCTTCAGGACCAAATGCGGACGTTCCATTTCGTTGCAAACACCGTCGGCGGTAATGATAGGTGGCAACAGGCGGAATCCGTCCTCACCCATTGCGGAATGCGCCACCGCCAGTCCCACGACGCCATTATGGCTGGACTGTGAACCCGGTTGAGACCCGGTAAACAGGATATAGGCATTGCCATCGACTGGGTCGCAGAACCAATAAGGATCCCGGAAACCCTTGATATTTCCGGGTACGCCCTGGTCGACGGCTACATCGACATACAGGCTGCCATCATTAACAACGATGGGGCTTGCGGCGGACCAGTTGGAAATGGTCGGGCGGCTGCCCGAAAGGTTGAGTTGTCCTGTTGTCTGGAACAGCCGTTGTTCAAAACTGGGTGTGGGGTCGCTGCGACGGCCTGCTGCCGTGAAATAGGCTGTCACCTCGCCGGTTTCCGCATTGAAACGGGCCGAGCCGGACCATTCACGTGTTCCGGGATTCAGGTCATCTGGAAACAGGAGGCCGCAATCAACCCATGTCCGTCCTGTCCGGAAGAGCAGCCGCGTACGTGCAATGTCATGGCGCAGGCCGGGGTCTGGCAAACGGGGGGCCGACAACACCATCCAAAGCTCACCGCCCGTGATGTTCGCAACCGTGCCGTCGGCATTCTGCAGGGGCCACAGGTCCCACAAATCCTGATCCGGAACGACGGATACGACATCTTCTGAAGTGATGAAGGGTGCTTCGGGCAATGGATGCCTGGCGATATCCGCGACATGCTCCGCAGTCCATTGGGATGCCGGCCAGCCGCGATCATCGGAAATATAGTGCGCTGAAATCGACATTCGCTGCTCTTGCCCCTCTCTTCGGGCCTGTCCCTATAACGCCTGTCGGCAAATTACAACAATCGATTGCATTAATAAGGGTCAGCGAAATTTCCCAGCCATATTTGGCCTTTTTTGCCATGATATCGCCATGACTAATGCCTATCTGGAAGGCTACGATCCCCAATGCGAAACTTGCAATATGACTGACATGACCTTCTCCCCAGCCGAAGCGGCGCGCGAAACAGCGTCCGACATCGGCGTTGCCGCCCGTGCCGAGCGCCTGAAACGCGTGCCCGACGACAAGGCTATGCTGCGCGCGGTCGCTGAACTGACGCGCGATCTTGGGACCGCGAACCCGCGTATCTTCTGGTCGGATTTCCTGTTCTCAGCGTTTCTGGGTTATGCCGCGCTCGCCGTTGCCATAATGGCCGCCCCGCTTTGGTTGAAGCTCGTGGCCGCGGCCGTTTCGATACTCGCGCTCTACCGGGCGGGGGGCTTTATCCATGAAGTCACCCATATGAAGCATTCATCGGTGCCGGGTTTCCGTTTCGGCTTTAACGCTGTCATTGGCGTGCCGTTGCTGGTGCCGTCCTATATGTATGAGGGCATTCACAATCTGCACCATGCGCGCACCCGTTATGGAACCGATCAGGACCCTGAATATCTCCCGCTTGCGCTGATGAAGCCGTGGACCCTGCCGGTCTTCATCCTCGTATCGATCCTCGCGCCCTTCGCGCTGCTGTTCCGCAATGCCGTTTTGGCGCCCTTATCGCTGTTCATCCCGCCGCTGCGCAGGCTTGTGGTGGAACGTTACTCCGGCCTGGTCATCAACCCCGCCTTCCGCCGCCGTCCGGCCGAAGGCGAGGCGCGCCGTAACTGGATCTGGCAGGAAACCGCCGCCAGCCTCTGGTCGATTGCGCTGCTGACCGGTGTTTTCACCGGAATCATCCCGCTGAACGCGTTCCTGATCTTTTTGGCTATCGTATCGGCAGTCGCCGTGCTGAACCAGATTCGCACATTGGTCGCCCACCTGTGGGAAAATGATGGCGAACCGTTGAGCGTCACCGCGCAATTCCTCGACAGCGTCAATGTACCGCCGCCAGGGCTGTTGCCCGCATTGTGGGCGCCGGTTGGCCTGCGTTACCACGCGCTACACCACTTGCTGCCAAGCGTGCCCTATCATGCACTGGGCGAAGCACATCGCCGCCTCAGCGCTGAACTTGCGCCGGATTCCGCCTACCACAGCGCCAGTTACAAGGGCCTACCCGGCCTCGCCTATCGCCTGGCGAAAAGCACAATGGTGCGCGGGGCCTAAGCGGCCTTATTATTCGGAAGTCTTTGAAAAAACTGGAGCGGGCGAAGGGATTCGAACCCTCGACCCCAACCTTGGCAAGGTTGTGCTCTACCCCTGAGCTACGCCCGCTCTGGCGGTCGGGACATGTGATTGACCTAGTGGCCATCTCGATTCCCCGACAGGTGAGGCGCGCCGTTAGCATGGGGTATTTCCCCCCGCAACCCCCAATTACATGCTTTTTATGCAAACGGGTGATTGCCTGTCTTGTATAAGGCGTGACTTTGCGCACATAGGGCAGGTACGAATCCGCTTACAAAGCACGGAGAATGACTTTGGCAACGATGGGCCTGACCACCGAAGAGCAAAAAGCAGTCGAGCAATTCCGCGAACAGGTGGTGACGCCGTCGATGGACAAACTCGTCATATTGGATTTCTGGGCTGAATGGTGCGGCCCATGCAAGCAGCTGACGCCGGTGCTGGAAAAGGTTGCGGCCGATTATGCCGACCGTGGTGTCGTTCTGGCCAAGGTGAATGTGGACGAGAATAAATTCATAGCCGCGCAATTCCAGGTCCGGTCCATCCCCACCGTCTATGCCATTTACCAAGGTCAACCCATTGCTGACCTGACCCCGGCCCGGACCGAGCCGCAATTGGCCCAAATGCTGGACCAGATATTGGAAAAGCTGCCCATACAGGCGGGAGACGGGTCACCCGACCCTGCGGCGCAGATCACGCCCTTGCTGGACGCGGGCGAAGAATTGCTGGAACATGATGGCGCAGAGCAGGCCTATAACCTGTTTATCGACGCGCTCGCTATTGCGCCCGAACATCCCGGCGCCCTGTCCGGACTGATTCGCGCCTTGGCAGCGCTGGGCCGCGCGGATGAGGCGCAGGCCATTTATGACAGTCTGGACGAAACGCTGAAGGCGGACGCCGCCTTGGTACGGGCCAGCTCGGTTTTAAGCATCGCGGCAGCCGCCGTGGCACCGGACGAGCTCAACACACTCAAAGCCGCGGTCGAGGCTGCGCCGGACGATCATGCCAAGCGGATTGAGCTTGCCAACGCGCTGATGGCTGCTGGCCAGCGGGATGAAGCCGCCGACGCGTTGCTGCAAAGCATCGCAGCAGATCGTGCGTGGAATGATGGTGCGGCCAAAGCGCGGTTGCTCGAAATATTTGCGATGATCGGCCTGGAAGACCCCTGGGTTTCGGCGACACGCCGCAAATTGTCGGCCATTTTGTTCGGATGACCATTCGCCGCATCTCGATCTTTCCCCTCACCGGCGCGATTTTGTTTCCGGGCATGCAATTGCCTTTGCATATCTTCGAGCAACGCTACCGCGATTTAGTCGGCGATTCGCTCGCACGCGACCGGATGATCGGCATGGTCCAACCAAAGGGACAGGGTAATGGTTCCGCATTGTTCGAAGTTGGTTGCCTGGGCCGGATCGGCGATGTGGAAGCAATGGAAGACGGCCGTTACAACATCATATTGGAGGGGCTGCAGCGCTTTACGATCCGCAAGGAGCTCGACGTCAGCACCAGTTTCCGCCAAGTCGAAGCGGACCTATGGGAAGAAGACGAGGCATCCGACGCACTGTCGATTGCCGAACGTGCGTCGCTTGAAATCGAGTCCCGCCGCTTTGCCGACATTCAAGGCTATGCCGTGGATTGGGGCGCGGTCGGACAACTGGATGATTATTCACTGGTCAACGCCATCGCCCAGATAGCGCCATTCGATTATGCGGCCAAGCAAGCCTTGCTAGAGGCACGCGGCTTATCGGCGCGAGCCGATTTGATCGTTCAGTTGATGCAGTTTTTCGGTCGGCACGATGGTTCGGACGACCGCGTTACCTTGCAATAGCATTCGATCAAATCCGCTTACAAAAAGCTTTCGCGCAAACCATCAATCACAAATTGTGCGGCCAACGCACCCAACAATACGCCGAGCAGCCGGGTAATAACGGCCTCCGCCTTGGCACCCAGCACCCGCATCAGCGGACCCGCCGCGAGCAGCGCCAACAGCGTTAGAAGCAGAACAGCCGCAAGAGCAGCCAGAATGATCCCGGCCCGATCCAGACCGTCATTCTGCGCCATCAGAAGCATGACCGACGCGATTGACCCCGGCCCCGCAATCATCGGCATAGCCATGGGGAAGACGGATACATCTTCGATCTCGGGCGTATCGATGATTTTCTGTGCCCGTTCTTCGCGGCGTTCCGTGCGCTTTTCGAACACCATGTCGATGGCGATCAGGAACAGCATGATGCCGCCGGCGATACGAAAACTGTTGAGTTCGATATGTAGCGCCGCAAGCAATTCTTCGCCGAAAAGCGCAAATACCAGTAATATTAGCGACGCTACAAATATGGCGCGAAACGCCATATTGCGGCGTTGTGCCGCATTCGCCCCCTTGGTCAGGCTGGCATAAATCGGCGCGCAACCCGGTGGGTCAATGACGACGAAAAATGTGATGAAGGCGGAAAGGAACAGGTCAGTCATTTAGATGCCGCGACCTGATCCAAAATCACGGTTTCGGACATTTGCCCGTTCCACAATTTCACCTCGACCGTGCGGCTGCCATCAGGTTGTACGACCCATGTGTAGCTCAGCGATTGGTCGCGCGAAAACCCGCTTTTCATTTGCGCACCTTCGGCAGGGGCGGTTAGCAGCGCGGGGGCGCGGCCCTTGCAGCTTGCTACCTTTGTCTCGATCATTTCCTTGGGCACGCGCGGTGTCGACAGCGCATCGCCATGGTCAACCACCCATTTCCATTCGCCGTCGCCACGTTCATTCTTCTGAATGAACTGCCATATGGTTGTGAAATAACCGAATGTGCCATTGGGCCGCTGCCATGCGCCAGTTGTTGCTCCGGTTTTGCCATCACATGACATGAATGCCTTATGCGCCTGCCATTTGACCGCAGCGGGCGGGTCTGCGCGGCCTTTAAGCCAGGCCTGCGCCAAATTGGGCTCCGGGTCGAACATTACGGCATCCTTCGCCGCTGTTTCGCGAAAGGCGGTCCACTGCCCCTTTTCCTGTGCCAGTCGGGCAAAGGCTATTTCAGCCGAGATGATCGCGCTCGGATTGGCGATGCGCGGTTCGAACCCGGCCGGTGCGCGCGGTCCCCCGACACAGGCCGAAAGAACCAACAGGGCTGCGCCAACTAGGCCAATCCGCATCATCGCATCAAAATCCCTTTGGCCGTGGCAGGTCGGCACGGCGATATGCCGCCACCAGTGTATTGCGTAACAAACAGGCGATTGTCATGGGGCCAACCCCTCCCGGCACCGGTGTGATGGCGGCAGAATGCACCGCCGCCTCGGCAAAGGCAACATCGCCGACCAGACGACCTTTGGTTTCGCCTTCGGCTGGCGCGAGCCGGTTGATTCCAACATCGATGACGACCGCTCCGTCCTTGATCCAGTCGCCTTTCACCATTTCCGCACGGCCAACAGCTGCTACGATGATATCGGCACGGCGCACGACATCAGCCAGATCCTGTGTCCGGCTGTGCGCGATCGTGACGGTGCAATTTTCGGCCAGCAATAGTTGCGCCATCGGCTTGCCTACAATGTTGGAACGACCAATCACTACGGCATTTTTGCCTGACAAATCGCCCAACCGGTCCTTGAGAAGCATCAGACAGCCCAAAGGCGTGCAGGGAACAAAGGCATCTTCGCCCACGGCAAGCCGTCCGGCGTTGACGACGTGGAAACCGTCCACATCCTTGGCTGGATCAAGCTCGGCAATCACGGCCTTGTCGTCCATATGCGAGGGCAAAGGCAATTGAACGAGGATGCCATCAACCTGTTCATCGGCGTTGAGCCGTTCGACCAAAGCAATCAGGTCGGCCTGTGCGGTATCTTCGGGCAGGCGATATTCGAAACTGGCCATTCCAGCTTCAATCGTCGCCTTTTTCTTGGAGCCTACATAGACCTGGCTTGCGGGATCGTCGCCGACCAGCACAACGGCCAGCCCGGGCTTGCGACCGCTATGTGCCACGAAGTCCAGCACAGATGCCGCAATACGTCCGCGCAGATCTGCCGCGAATGCCTTGCCATCAATGATATTATCGGTGCTCACATGCCCGCCGAAGCAATGTCATTGGCCAGACCCATCAACAGCATTTGCAGGATGCGTAAACCGATCAGCAGCACCATGGGAGAAAAGTCGATCATACCGGTATCCGGCATAATCTTGCGGATCGGTTTTAGAAACGGATCCAATATCATGTTCAGGGCATGCCAGATCGAGGATACGAAATTGTTCGACAGGCTAACCACATTGAAAGCGATCAGAAGGCTAAGGATGAATTGAACAATGACGACGGTCGACAAGATCGTCATCAAATAACCAATGATCGAAATAAGCGCGAGAAGCATGGGTTTCTCCGATAGAAGACAGATAGGTGCGATTAGCCGAGGCGGCGCGCTGTATCAATCACCTAAAACACTATTTGTGGATCAGCGTACCCGCACCCTTGTCCGTGAACATTTCAATTAGCATCGCATGGCTTGCACGTCCGTCCAAAATAACGGCGGCGTCTACTCCTGCCTCCACTGCATTAACGCAAGTTTCGATTTTGGGGATCATCCCGCCGCTGATCGTGCCATCGGCCTGCAGTGCAGCAATGGCTTCGGGGTCGAGATCGGTTAGCAAGTCGCCTGCTTTGTTCAATACGCCGGCAACGTCTGTCAACAGGAACAGGCGCGAAGCCCCCAAAGCGCTTGCCACAGCACCCGCCATGGTATCTGCGTTGATATTATAGGTGTGGCCATCTTCGCCTACGCCGATCGGGGCGATGACGGGGATCATTCCGGCGCCGCTGATTGTGTCGATAACACTGCGATCGACCTTCTCTGGTTCGCCCACAAATCCCAGATCGATATTGCGTTCAATATTGCTGTCGGGGTCTTTCTGCGTCCGCTGCACTTTGGTTGCGGTTACAAACCCGCCATCCTTGCCGGAGATTCCCAAAGCCCGGCCACCGGCGGCATTAATCCAGCCGACCAGTTCCTTGTTGATCGCGCCCGAAAGAACCATTTCGGCGACCTTGGCGGTTTCTGCATCGGTGACCCGCAGGCCATCCACAAATTCGCTTTCGACCCCCAATTTCTTGAGCATTGCGCCGATTTGCGGGCCGCCGCCATGCACAACGACCGGATTGATACCGACCGCCTTCAGCAAGACGACATCCGATGCAAAATCGCGTGCCAAAGCCGCATCGCCCATCGCATGGCCGCCATATTTCACGACGAAGGTCTTACCCGCATAACGCTGCAGATAGGGAAGGGCTTCGGTAAGCGTTTCCGCCTTGGCGAGATTGATAGGGTCGATGCTCATCGTCAGGCCGCCGCATCCAGTTTGCGGCCGATACGCACTACAAGCGCAATGACCAATGGAACCATCACCGCCGACAGGACGATTTTGGCGATCATTTGACCCATCATGAGTTCGGCAATGGGGCGGACTCCATAGAAGGAGACAGTGATGAAGATCAACGTGTCGACAATTTGCGAAAGCGCCGCTGCAATGAAGCCGCGTATCGCGAGGAACCGCCCCGATGTCCCTTTCAGCCGCGCAAACAACCAGACATTCAGGGATACCGAAACGCCATAGGCCAAAATGCCTGCCGCCATCATGCGGCCGCTTTGGCCGACGATGATGGGGAAGGCTTCCTTCGCGGGTTCGTACATGCCGGCATCGGTCGGCAGTTGCAGCACGAAATAGGATAGGCCAATCGCGATAAACAGCGGAACGAAACCATAGCGGACCAGCCGATCGGCAATGTCCCGCCCGTGCAATTCGGCAATGGCGCTCGATACCGCGATCAGTGTCAGGAAGGGAAAGATCCCGGCTTCGACAGCCAGGGGACCAATTGCCACCTGCTTTGCCCCCAGAAACCCACCCAAGGGAACCATGCCGCCGTAAAAGATCGCAAATACAAAGAGCGAGCGCGGAATGGCACTCAGAGAAGTGCCCGATGTGGTCTGTTCAGTCATGGACACTGACTAGCGTCTAATTTTATTGGCGCAAGACCGAGGTTGACGCTAGGTGGAGTGTAAAGTGCTCGGGGTCGGGAGTTTTTCATGCAAATTTTGTTAAGCCTTGCAGGCATGGTTGTGATTTTGGCGATTGCGGTTGCGCTTTCGTCGAACCGCCGCGCCATCAAGTTTCGCGTCGTCGGTGCCGCCTTTGCGTTGCAGGCTAGCCTGGCTGCGCTGGTGCTCTATGTGCCGTGGGGCAAGACGGTGCTGGAAGTCATGTCGAACGGTGTGTCCAATCTTCTGGGCTATGCGGCAGCGGGAACCAACTTCATCTTCGGCCCGCTGGCATCACCCGAAATTGGCGGAAACAGTTTTGCGATTGCGGCCTTGCCCGTCATCATCTTCTTCGCGTCGCTGATCTCGATCCTCTATTATCTGGGCCTGATGCAATATGTGATCCGCTGGATTGGCGGTGGCTTGCAGAAGGTAACGGGTATTTCCAAAGTCGAAAGCCTGTGCGCCGCCGCCAACATCTTTGTCGGCCAGTCGGAATCGCCGCTTGTGATCCGTCCCTATCTGGCCAGCCTAAAGCCCGAGCAGCTATTTTGCGTGATGACAGTCGGTATGGCCGGAGTCGCAGGCACCATATTGGCGGCTTATGCATCCATGGGCATTCGCATCGACTATTTACTGGCCGCCGCTTTCATGTCGGCACCGGGCGGCATCTTGATGGCCAAGCTGATGATGCCCGACGTGCCGCCCATGCCGGTCAGCGAAGGCGACCCTGCCCTTGCCAATCCGCACCCGGATGAAGAGCCCGTAATCCTTGCCGACGATGGGGAAGAAAAACCTGCCAACATCATCATGGCCGCGGCCCAAGGCGCGCAGACCGGGGTCAAGCTGGCCGTTGCCGTTGGTGCGATGGTGCTCGCCTTTGTCGCGCTCGTCGCACTCGCCAATGGCATTTTGGGAGGAATCGGCGGGTTGTTTGGCCAGCCCGATCTCAGCTTCCAGCAGATTGTCGGTTATGTCTTTGCGCCGGTCATGTTTTTGCTGGGCGTTCCATGGGGCGAGGCTTTGCAAGCCGGCGGGCTGTTCGGAACCAAGATCGTCCTCAACGAATTTGTCGCTTTCATTGATCTGGGTGCCCTGAAGACCTTGTCGCCGGCCACGGTCGGGATCGTGACGTTCGCCTTGTGCGGTTTCTCCAACTTCTCGTCGATTGCCATCCAGATGGCCGTGACAGGTGGACTGGCGCCCAACCAGCGTCCCGTCATCGCAAAGCTGGGCCTCAAAGCATTGGCGGCCGGATCCCTGTCCAACCTGATGAGCGCGGCATTGGCGGGACTGTTCCTCAGTTTGGGCTAGGGCTAAATCACTCCTCACCCGCCGCGCGCTTGAGCTCATAAAGCAAGTCAAGCGCGGCCCGGGGACTCAGGGAATCGATGTCGAGGCCGTTCAGCTTGTCCCTCAAAACATCTACCCTAGCTTCAGCCAAGTTAAGAGCGGCGCTAAAAAGTGGCAAATCATCAAGGCCAGCTGCCAATCCACCTGTCTCAGCCCGACCCTTCTCAAGCTTACTGAGCACCGTTTGAGCCCGAGCGATGACCGACGGCGGCAGTCCCGCCAATTTCGCAACGGCAATGCCATAACTGCGATCAGCAGGACCTTCTGCAAGTTCGTGCAGCAAAACAAGATCGCCTTTATATTCCTTCGCCCGAACGTGGTGGAGCGAAAGCGCATCCAAACTTTCCGCCAATCGAATCAGTTCATGATAATGGGTAGCAAAAAGGCAACGACAGCGGTTTTTTTCGTGAATGCCTTCGACAACGGCCCAAGCGATGGCGAGGCCGTCGTAGGTAGAAGTGCCGCGTCCAACTTCGTCCAATATCACAAAGCTGCGCGGCGTTGCCTGTGCCAAAATGGCTGCCGTTTCGACCATTTCGACCATGAAAGTTGACCTGCCCCGGGCCAGATTGTCGGACGCCCCGACGCGGCTAAACAGCCGATCGACGAGTCCCAACCGGGCTACTGACGCAGGAACATAGCTACCCGCCTGCGCAAGCAGGACGATTAGCGCATTTTGCCGCAGGAATGTTGATTTACCGCCCATATTAGGGCCGCTAACGAGCCAAAGCCTACGGTCCGGAGTAAGGGTGCAATCATTCGCGATAAATCGGTCACCCGATTTGGAAAGCGCGCTTTCCACAACCGGATGTCGGCCGCCATCGATATGTAGTTCCGGTGAATCTGAAAAAGTCGGACGACACCAACCGCCTTCGACGGCACGTTCCGCGAGTGCAGCAGCAACGTCGATTCGAGCTAACGCTTCGGCGCTCGCAGATATCGCGTCACGGCGATCAAGTACATAGACTATCAACTCTTCCAGATGGGCCGCTTCTGCCGCAACCGCATGACCGCTAGCCTGAGTGATGCGAACTGCTTCTTCATGTAGTTCGGGTGAATTGAAACGCACTGCGCCCGCCATTGTCTGACGGTGAGTGAATCCGCTTCCGGGCGCCAGAAGTGCATCGCCATATTTAGCCGGAACCTCGACGAAATAACCCAATACCGCATTGTGTCGGATCTTGAGCGCCGAAATTCCGGTCAAAGCACGGTAGCGCGCTTCCATTTGGGCGATGGCATGCCGGCCATCACGCCCGGCAAGGCGCAGGGAATCAAGCGCTGCGTCATAGCCTTCGGCGATGTAGCCTCCCTGCCCCGTGTCGGTGGGCGGGGCGGCGACCAGCGCGCGGGTGAACAGATCCACCATCGCCCCGTGCCCGTCAAGCGAGGGTAGCAACTGGTCAAGCAACAGAGGCCGATCATCCGCATTGCCAAGTCTTTCGCGCAAGGTGCGAGCACCGTTTAAACCGTCGCGAATTTGTCCGACGTCCCGCGGACTTCCTCGTCCCGCGACCACGCGGCCAAGAGCACGGGCGATATCAGGCAGTTGGCGAAGTGCCATGCGGATAGCGTCGCGCAACAGTGGGGCATCGTGGAACCATTGTACCAATGAAAGGCGCGCGTCGATTCGTGCTTTGTCCATCAAGGGAGCGGCCAAATCCGTCGCCAACTGTCTCGCCCCTGCGCCGGTAATTGTCCGGTCCACTTCCGCAAGCAAAGAGCCCGCACGACCGCCTTTAGTACCACTGTTAACTTCCAGACTGTCGCGGGTAGCCTGATCGATTAACAGGTGGTCATGTACTTCACGGTGCAAAGGCAGTTTCAAGAACGGCATAGTACCTTGGCCAACATGACCAAGATAGGCGAGCAATCCCCCCGCCGCAGACAGCTCAGCGCGAGTCAAGGCGCCAATAGTTTCTAACGTCGAGAGCATGAAAAGCTGCTTCAGACTCTGCTCGCCGGCGAGACTATCAAATTCTGCGTTCGGTCGCTGGATCGCTCCCAATGGCGCGCCTATAAATCCATCTGTGACTATAATCTCGCTGGCGGCTAGCCGTGCCAATTCGGCTTCGAGCGCACCGTGAGGCACATTAACCAGTTCAAAGTGGCCTGTTGATATATCAGCCGCGGCGATGCCGACGGAATCACCGATCGCCGACACTGCCACAAGCATGTTGGATGCCCAACTATCAAGCAAGCTGTCCTCGGTCAGCGTACCAGCGGTGACAAAGCGGATGATGTCTCGGGCAACAAGTGTTTTGGACCCGCCACGTGCACGTGCTTCCTCCGGGCTTTCGGTCTGCTCCGCAATGGCGACTCGATGCCCAGCCTTTATGAGCCGCGCCAGGTAGCCTTCAGCGGCATGCACCGGAACGCCGCACATCGGAATCGGGTTGCCATCATGCTCCCCACGCGATGTGAGCGCAATATCAAGTGTTGCCGAAGCTACGCGAGCGTCGTCGAAAAAAAGTTCGAAAAAATCCCCCATCCGGTAGAAGAGCAGGCAATCGCCCGCTTTCGCCTTCAGACCCAGATATTGCACCATCATCGGTGTCGGTTTGTTATCGCCCGCCATATAGCTGCGTTAGCGAAGGCAAGACTATGGGGCAATGCTTGCTCTAACGTCGCCAGCAGGTTAGGGGCAGTGTAAGTCGACAATAAAGGGTCAGGGCCAAAAAAATGAGTGAAAGCGATGTCCAGTTCACCGCGCAAGAGGCCCTAGATTTCCATTCACAAGGACGTCCGGGCAAAATAGAAATCATCGCCACCAAACCCATGGCGACACAGCGCGACCTGAGCCTTGCCTATTCGCCTGGCGTCGCGGTTCCTGTCCAAGCGATCTATGACGATCCAGCCACTGCCTATGACTATACCGCCAAGGGAAATCTTGTTGCGGTTATTTCAAACGGCACTGCGATACTGGGAATGGGTAATTTGGGGGCTCTCGCATCCAAACCCGTGATGGAGGGCAAGGCGGTCCTATTCAAACGTTTTGCCGACGTGGATTCCATTGATATTGAAGTTAAGACCGAAGATGTTGACCGCTTCATTGACGCGGTCGAACTACTTGAGCCGACTTTTGGCGGGATCAACCTCGAAGACATTGCAGCGCCATCCTGCTTCATTATTGAACAGACTTTGCGTGAGCGCATGAACATACCTGTATTCCATGATGACCAGCATGGTACCGCAATTATTGCGGCGGCAGGCCTGATCAACGCATGCGAACTGACGGGTCGCTCACTAAAAGACGTCAAAGTCGTGTGCAACGGCGCAGGCGCAGCAGCTATTGCTTGCACCGAACTGATTAAGGCGATGGGCGTCCCGCACGACAATGTCATCATGTGCGATCGCACCGGTGTGATTTATCAGGGCCGGGCCGAAGGCATGGACCAGTGGAAGTCGGCACATGCTGCGAAGACAAGCACCCGCACGCTGGCTGAGGCTATTGTCGGTGCGGATGTATTCTTGGGCTTATCGGCGGCTAACGCGCTCAGTGCGGATATGGTACGGTCGATGTCAGGCCAACCGATCATCTTTGCAATGGCAAATCCCGATCCGGAAATTTCGCCACCCGTAGCGCGCGCGGCGCGCGCAGATGCAATCATCGCAACCGGCCGTTCGGATTTTCCCAATCAAGTAAATAATGTCCTCTGCTTTCCTTTCCTTTTCCGCGGCGCGCTAGATGTCCGCGCGACGACCATCAACGAACCAATGAAAATTGCCGCTGCAAATGCACTGGCGCAACTCGCCCGTGAAACTGTGCCTGAGGAGGTTGCCGCCGCCTATGGCGGTATGTCGCACAAATTTGGCCGCGACTATATCATTCCCTCTCCATTTGATCCGCGCCTGATGGAAATCGTCGCCTCCGCTGTTGCCAAGGCCGCGATGGAATCGGGTGTAGCGCAAAAGCCGATAACGGATATCGCAGCCTATCGCGCCCAGCTGCGCGCCCGCTTGAACCCGACCAATTCGGTGTTGACCCAAGTATATGAAGCCGCACGAGCTAAACCACGCCGTGTCATATTTGCGGAAGCTGAAGAGGATGTCGTCTTGCGCGCAGCAGTCCAATTCAAGCAAGATGGCTATGGCGTGCCGGTCCTTGTCGGGCGCGACGCGCGCGTGAAGGATATGCTGCGCGAACTTGGCACTGACCCGGAAGATTATGAGATCCACAATAGTGCGCAAAGTCCGCTAGTGGAAAAGATGGTCGACCGCCTGTATAACCGGCTGCAACGGCGAGGTTATTTGCGGCGTGATATCCAGCGCATGGTAAACCGGGACCGCAATATATTTGGCGCATTGTTGTTACAGATGGATCAGGCCGACGCCATGATTACCGGCGTCACGCGGACCTTCGGCCAGACGTTACGCGAACTACGCCGTGTGCTTGACCCCAAAAAGGGTGAGATATCCTTTGGTATTCACGTGATGGTCGGAAAGACCCATACTGTTTTCATTGCAGATACCACTGTAAACGAACGACCCTCTGCGGAAGAATTGGCGCATATTGCCGAGAAGACCGCCGCCGTCGCCCGGCGAATGGGCCATGTACCGCGTGTGGCGTTCCTGTCCTTTTCGACTTTCGGCAATCCGCACGGAACATGGCTAAACAATATCCGTGATGCGGTTGCAATGCTCGATGCTCGGCGTCCGGACTTTGAATATGAAGGTGACATGCCACCTGACGTGGCTCTTAATCCCGCACTGATGAAAAATTACCCCTTCTGTCGCTTGTCCGGGCCAGCAAATGTTCTAGTGATGCCTGGCTTGCAATCCGCCAATCTGTCGGCAAAGCTGCTCCGCGAATTAGGCGGTGATCAGGTGATAGGGCCCATGTTGATCGGAATGGAAAAGCAAGTGCAGGTCGCCACGATGGCGTCAAGTACAAGCGATCTGGTCACACTGGCGGTATTGGCAGCGGCGGCAGTTACGGAATAACCCGTATTTCTCGTCGCTAAATTCCTACTTAATTGGGGCTGTTGGGCGTACTACCCTGACCAGTGCCAGCACCAACGGACCCGATGTTTCCAAAAATATCTTCGAAGAAGCTCTTATTGCGACCTAAGGTGGGTGTCTTGTCGCCTTCGGGGCTGATCTTGGAGATCAATTCCTTACCGGTCTGCGTTACGGAGGCAACGTTCCCCGCTGAATCAAACCGGACTTTCAACACATATTGCTCAGTCGCGGCAGGCTGGGCAAAAGCTAGTTGCCGTGTGTCGCGCGCGTAATAATACCAGTCATTTTTGTCAAACTGACCAACAAATGTCGGACGTCCCAACGACGCTTGCACCGAATCTTTGTTATCCACTCCCGGCTGGACAGAGGACAGAAGGGTCTGGTCACCGATATAGCCTTGATGCGCACGCAGGCGTGTACAGCCCGACGACATTACCAACGCGGTAACAAGGGTGCCCAAAACCATAATTTGCGACTTGCGCATATACTTCTCCGCTTTTCACGAAACTAAGGCGTTGCCATTGCATCGTTGGCCAGCAATATCAATATGCAATGCCAGATGAATGCTGGGTGAGTGCAATGGGAACGAACGCGGATGACTTTTTGGAAAAATATCTGGAGATCTACTCAGGCCGATCCCAAAGTGCTGGTTATTCCACTCTATAACCAGATCGTGGCCAAGGCTCGCGAGCCACACTGGTACGAAACGGGTCAGGTACCCGATAGCATTGATGGCCGGTTTGATATGATTGCAACGCTGTTTTCGCTGGTTTTGTTAAGGTTGGAAAAAGAGCCTTCGCAGGCAGGAAATATGGCGCGCCTGACAGAGGTTCTGGTGGACGATATGGACGGGCAACTGCGCGAAGTAGGTGTCGGCGACATGATCGTGGGTAAGCATATCGGTAAGATAATGGGTTCAGTTGGCGGTAAAATCACAGCTTTCCGGGATGCGCTGGCCTGTAAGGATAAATTGGACGATGCAATTGCGCGCAACCTATATCGCGGCGAAGCGGTAAACATCTCAGCAGCGGTGCATGTGAGGCAGGGTCTGTTGACAATCGACCAGGCACTCTCAGAGATCGCTCCAAACGATCTAGCCGCAGGAAAAGCTCTATGGTGACTCTGAGCGAATTCAGCCACGAACTGAAAATATCGGAACTGGGAGGGAAGATGCGCAGCATCCATCTTTCCGCAGATGCATCTCAACGTGCAGCCTTGGCCAAACGGTTCGACCTTGCCGCACTGGACCGACTGGACGCCGATTTGACAATGACCACCGAGAGATCGGATATATTCGCAACGGGCGAGCTTAACGCCGTTCTGGCGCAGACTTGCGTTGCCACCGGTGAACCTGTACCAGTCACAGTAAGCGAGGCTGTAACTATCCGCTTCATTCCCGAACCGCGTATAAACGAAGAAGCCGAGTTCGAACTCGCCGAAGAAGATTGCGATGTTATGTTCCACGATGGCCAGCTGATTGATCTAGGTGAAGCTGTTGCCCAATCATTGGGACTTGCGCTTGATCCCTATCCACGCAGCCCCAATGCCGATGCGCTTTTGAAGTCGGCAGGTGTAAAGGGGGAAGATGAAGCAGGTCCTTTCGGCGTACTCGCCTCGTTAAAGGAAAAGCTAGAAAAAAAATGATGCGCGATGTTTGATACGCAACTGCGTTTGCTGGTTGATCGGCCACTGAACTTCGTGGCTGTTCGCGTGGCCCGCGTTGGACCGTCAGCAGATTGCCTGACTCTTTCCGGCGCGATGGTGGCAATAGGCGCAGCGGCGGCAGTTGCCGGTGGATATATGCCTCTAGCTCTCGCCCTTATTGTGGCAAGCAGGGTTTTTGACGGACTGGACGGCGCAGTCGCTAGGATTAATGGGCCAACCGCATGGGGAGGCTATCTCGACAGTATCGCGGATTATGTGTTTTACGTATCAATCCCTGTCGCCTTTGGTCTCGCGGATCCTGACAATCTTCTGCCAGCACTGCTACTTGTCGCAAGCTTTACAATCACGGCGGTTAGCTTCCTTGCGTTTGCTGCTATCGCGGCACTTCGGGTACAGGATAAGAACGATAACCTGCCAAAAGCTTTTATCTATTCGACCGGTTTGATGGAGGGAGGCGAGACGATCGGTTTTTTCGTGCTCTTTTGTGTGTTTCCGTCCGCATTTCCGGCCCTCGCCTTTACGTTCGCAGCATTGTGCCTACTAACGGTTATGCAACGCGTTTGGCTTGCCTCCAAACAGTTTGCTTAACTTCAAAAACCGATCTTAATTTTATCCCCGCTGCCACCGAAACCAGCGCTCAGCCCATTTAAGCAACCCTATCGGCTTTCTGGCCAAACCAAATTGGCCGGCAGCATATTTTGTCGCCTCGGACCAAGTGGGATAAGGATGGATAGTCGCCAAAATCTTACGAAGACCCATCTTGTGCTTCATGGCGAAGGTGATTTCCGTCAAGATTTCGCCAGCATGTTCACCGACTACCGTGGCTCCTAATATTCGGTCGCTACCCTTGGCGGTCAAAATCTTAACGAAGCCACAACGCTCACCCTCGGCAATAGCACGGTCAAGATCATCAAGATCATAACGGGTCACTTCGAAAGCCACGCCTTTCTGAAACGCCTCCGCCTCCGTCAATCCCACGGAAGCAAGTTCGGGTTCGGTGTATGTGACCCGCGGTAGAACGCGGTAGTCGGCTTGGTACTTCTTGAACGGGCGGGCGAGCGCATTAACGCTGGCATACCAGGCTTCGTGGGATCCGCCGTGGGTTAACTGCTGCTTGCCCGCGACGTCACCCGCACAGAGGATATGCGGGATGTTGGTGCGCAGGAAGCCGTCAACGGGTAATTTGCCGTCAGCGACCAAACCCAATTCTTCAAGACCAAATCCGGCAATACGTGGTTTACGGCCAACGGCGATAATCACATCTTCAAAAGCAAGCCGTCGCTCGCCTTCTGGCCCTTCAACCATGAGACATTTATTAGTTTCGAAACGGACTGCTTTGTGTCCGGTCAATATCTCTACTCCATCCGAGTGCAGGCGTGCAGTAACAAGTGCGGCAGCGGCAGGGTCTTCCTTAAGCAACAGCCGTTCGGCCATTTCTACTATGGTGACTTGCGCGCCTATCCTCTGAAAGGATTGCGCCAATTCGCAACCGATGGGGCCGCCACCTAAAATGACTAGACGTTCGGGCGGTGCCGGACGCTTTGCAAATTCTTCCCATAAGGTTTCGCTTGTGAGGTAACCGCTATTTTCGACACCGGGCAGAGGAGGGATTAGCGGCGCTGCGCCAGTAGCGATGATGAATGATTGCGCCGTCAGTCGGCTATTCCCATCAATTTCCACAGTCCAAGGATCGATGAAACGGGCATAGCCCTGTACGCATTCGACTCCGAGTCCAGTAAAGCGTTCTACACTGTCATGTGGTTCGATTGCAGCAATGACCTCTCGAATCCGCTGCATGACAGCTTGGAAGTCCACAGTCGGAGCGGACGTTTTTATGCCAAAACGCGCGGCTTCTGAAACGAGATGCGCTACTCGTGCGCTTTTAATAAGTGCCTTGGACGGTACGCATCCGGTGTTGAGGCAATCACCACCCATTTGATGGGCCTCAATCAGTGTGACTTTTGCCTGCACCATTGCGGCGATATAAGCCGAAACCAAACCTGCAGATCCGGCACCTATGACAATTAGATTGCGGTCAAAACGCTTGGGCTTTGTAGCTCTATTGACCACGGCGACTGTTCACAACTGCTAACAAACCTCTGGCTGCCCATGGGAACAGCGCCAACAACACAAAAGATCCGATTAACGTCGGCGACAGAAGACCGGCTGTTGATTCAACCTGGCTAATCTGCGTACCGGCATTGACGTAAACAATAGTTCCAGCAAGCATCCCCAATTGGCTTACCCAGAAAAAAGTCCAGGTCCGGATTCTGGTAAGACCCATCAATAGATTGATTACGAAAAAGGGGAAAACCGGAATCAGGCGGAGGGTAAACAGATAAAAGGCACCGTCTTTAGCCAAGCCATCGTCGATGGCCTTTAGCCTTTCTCCAAATTTCGACTGCACCCAATCCCGTAAAACATAGCGCGACCCCAAAAAGGCGAGAGTCGCGCCGATCGTCGACGCGAATGATACAACAACTATTCCGATCACGAGACCGAAGAGTGCTCCTGCAATCAGTGTCATGATCGCAGCACCGGGAATGGAAAGTCCGGTTATGGTGACGTAAGTCAGGAAAAAACCGGCGATAAAGATAAGGGGATGAGCATTTTTCGCAGCGAGAATTTCAGCCTGTTGCGCTTTGAAATTTTCGAGGCTGAGATACTGGCCTAAATCAAAGACAAAATATGAAACCAGCGCTGAGACAGCAAAAAGAACTAACAGAGCTTTTTTCATAATCGTCCCCGTTCGTTCAAACAGCTGCCTCCGTCACCCTACGCCGATCTTAGAATGGCACGTCGTCGTCAAGATCATTGTCAAAGTCTCCGCCGCCAAAGCCTGACGACCCACCGCTCCAGTTGCCGCCACCTTGACCGCTGCTACCGCTGCCTTGTCCACCTCCCGACGAACCACCCGACCAACCGTCATTGCCGCTGCCTCCGGATCCACCACGTGCGCTATCCAGCATCACAAGCTTCCCGTCGAAACCAGCTACCGAAATCTCGGTTGTGTAACGATCGTTACCCGATTGATCTTGCCATTTGCGGGTGCGCAATTGGCCTTCGATATAAACCTTGCTGCCTTTCTTCAAAAAGCGTTCGGCAACGCCGACCAGCCCGTCGCTCTGTAAGACGACGCTGTGCCATTCGGTCCGTTCTTTTTTTTCACCGGTGGTGCGGTCTTTCCAGTCTTCGGATGTAGCGATGCGCAAATTACAAATGCGCCCACCATTTTGAAAGGATTTCACTTCCGGGTCGGCCCCCAGATTGCCTACGATTATTACTTTGTTGACGCTGCCCGCCATGTTCCTGCCCTTTGATTTTCGAATTGATATTGGTGTCGCTATAAGCCGAAGGACACTGCTGTCCAATAGGTTATACCCGCCGCCGCATAAGCGAGAGCAAAAAGATAGACGACCATGAATATGGGCCATTTCCAGCCATTGGTTTCGCGCCGGGTGACGGCAATTGTGGAAATACATTGTGGCGCGAAAATAAACCACGCCAGAAAGGCCAAGGCAGTGGCAAGCGACCACTTTGCAGCCAATTGCGGGCCGAGACTCATTGCGGCCTGCTCCTCATCTTCGGCATCAATAGCATAGGCTGTGCCGAGCGCAGAAACCGCGACTTCGCGAGCAGCCATGGCTGGAATCAAGGCAAGTGCAATATCATGATTAAAGCCGATCGGACGGATAATTGGCTCAATACCATCGGCGATACGGCCCGCAATTGAATATTCCACTTGGCTTTGCGTGCTATTCACAGGCACTTTGGGAAAACTCAACAGCGCCCATAATATGACCGTCGCCACAAAAATAATCGTTCCGGCACGGCGAAGGAAAACCCAAGCGCGTTGCCATAGACCGAGAGCAATGTCGCTTGGCCGCGGCAATTGATAGCGCGGCATCTCGATCAGGAAACTGCTGCTGCGGCTTTGAGTAACGAATCGCTGAATCACCGCTGCGGCCAACATGGCGCCGACGATCCCAAACAGATAAAGCGCAAACAGTACCAGACCCTGCATACCAATGCCTGGGCCAATATTCTGTGCGGGAATAAAAGCGCCGATAATCAGCGTATAAACCGGCAGGCGCGCCGAACACGTCATCAATGGAGCGATCAAAATCGTCGCTAAACGCTCTTTTTGATCCATGATGCTGCGAGTCGCCATGATGCCCGGAATTGCGCAGGCAAAGGAGGATAGTAACGGAATAAAGCTGTGCCCCGACAGACCGACAGCAGCCATCATTCGATCCATGACGAAAGCGGCGCGGGTCATGTAACCGGTCGCCTCCAACAACAATATGAAGAGGAACAATATCAGGATCTGCGGCAAGAACACGACAACAGAACCCACTCCTGCAATAACGCCGTCAGTCAGGAAAGACCGCAGTATGCCATTAGGCATTTGCGCGTTGATCGTTTCAGTTAATGCGGAGAATCCGCTTTCGATCCAACCAATAGGCGCTTCGGACCAGCCATACACCGCCTGAAACATGACAAACAACAACGCCAACAAAATCGCAACTCCACCCACGGGGTGAAGCAGTATGGCATCCAATCGCTTCGTCCATTGCCTCCCCTGAGTTTCACTGATGATTGCGCGCTTTGCTATTCGGTGCGCACGGTCGGTGATTTGTTTGCGATTTTCCGGCGCATCGACTTCATCAGGACGAGATTGTGAAAGCACTTCACTCAGCATGCTCAGCAACCGTTCCAGCCCGCGCTTGCGAACTGCAACGGTCGACACTACAGGAACGCCGAGTTCGTCCGCCAAAACGGTTGGGTCAATTTCCAACCCGTCTCGTTCGGCAAGGTCCACCATGTTAAGCGCGATGACGACCGGTAGCCCCTGCCCGATTAATTCGATAGCAAAGCGCAAATGATTGTCCAGATTGCCAGCATCTACGACTATCACGAGCGCATCAGGGCGACGTTGACCTGCGAATTTACCTAGTACGACATCGCGCGTCACCGCCTCGTCTAAGCTGTCAGGTTGCAAGCTATAGGCACCGGGTAAGTCAAGCAATTCGACCGGACGTCCATCGGGCAATGCTGTGCGACCCGATTTTCTCTCTACGGTCACACCAGGATAGTTAGCAATTTTCTGCCGCGCACCGGTTAACGCGTTGAAAAGCGAGCTTTTGCCGCTATTCGGGTTACCGACCAGCGCAACTAGCGGTACCGTTCCACTCACTTAGATAACTCGCAGAAAATGGCCGAGGCGACTTTCCGACGCATCGCAATCCGCATACGCCCAACGCGTACGGCGATAGGGTCACGCCAAAGCAGTATACCCTTATGTAGGGCCTCAACTTCCACGCCTTCCTCTAACCCGAGCGAACGCAGCCGATGGCCTTCGCTTTCTGGGATCGCAGCCCAATCTATGGTGCGAACCCGTGCTTGGCTGTTGAGGGGGAGATCGTCTAATTGCACCAGTGACATTTGCAACCGATTCGCAATAACATCAAGTGCTATTCGTTTTTACGCAGGATAGCGAAGGCGTCCAATGAAGCGTGAAAGGCTTGGGGCGTATTCCTTACGCGCGCGTGCCTGCGCCTTCACCTTTTCAAACTGCATCACATTTTCGATCCGCCGGTCAAGAAAGGCGCGGGTATCGATAAAATCAGGACTCTCGTCATTAACAAAGACGCTGATTGTGCTTCCATATACGGCCGAGAGTGTTGCACGTTTGGTATAATGGTTGAAATCGCTGGCCGTATCCCCCGCCATGCGCCACATCCGGTCGGCGGAACGCCAGCCAACTTTCGTACCGCGGACAATATTCTGAGGCATTGCCATAATTGCCATTGCACGGCGCAGGGCTTCACGGTCAGGATTCATAATCTCTAGCCGGGTCGCCAGCAATATAGTGATGCGATCTCTTATCTTCAGCGCATTTAACCTACTCGCTGTCAGGCGGCGGGCAAGTTCTTGATCAATCGAATCGATCCATGCGTCCACCATCCTCATGGCATTGCCATTAAATGCCAATGCTGCGACATCGGGTTCGATTTCCAGTTCAACCGCAGCCGAGTCCACTGCGGCGTAGCTCCAACCGTCAAAGGCCGCATTGCGTGCAATAAGTGGCGCGAGCGCGGCGCGGATTTCGTCAAGAGTCGGATCGGTCGGAAGCTTTTGGTCGGTCATCCCGAAAATGTAGGCGCAAGATGCCATCATTAAAAGAGCTATTGCTTCCGCACGAGCACCAGCGCGATCATGACAAGAAAGCTGCCTGTAAAATCAAGCAGCGTCAGAGCTTCTCCAAATGCCAACCAACCAGCAGCAGCGGACAAGGCCGGTTGCAATAGCAGCGCTAGCCCGATGACAAGTGGACTGAAATGCGGAAGGGCATAGGTCAAGCAACCCTGCCCAACAAACTGCGAAGTAAAGGCAAGTAACAGCACCGGCCACCAGATCGATGGAACCACCTGTTCGCCTGTATAAAGAGATGCCGGAAGCAAGACCGCCGCTGCAACAGTACTGGCCATCGCCAGAGCGCCCCAACTTTCGGTAGTTTCGCGAACACGCATCATCATTAAAAGATACACCGTGTATGTCAGGCCCGCGCCAAGACAGAGCAGGTCCCCGGCAAAGTGTTCCGGCGAGAGTTCTAGACTTTGACCCATCAAAAGTGCCGCGCCAACAAACGCCAGGACCACCGACGCGATCTGCCAAATTCCCGGCATTTTACGCGCAACTACTACTCCGTAAATCACCAGCAGCATGCTGGCGCAATTGGCAAACAGAGTCGCGTTACCCAGCTTTGTTTGAAAAATGCCGATATGCCAGGCAATGATATCTATCCCGAAAAATACCCCTGCTGTGAGAATGAAAACAAATGTCTTCATAGGGACTGACTTTAGGCGAAATCCGAATCGATAGCCCACCAGAAACAGGAAAGGTGTAGCCAAAGCCAGCCGCCAGAATCCTGTAGCAATCGGTCCGCTATCGGCATAGCGCACAAGCAGGGGACCAAAAGCAATCGCGATATTCCCAGCAATCAACGCCAGAAAAGCCAAAGCCTTGGGGCTTTGCTGAAGGAAAATATTTGTCGGCATAAACCCCCGTTGCAATTTGCAACGCTTATCCGCATCTTGGCTGCAAACCAAAGCCTTAATGACAGGAAGATTTATGACTGCAACTTTGTTCGACCCCATTCAGCTTGGCGCAATCAGCGCAAAGAACCGCGTGATCATGTCGCCTTTGACCCGGGGACGCAGCACGACTGGCCATGTACCCATGTCCGATCTGAAAGCCGAATATTATAGTCAGCGCGCAAGCGCAGGCCTGATCATCGCGGAGGCGACGGGCATTTCGCAAGAGGGTCTAGGCTGGCCATCCGCACCGGGGGTTTGGAACGATACGCAAGTTGCTGCGTGGCAGCCGGTAACGGAAGCCGTGCACGAAGCCGGCGGACAAATCATCTTGCAATTGTGGCATATGGGGCGTCTCGTGCATCCCGATTTTCTGGGCGGCGCCCAACCCGTATCGGCATCGGCGACAACGGCCCCTGGAGATGCTCATACCGCCGAAGGGAAAAAGCCGTATACCGAAGCACGAGCGCTTGAAACGTCTGAGATTCCACGCATTATAGAAGACTATGTCAACGCTGCGAAAAACGCGATTGCGGCTGGATTCGACGGTATACAAATCCACGCCGCTAATGGCTATTTGATTGATCAGTTCCTGCGCGATAATGCCAATTTCCGGACCGATCAATATGGAGGTTCGATCGAAAATCGTATCCGCTTGCTCCGCGAAGTAACGCAGGCAGTAGTCAATGCTATAGGGGCCGACCGCACATCTGTCCGCCTGTCGCCGAATGGCGAAACGCAAGGTGTAGACGACAGCAACCCCATACCGCTGTTCACGGCTGCCGCCGCTGCATTGCAGAATATAGGTATCGCGTTCCTTGAACTGCGAGAAGTGAAGTCCTACGGTAATTTTGGTCGAACAGACGTACCTCGTGTTTCGCCGCAAATTCGTGAGGTGTTTAAGGGTCCGCTCGTTCTGAACCAAGAATATACAAAAGAACTGGCCGATGCGGATCTTACCTCTGGCCTTGCAGACGCGATTAGCTTTGGCCGTCCTTACATCAGCAACCCGGATCTTGTGGAACGGCTACGGGTCGGTGCCGAACTGACGCCCGACAACTATAAGACATGGTATACCCCAAGCGCCGAAGGCTATACAGATTATCCATTCCTCGAAAGAACCGACGCGTAAAAGACATGATTGAGGCGGGGCTGGGTCTTTATGCGATATCTATCCCCGCCGCTTTGCTGATCCTGTTTTCGGTAGCTGAATGGCTGTGGCCACGCAGTAAAAGGGCGTTGCCGCGAAAGTATCGCTGGCTCACCCATATGCTATTTTTCCTCACCAACGCGGCTTTAGGTCGGTTGCTTGCCTTATTTGTTGTCGTAGCCAGTGCCGCAGCATGGGCAGACAGTTACAGCTTCGGCTTGCTCCACCAAACCCATTGGCCGTTATCGTTGGAGGCGGGGCTCGCATTTATTCTGCTTGATCTCGCGGTATGGGTGCAACATCGGGCGATGCATCGGCTCCCCGTCTTATGGCGGATCCACAAGGTCCACCATAGCGACCGCGATCTGGATACCACGACCGCGCTGCGTTTTCACCCTTTCGAGCTTTTGACTTCCACCATTTTTAAATCGGCTTGCGTCACCTTGCTGGGAGTTCCCGTGCTGGTGGCGCTTGCGTTTGAGCTATGGCTGAATTGCAATGCTCTCTTCAACCACAGCAATATTCGCCTGCCGCGTTCCATGGATCGAGTCTTGCGGATGATCTTGGTCACGCCGGATATGCATCTGGTGCACCACAGTACGGATCGTAGCGAACAGAACTACAATTACGGCTTTGCCTTGACGTGGTGGGATAGACTGTTTGGCACCTATGTCTATGAATCCGCCATGGGTCGTGATCAACAAACTATCGGCCTGGAAGAGATGGCCGACGATCGACCAGCCCATTTCTTTTGGAGTATGAAGCTGCCTTTGACGTAGCGTCATTGCGGCCTTTACATGGAGCACTTGACGGACCCAGAAATCCGGAGCAATTTTTAACGCAGGAGTGGGGGAAACATGCCAAAAAAACGTACCATTATTCTGGGAGCTGTCGCGGTCGGTGCCATCGGTGTCGGATTAACTTATGGCTGGCGCCATTGGCAGGAAAAGTCGATCCTCGACGATTCCCACATTGCACAGATCGCATCTGACAAGGAAGTTACTTCCGGACCAGCCATGAAGCTTCTGTGGGGCGACACCCATTTACATACATCAAATTCCATTGATGCCTTTGGTTTTGGTGTAAAGCTAGGGCCTGAAGAAGCGTTGCGGTTTGCGCGAGGAGAGGAAATCACCTCGACCTGGGGCCTGAAGGCAAAATTGGAACGCCCGCTTGATTTTCTTGTCATCGCTGATCACTCAGGCGGGCTTGGCGCAACCAAGGCGCTGTATGATGCACCGAGCTTTCTTATTCGCGATCCGGTGTTACGCCGCTGGCATGATGAGATGCACAAGGGACCCGAAGGCATGCAACGGGTCACTGCGGAATTGATCGACAGGGTAGGCCGTAACGACCTACCAAAATCACTGACCGATCCAGAAAAGCAGCGCAAAACCTCGACAAACATTTGGACAGGGCACAGTAGCCTGATAGAGCGTTATAATGAGCCGGGGAAATTCACCGCCTTCATGGGCTTTGAATATACGTTGATGCCCGGCGGTAACAATCTGCACCGTGTGGTCATGTTCCGGGACGGCAAAAGCCGCACCGATCAAGTACTCCCTTACGACCCGGGACAAGGCGATTCACCCGTCAGCCAGCTGTGGGACTATATGGACAATTATGAAAAGCGGACGGGTGGTAAAGTGCTCGCAATTCCGCATAACAGCAACCTGTCCAACGGTTTGATGTTCGAACTTGTCGGTCCGGGTGGTGGACCAATGACTGCCGAATATGCCCGTCGTCGCGCTGCGCGTGAACCTGTCGTTGAAATTACCCAGATCAAAGGTGACAGCGAAGCGCATCCATTCCTGTCTCCAAATGACGAATTTGCAGGCTATGGCACTGCAGGCTGGCAGTTAGGTAATTTGACCATGCAGGCTGCCAAAAAGCCACAGGATTTTGCGGGGGAGTATATTCGCGAAGCGCTGAAGCGAGGGCTGTCTATTGAAGCAAAGACGGGTGCGAACCCTTACAAGTTCGGTGTTATTGGTTCCACAGATAGTCACACCGCACTCGCCACCGCAGATGAAAATAACTTTTTCGGTAAACATTCAGGCGGCGAGCCCAATGGCAAACGGGCATCTGAACCACAAAATCTAGGTACCCGTGAAGGTCGCTTTGGATGGCATTATCTCGCTGGAGGATATGCAGCCGTGTGGGCAACAGCAAACACAAGAGCGGCGATATTCGATGCTATGATGCGGAAGGAAATTTACGCGACCACCGGGCCACGTATGACGGTCCGTTTCTTTGGCGGTTGGGATTTCAAGTCCGATGATTTGACCGGGAACTGGGTGATGGCCGGGTATAAACGCGGCGTGCCTATGGGTAGTGACCTTAAGCCTGGTAAGGGAGCGCCAAGTTTCATTATCTCTGCGCTGAAAGATCCGATCGGCGCCAATCTCGACCGCGTTCAGGTCGTAAAAGGTTGGGTGGATGCATCCGGCCAGATGCAGGAGAAAGTTTTCGATGTGGTTTGGGGTGACGCCGACAAAAGGCAGCGGAGTGCCAATGGTAAGATTCCGGCGGTAGGAGACACAGTCAATATCGCGAAGGCAAGTTACAGCAACAGCATAGGCGATCCCGAGTTACAGGCGGTATGGAGCGATCCAGAATTCAACGCGAGCCAAAAAGCTTTCTACTATCTACGCATTCTCGAAATCCCAACCCCGCGATGGGTTCTATTTGACGCCATCCGATACGGCGCAAAGCTATTGCCCGGCACCGAGTTGAAGTCGCAGGAAAGGGCCTATTCGTCGCCGATCTGGTACAACCCGACCAAGGCAAGCTGAGTATATACGGTCGTGAGATAGCATACACTTACTCTGCCTCGATCTCCGCTAAAATGGGGTCAGGGTCCGCAACACCCATCAAACGACGCATAGCCAAGCGGGCTAGGCGTTGGGTTTCAGTCTTTCGCCGCGCCGCTGCGAGCGGAACGAGTGCAGCGGGGCGAGCGATTTCGGCGTCATAAGCGTCGGCGATGATAACGCCTGCCCGTTCAGGCATGAATGTCTCCCCGTGCAACGGTCCGATATCGAACCCGGCCGGGACAGCCCAGAAAAAGCGATCGCAAAACTCAAGATACTCTGGCCATTTCTGGTCACCCAGCAAATCGCTACGGGCACATTTTATCTCGACCAGGATAATTTCGCCCTTCGCATTGATGCCCATCAGATCTGCGCGCCGGTTGTTACGTAACGACACCTCCGGTTGGACCATGATCTGGTTACGCAAAAACAGGCGTGACACGCCACGCGCAACAGCGGCAGCGGCTGCTAAAGGAAGTGGGAATGGTTTCAGATTAGCGACATCAGCCATAGCCGACTCTATAGAACGTAAGTAGAACAAAATAAAGGCCCCATTTCGGGGCCTTCATCTCCTAACCAGTTTCTGCCATATTCAACGGTAGAAAATATGATTGTCAATCGATCCGAGCCGGGTCAGCCGCCAACCCGGCGAAACGTGGCGGGCATGAAAGAAAAGCGCGCCTTCAACAGGGCTTTTCCAACTGTTGTTAAGGGCAATTCGGCTTATCGCTACAGCATTGCTCCAATGCGCACTGCCCGTTGCGATAGGTGGCATACCGCCGCCGCGTACGAACGAAAATTGGCTCTTCTGATACACCACACCACACAGGGTGGTAGGAAAGCGCCCTGACTTAGCGCGAGCGATAACAACACGTGCAACGGCTAGCTGGCCAGCGAGCGATTCGCCTTTGGATTCAAAATAGACGGCTCCAGCGAGGCAGCGCACTTCGCTATCGAGCGGTTCGCTAACGTCCTGCATCCGAACCAGTTCGGACAGCGAAGATGCGGCAACACTCTCTTCGCGAACGTCATCTACATATTCTGAGCGGGAGTCGGTGTTGACGGGTTGACCGCTACCTGGAATGAAAATGATATCACCATTTTCCGCAAGCCTTGTCGTCACTTCACCTGATTTCAGGCGTTCGACATTTTGCTTATCTGCTGTGATCTGCGCAGCATCGACTACGATGGCGGATGCGCTAAGCGCTGTGCTTTGGTCATTCCCAAAAGCAAAACCGGCATCGGCGGTTAGAACGGCGGATGCCAGCGTACAAGAAATGGCCACCACGGAGGCAGCCCGAACCATTTTCAACATTAATCGTACATTAGTGCGGCGGCACCAGCAGATGAGCCTCTAATCTTATGTTCTGGCTCTTCGTTTGTTGCATCCGACTCGCGTGTTTGTCTGGTCACCCCATTTGTGTCCCGCGTGACAACCTTCGCTACTCGTTGCGCGCCCATCTATTGTGCATTGCAGCGCAGTCAAGAGTCGGCGGCCAAAAGTCCGTCCAACCGTTCTTTCGACGCGACGTCCAGTTCGAGAACCCACAAATCAGGATCGCGTTTAATGCGTGATTTCCAATATTTTGTAGGTTCTGTCTCATCGCCCCCTATCGCTTGTGTCACCTGATGCCAGGAGAAGGAACCGTCAAGTTCGGGGTAACGTTCGTAAATTACGGGATTGCGACCTTTAATCTGCCCGACAAGCAGGATAGCACCCGATAGTTGGTCGCCTTTGCGCAGTACGGCAGCAAATCCGCCTTCGGCCTCGGCGAGTTTTTGAAGCGCCGAAACGCGAAACTGGCTGGTGAGCCTAGCAGAACTCAAGCGGCGTTGCGCTCTTCAGACAAGGTCAGCAACGCGAACATTGCGCCCGCATCTGCTGCGCCACGCAGCTGCGTGCGGAATTTTTCGTCCCGGAACAGACGCGATACCTCGGCAAGAGCCCGCAAATGCGATGCACCATCTTGTGCCGGCGAGATTAGTGCGCAAACCAAGTCTACAGGCTCGTCGTCGACGGCGTCGTAGTCTACAGGCTTTGCCAGACGGGCAAAGACAGCTACCGGCACGTCAATACCCGACACTTTACAATGAGGAATCGCCGTACCACCACCAAAACCGGTGGGGCCTAAACGCTCGCGCTCAATAAGGCCGTCAAGAACGGCGCTTGGGTCGAGCAAATAATTTTCGGCAGCGAGGGTCGAAAGGCGTGCGAGAAGGTCGGATTTGCCCGCGCAAACCAGATTCGCAACGACAGCTCCCTCAACGAGCCTTGTAGAAATTCGAATCATATCTTGTTCAATTGCACCCGGTCGGGAACCGGGGAGCAAACCCCAAATATCTGAATATGTTTACATATATGTCGTGATGCTGGCCGAATTCTAAGGTGCCGATTTTGGTTCAACCCACCCGATCGTGCCGTCTTCGCGGCGGTAAACCATATTATGGCGACCAGTGCCAGTGTTTTTAAACAGCAAAGCAGGCGTGTTGCGTAAATCCATGAGCATGACGGCGTCTGAGACGGTGGATTCTGGAATATCGACACTCATCTCTGCGACGATCACGGGCGCTTCGGGTGGCGGGACGTCTTCAGAGAAGTCGCCACCGTCAAAAACGGTATAAGCGGCCTCTTCCTCGCGCAGAGCGTGCGCCGACTGTGCATGGCGGTCCTGTAGACGGCGCATGTAACGGCGAAGTTGTTTTTCAATCCGGTCTGCTGCTTGATCAAGCGCTACATGTGCATCCTGCGCTTCGCCTCGGCCTTTTAGAACAAGACCTTGCATCACATGCATTACAATGTCGCTGGTAAAGCGTTCATGTGGTCCACGGCCAAAAGTGGCATGCGACGACAGCGCTTTCGAAAAATATTTGTTAGCGATCGCGCCGAGGCGCTTTTCGACATGGCTCTGCAGTGCTTCACCGGTTTCGACCTGATGTCCTGAAACCCTGATATCCATTGCCTGTCTCCTTTTCTAAAGTGCCGACTCGGATTCGAGCCAAAGCGCGTCTTTGATTTTAGCGATAAATTCACTGTGTAGCGCCAATTCTTGGGGTGTAGCGCTATGTGGACGAGCTTCACGATATGGACGGACTCGCACCAAATGGCGGGTACCACCATCGTCCGATCCGGCTACGGCCGCCCTGTCGTCCACCAAACCAAGACCGATTTGCCGGCCGCCCGTCAGCTCAATATAAAGTTGCGCAAGCAATTCAGCATCAAGCAGGGCGCCATGTTTGACACGGTGGCTGCGGTCAATGCCATAGCGCGAGCATAATGCATCGAGCGAGAGCTTCGCGCCCGGATGCTTCGCGCGTGCGAGTGCTACCGTATCGATCATCCGATCAAGCGAAATCGGGTCAAGCCCACACAATTGAAGTTCCGCATTGAGAAATCCAAAGTCAAAGCTGGCATTATGCGCGACAAGCGGACTGTCGCCCAGAAACGTCAGTAATTCTTCGGCCTTATGCGCAAAGAGCGGCTTATCTGACAGGAAGCGATCCGATAGGCCGTGCACCTGTTCGGCAGCTGCAGGCATCGGTCGCAGCGGATTGAAATAGGCGTGGTAGGTTTCACCGGTCATCACCCGGCTAACCATTTCGATGCACCCTATCTCCACCATCCGATCCCCGGTAAGGGGATCAAAGCCGGTCGTTTCGGTATCGAAAATTATCTCTCGCATTCTGTGTTGAATGTGAGCCTGTTTTAAGGGTTATGCAAGACCCGCACGCAGCTTTTTGACAAGTTCGTGGACATTAAGTCGTGTTTCAACCAGCGACTGGCCGGTTTCAATTACAAAATCAGCCCGAGCACGCTTGTCTGCATCATTCGTTTGCAATGTGACAATATGGTCGAATTTTTCCTCTGTCATTCCAGGCCGTGCCAGCACCCTTTTCCGCTGGACTGTATAAGGCGAAGAAACCACGACAATAGTGTCGACCCCTCTATACCCGCCCTTTTCGAACAAAAGAGGTATATCGAACAATACTATATCCGCATCAGCGTGGTCGCGCAAAAAGACAGATCGCTGCTTTGCTACCGCAGGATGAACAATAGATTCCAATTTTGCCAGCTTGTCCCGATCTCCGAACACCGCCGCGCCTAACGCCTTTCGGTCTACACCGTGCGGGCCGGTTGTGCCGGGAAACGCTGTCTCGATTTCAGGTACCAATGCCCCACCCTCTTTTTGCAATTCGTGTACCACAGCGTCCGCATCAAATACCGGAATCCCTTCATCGGCGAACATCGCTGCGACGGTCGATTTGCCCATACCGATAGACCCAGTTAGTCCGATAATGCGGGGCCTGTTCATCTCAGCAGCAACTCTCGCAATGCATTTTCCTCATCGTCTGGTGGAGCGACGCCGAAAAACAGTTCAAAAGCAATTGCCGCTTGACCCACCAGCATCTCGAGCCCGTCGACTACCTCTAACTCCCGCGCCCGCGCCTGTTTAAGCAATGCAGTTTCAATAGGTGCGTAGACCAAGTCGTAAACGACCGCATGTTCGGGTAATGGCGTAAGATCGATTTCAAGTAGCTCCTGCCCTTTCATGCCTAAAGGACTTGCGTTCACCAATAACGCCGAATCGGGCAGCCGTGCGGTGAGCGGCAACACCCGCCCCTTCAGACCGAAATGCGAGAGTAATCCTGCCGCTTTAAGACCATTGCGTGCGAACAAAACAACTTCGCCGATATCCGCCTGCCCCAATGCGAACAGCACTGCCCGCGACGCCCCGCCAGCGCCGATCACTACTGCGGTCTCCCCCGCAAGTGGAAGGTCAGCAATAGGGCCATAAAAGCCGCCTGCATCAGTATTCGTCCCGACCAAGATACCATTTGCACCTCGAAAAACGGTGTTGATCGCGCCGATTGAGCTCCGTACATCGCCCAGATCTGTGACATGATCGAGCGCTGCAATCTTATGCGGAATAGTCACATTGCATCCACGCCATTCAGGGTCGGCGGCACGCTCACGGAAATAGTCATCCAAATGCTCTGGCAAGATATCTCGTGCTTGATATTCGCCAACAAGCCCTAGTTGGTTCAACCAGAACCGATGAATGAGTGGTGATTTGGAATGCGATATCGGATGCCCGATGACTTCGGCATAATTGGTCATGACGGCAAAAGACCCCTTAGCCTTAAATAGTCAAGCACCGGCAGCAGCGGTAAGCCGATGATGGTGAACTGACTGCCGCTTACACTTTTGAACAATTGTGCGCCTTCAGCCTCTATACGATAACAACCAACACAATGGCGGATATCTTCCCAAAAGTTCGAGACATATTGTTCGATGAACGTCTCACTCAAATATCGCACTGTCATCTGAGCACTATCGACAACTCGCCAAACCGGCTCACCCGCTTCGCATATGACTGCCGCGCTTATTAAGCGGTGATTGTTGTCCGACAACTGTGCCAAATGTACGCGGGCGTCAGAGGGACTGTCGGGTTTATCCAAAATCTTCCCATCGGCGGTAACTACAATCTGGTCACAACCCAATACCAATGCTGTTGGATATTTGCGCGAAACCTTCCGCGCTTTGACTTCGGCGAGCGCGTCGGCAATATCGCGAGGCTTGGCATTGTTGGCTATTAGCGAGCCCTTGATACTAGACTCATCAACCAGTGCAGGCACCGCTTCCAGTGAAACGCCTGCTCCCCGAAGCATGGCCACCCTCCCGGCGCTTTGAGACGCCAAAATCAGCGTCACGACATTTGGACCTGATGCAATTCGCGTTCGTTAAAAAGGTTAATGATCGCCGCTGCTGTTTCTTCAATCGAGCGCCGAGTTACATCAAGAACCGGCCAGCCGTTGTCCGCAAACATCCGCCGAGCATGAGCGACCTCTGCCTTGACCTTTTCTTCGTCGACATAATCTGTATCGGGAGACTGGTTCAGTGACAGAAGACGATTACGCCGGACCTGAACCAGTCGTTCAGCGCTTGTCACTAGTCCGATGACCATCGGATGTTTCAACGTAAAGAGAATAGGTGGCGGCGGTGATTCCGGGACGATAGGAATATTCGCCGTCTTGTACCCACGGTTTGCTAGATAGATGCTGGTCGGTGTTTTGGACGTCCGTGATACACCGGCTAATACAATGTCTGCTTCTTCCCAATTTTGAGCGTTGATCCCATCGTCATGCGCTATGGTGAACTGGATTGCGTCTACACGTGCAAAATAGGCGGCATCCATCGCATGTTGCCGACCGGGCCTTGCCTTTGCTTCTTGCCCCAACATGTTAGACAACGCATCGCTAACGGCATCGAGGGCAGCAACTGCTGGCAAACCCAAGGCGCGGCATCTGTTTTCCAATTTGCGCCGTGTGTCGCGGTTAACCAAGGTGAATAAAACCAGCCCCGGATTGGCCGCTACATCAACCATGATACGGTCCAAATGGCTTTCAGAACGCACCATTGGCCAGAAATGTTTGACCACATTTTCAACACCGTCAAACTGAGCTAGCGCAGCTTTAGCGATATTCTCTAGGGTCTCGCCTGTGGAATCCGACAGTAGGTGGAGGTGAAAACGATCCATGAGCATAGTCTTGTTGGCAGGCTGGGGATAAATCAAGGGACAAAGTTTTCACCTCTCCAACTTCCCCATTGTCAGGCTTTTACCTTTCGATTCGGTAACAGCCTTTCCACAGGAGCAATTTATCATCCACAGGCTGTTAATAACGTGGATGAAAATTGCGAATCCAAGATTCTGCTTTGCTTACTTCCGGTCAAGTTGTTGGCAATATCCGCAAAAGCTTTTAAGGCTGGGTATATCAACAGCACATCATCTTTCATCATCCTTATATAATAATATATTTGATTGGATTCCTTGCCCCAATGACAGCGCCTAGCCCAAAAAAACTGCTCAACGTCCTTAGGGGCGATCAGGAAGCAATTCCTCCAATGTGGCTCATGCGCCAAGCTGGGCGTTATTTGCCTGAATATCGTGAATTACGGGCGCAAAAAGGCGGTTTTCTTGAACTTGCTTATGACAGTGAAGCGGCTACCGAAATCACAATTCAGCCAATCCGCCGTTTCGGCTTTGACGCAGCGATACTCTTTTCGGACATTCTGGTCATCCCGCACGCCATGGGGCAGGATTTATGGTTCGAAACTGGCGAAGGTCCGCGCTTAGCTCCGCGGTTGGCGCAATCAGCGCTAGAGGATTTCATACCTGCACCCGAACGTTTGCGGCCAGTGCTTGACACTGTACGCAAGGTTTCAGCTGTCCTACCCCCGGAGACGACATTTCTGGGCTTTGCAGGTAGTCCCTGGACGGTGGCGACCTACATGGTGCATGGGCAGGGAAGCAAAGATCAATCCGAAGCGCGGCGCATGGCACATGCAGAACCCGAACGCTTTGGTGCACTTATCGAGGCGATTATTTCTGCTACCGTTGACTATCTGGCTGGACAGATTGAAGCAGGCGTCGATGCGGTGCAATTATTTGATAGTTGGGCTGGATCTCTGTCACCTGTACAATTTGAAAAATGGGTCATTGCACCTAATGCCGAAATCGTTCGTCGATTAAAGGCCCGCCACCCTGACGCGCCTATCATCGGATTTCCGAAAGGTGCTGGTGGAAAGCTTGCGGCGTATGCTGATGGTACCGGTGTTGATGCGCTTGGTCTGGATGAAACCGTAGATCCGCACTGGGCCAACCGTGAATTACCAAAAGACCTACCCGTACAGGGCAATCTTGACCCGTTGGCGCTAATTGCAGGAGGCTCCGATTTGATTAGTGCGGTTGAAAATATCCTGTCTGCTTTTGCCGATCGCCCCCATGTCTTTAATCTGGGCCACGGAATTTTACCCGACACGCCTATTGAACATGTGGAAAAGCTGCTTACTCTCGTCCGCAAGGGATAAACGGGGACAGCCGCCATCATGACGGATATCATCGCAATGCTCTATTTCTGGCTAAAGTCCGCGCACATCATCTTCGTCATATTCTGGATGGCCGGGTTATTCATGATTCCGCGTTTTTTCGTTTACCATCAGGAAAGCCTCGAAGGTTCTGACGAAGCCGCTAAATGGGTGGAGCGCGAGGCAAAGCTGATCAAGATCATTCTAAATCCCTCGATCATTGTTGTCTGGGTCGTTGGCCTGCTTCTCGCTTGGCAAATCGGGTCGTTGGCTGATGGCTGGTTCCACGCAAAACTGCTTTTCGTCCTTGTCTTGTCGGCTTATCATGGTTGGGCTGTGGGATACGCGAGGAAATTGGCACGAGGCGAACGAAAGCTAACCGGAAAACAATTGCGATTGTTCAACGAAGTACCCGGAATTGGGGCAGCAGTTATCGTTATATTGGTAGTGGCAAAACCATTTTGATTAATCGGCGTAGGTTGAGATAACGCAAGTTGGTTGACCTTTTTTGCTATCCGCATTATCCATCCGATCAAGCCCGTCCTGGGCGTGAGGCACGAACTCTTTTAACAACGTGCCATTCAAACTTCCTTTTTTACCGGTTGTCTTTTTTGAAACCGGTTTCTTAACAGGGCCGCAGGTCCATTTGCCAAACGGGCAAGCATGCCCATCAATGGAATTTTCTATGCATTTGAAAGAGCTGAAAAGCAAAAATCCCGCCGATCTTGTGTCTATGGCCGAAGAATTGGGGGTCGAGGGCGCGTCGACCTTGCGCAAGCAAGACTTGATGTTTGCCATCTTGAAAGAATTGGCTGAAGATGGTGAACAGATCATGGGACTTGGCACTATTGAAGTGCTGCCCGACAGTTTTGGATTTCTTCGTTCACCCGAAGCCAACTATCTCGCCGGCCCTGACGATATTTATGTGTCTCCCAATATGGTACGTCAGTTCGGTTTGCGAACCGGTGACACGGTGGAAGGCGAAATTCGCGCGCCGAAAGACGGCGAGCGTTATTTTGCGCTGACCAAGGTGATGAAGATCAACTTTGACGATCCCGATGCAGTACGGCACCGCGTCAATTTCGATAACCTTACGCCGCTTTATCCTGACGAAAAACTGACGCTCGATTCCCTTGATCCCACGGTTAAGGACAAGTCGGCACGCGTTATCGACATCGTCAGCCCGCAGGGTAAAGGCCAGAGAGCGCTGATTGTTGCACCGCCGCGCACCGGTAAAACTGTGTTGTTACAAAATATCGCTCGAGCCATCACCGATAACCATCCAGAAGTATTCTTGATCGTTTTGCTGATTGATGAACGACCAGAAGAAGTGACGGACATGCAACGTTCGGTTAAGGGCGAAGTTGTTTCCTCCACTTTTGACGAGCCGGCAACACGGCACGTTCAAGTTGCCGAAATGGTCATTGAGAAGGCTAAACGTCTCGTCGAGCATAAACATGATGTTGTCATCCTGCTCGACTCCATCACTCGTCTTGGCCGAGCCTATAATACAGTTGTGCCGAGCTCCGGAAAGGTGCTGACGGGAGGTGTTGATGCGAACGCACTGCAGCGGCCCAAGCGCTTTTTCGGTGCCGCACGGAACATCGAAGAAGGCGGTTCGTTGTCGATCATCGCCACTGCGCTGATCGACACTGGTAGCCGCATGGACGAGGTTATTTTTGAAGAGTTCAAGGGTACGGGTAACTCGGAAATCGTGCTCGACCGTAAGGTTTCGGATAAGCGGATATTCCCGTCTCTCGACGTCGGAAAGTCCGGCACTCGTAAGGAAGAATTGCTGGTCGAAGAAGGCAAGCTCAAGAAAATGTGGGTGCTTCGCCGCATTCTCATGCAGATGGGTACCGTCGATGCGATGGAGTTCCTGCTTGATAAGATGAAGGATTCGAAGACTAACGAAGATTTCTTCGATTCGATGAACCAGTAAAACAGAAGGCCGGATAGAATGTTTGAATTTCTGATTGCCACCGCTGGCGCCGCGACGACTTTGGGTGGTCCAGCTGACATTTGGGCTGCGATAGTCAAAGACTTTTCGAACATCGGCGAACCCGCTGCTTTTGCCGCCTTTATACAGGTACTTTTAATCGACCTAGTTCTTGCCGGCGATAATGCGATCGTTGTCGGTGCGCTCGCGGCAGGACTACCTGCAGACCAACGGAAAAAGGTCATCCTGATTGGTGTATTGGCCGCACTCGTTTTGCGGATCATTTTTGCACTGATGGTCACATGGCTTCTTGGGATTGTCGGACTGGTTCTTGCTGGCGGTTTACTGCTGCTGTGGGTTGCATGGCGCATGTACCGCGATATTGCAGGTCATGCAGGTGAATCGACGGGGTCACCAGAAATCTCAGGTGACGAACACTCCGGCCTTAAATCTACCAAAACCTTTGCCGGTGCAGCGTGGGGCGTTGCAGTTGCCGACGTCTCAATGAGCCTCGATAATGTGCTCGCAGTTGCTGGTGCGGCCCGTGAACATCCCGGAATTCTGATCGTAGGACTTGTTTTTGCAGTTGCCTTGATGGGTGTCGCAGCCAACATTATTGCTCAATATATCGAGCGGTATCGCTGGATTGCCTGGGTCGGCTTGGTCGTGATCGTTTATGTCGCGGGCAAAATGATCTGGGAAGGTTGGCATGAGGTGCAACCCCATGTCCTAGCAATTACAGGAATGTAAGAATTGAGGGCCCCTTGTTGGAGCCCTTTTTCTTTTTAAATTAGATGTATGGTAAAGAAAGCTGCCGTTCACGAATCCGCTAAAGTCGTGCCAGCATCATCTCAACGTTCGCCCATCTCGGCAGCAAAGCCATAGTCGAGACCGGCATAATCGTATGACGTCACTTTTGGATGACTATCCAGTCCGGCATGGATCTTCGCGTACCCCGCAATACCTGCGCGAATGGCTTGGATAACTGCCTCAGTATCCCTGACCCCATAATTGGGGTCATATTGGCTGTAACAACCGGATGCCTATTGCGACTCAGCCTCCACATCGGGGTTTAGCTGTGCGCTTGGAGCAAAGCGCCAGCATAGGTCGGCGCGATGGCTAGATAGCCGTCGATAGCAAGTTTATCGTATTTTTGCCGAATCCCTTGATTTACGCCGACGATCTCTGGGATTACGACTATTGCGGCTGCCGGTGTAGCTATATAGGCATCAAACAAGGCATCCTCGTCCAATGCGTTGATCTTCACTATATCACCCATAAACTGTCCTTTGCTCGGCAATTGCTTGATTCGGCTTTGGCTCTATAGTGACGTCTGTTCGAGGGAAAAGGAAGGAGGGCAAGGGCCCATGAAGATGAATATAGAGATAGATTGCTCGCCCGAAGAAGCGCGCGCTCTGCTGGGTTTACCCGATGTGACTGAAGCCAATGAAGCCTATGTGCAGAACATCACGAAGTTGATGAATGGCGCAGGCGGGATTGAGCAATTGCAGGAATTGGGCAAGCAAATCGCACCGATGGGGCAGATGGGCCTTCAACTGTTTCAGCAGCTGATTGAGACAGGAGCAAAAGCTGCCTTTTCCGGTGTTACGCCGAAAGACAAGAAATAACCCCAAAATATGCCCGCCGCTGACACGATTTTTGCGCTGTCGAGTGGCGCACCGCCGGCGGCTATTGCGGTGATGCGGATTAGTGGTCCCGATTCTGTTAACTCGGCTGAAGCTTTGGCGGGGTCTGCCCTGGCGGCGCGGCGGGCTTCTTTGCGGACTTTGCGGGATGCTTCGGGCGAGGTGTTGGATCGGGCGCTGGTGTTGGTTTTCCCCGGGCCTGATAGCGCGACGGGGGAGGATCTGGTTGAATTGCACCTGCATGGCGGACGGGCGGTGGTGCGCGCCGTGTCTGCTGCGCTTGCAGCGCTGCCAGGACTGAGGCCCGCAGAGGCCGGGGAGTTTACCCGGCGGGCTTTCTTGAATGGCCGGATGGACCTGAATGAAGCCGAGGGGCTGGCCGATCTGCTATCTGCCGAAACCGAATGGCAACGCCGGGCCGCGGGCGCGATGATGGGCGGGGCCTTTTCCCGCCGGATTGAGCAATGGCGGCAGGAGGTGCTCGTCCTGTCCGCGCTGACCGAAGCGGAACTTGATTTCTCCGATGAAGGAGATGTCGAGACGCAAAATAATGACAAAATATCAGAAGGTTGCAAGAGACTTCATGACGCCATCCGGACTCTGGTAGAGGCCCCGGGGGTCGAGAAATTGCGCGACGGTTTGCGTGTTGTGCTCGGCGGCCCACCCAATAGCGGCAAGTCGACACTGCTCAACGCCCTCGTGGCCCGTGACGCGGCCATTGTGTCCGACATTGCCGGCACCACGCGCGATGTGATTGAGGTACCGGTATCGATCGGCGGCATAGCCTTCCTGTTTTTGGACACAGCGGGCCTGCGCGATGCGACCGACGACCGGATCGAGGCGATCGGGATTGAACGCACCCGGGCCGCGATGGATAGCGCCGACATCCTGTTATGGCTGGGGGAGGAGGGCACAGGACCAGCCCACCCGCATTTGGTGGAGATCGCAGCCAAAGCCGACGATCCCACGCATGCCCGCAAAGGACCTGATGCGGTTACCGTATCCGCAAAGACCGAAGAGGGAATGGCCCAGCTGGTTACCACCCTGACCGACATCGCCAAGGGGCTTTTGCCCCCGCCGGATCAGTTCGCGATCAATGCCCGTCAGCGCGATCTGCTGGCCCAATGCGCGTCCGCACTGACCCAGGCTGCGGAGGCCGACGACTGGCTGATCACCGCCGAACATCTCCGTCAGGCACGACTCGCTTTGGATGCGCTGACAGGGCGGGCGCACACTGAAGATCTGCTGGATACGCTTTTTGGCCGATTCTGCGTCGGAAAATAATCTGTTTCACGTGAAACACCCCCAACCACTTTGACCCCGCCGCCGCGCTGCGCTATGCGCGCGCCATGCGCAGTGATGTGGACATATTGGTTATTGGCGGAGGCCATGCAGGCACCGAAGCCGCGGCGGTTGCGGCGCGGATGGGTGCGCGTGTTGCTCTGGTCAATTTCGACAAGACAACCATTGGCGCCATGTCGTGCAACCCTGCCATCGGTGGTCTGGGCAAGGGGCATCTGGTGCGCGAAGTGGACGCCTTTGACGGCTTGATCGCCCGCGCTGCCGACGATGCGGCGATTCATTACCGGATGCTCAACGCCTCCAAGGGGGCGGCAGTGCAGGGGCCGCGTATTCAGGCCGATCGCGCTTTGTTCAAAGCGTCCATCCAGCGTCAGTTGGCCTCTTTACCGAATTTAACGATCGTCGAAGGTGAGGCCGCCGGGCTTCGTTTCGCACCGGACAACGCCCAGCGCGTTGTCGGTGTGGACCTGGCAGATGGCAGCAGCATAGGCTGTTCCGCCGTCATATTGGCGACCGGAACCTTTCTGGGTGGAAAATTATTCCGTGGGGAAGAGCGTCTGGAAGGTGGCCGGATAGGCGAATCCTCGGCGCTCAAACTGGCAGACCAGATTCGCGGCGCTGGGTTACCCATGGCCCGCCTGAAAACCGGCACGCCGCCACGTCTGGATGGCCGGACCATAAATTGGGCACAATTGGATGTGCAGCCGTCCGATGATGGGTCGTGGACCATGTCACCGCTCACAACGCGCCGCCATATCCCGCAGCTTTTTTGCGCCGTCAGCCGTACCAATAGTGAAACCCATGATATCATTCGCAGCGGCTTGGATCGTTCGCCGCTTTTCGGTGGCGACATTGCGGGGCAGGGACCGCGTTACTGCCCCTCCATCGAAGACAAGATCTTCCGCTTTGGGGATCGCGACGGACATCAGGTATTTCTGGAGCCTGAAGGCCTGGACAGTTTCCTGATCTATCCCAACGGCATTTCCACGTCCTTGCCGACCGATATCCAGATGGCGATGGTCCGGTCCATGGCCGGTCTGGAGCAGTGCGAAATTGTCGTTCCAGGCTATGCGGTAGAATATGACCATATCGACCCCCGTGCGCTGGATAGCAGCCTTGCGGTCCGGGGCTTTGAAGGCCTCTACTGTGCCGGACAAATCAACGGCACAACGGGTTATGAAGAGGCCGCTGCCCAAGGTCTGATCGCTGGTATGGGTGCTGCGTCCCGTCTCTTGGGCCGTGAAATGCCTGCACTGGACAGATCGAACAGCTATCTGGCTGTCATGGTGGACGACCTGATCCTGCAGGGCGTTACAGAGCCATACCGGATGCTGACCGCACGCGCCGAATATCGTTTGCGGCTTCGCGCCGACAATGCAACCACACGGTTGACGCCTTTGGCCTTGCAATCGGGATGTGTAGGCGAAGAACGTGCGCTGTGGTTTAACCAGCGCTTGTGGGAGAAACAGGCCCTGGAAGCTGATTTCGCACAGCAATTTTCGGCCGACCAATTGCTCCGTCATGGTCTGGATGTGAAGCGCGATGCAGGCCGGATGTCGCTCTATGAATGGCTCCGTTTTCCTTCAGTGACCGTCCGACACCTTCTGTCTGTTTCACGTGAAACAGCTTGGGAAGGGGATGCGACCTTGCTGGATGAAATCGAGCAAGACGGGCGTTATGCTCCCTATATCGACCGGCAAGAAAATGAAATTCGCGATATTGCCGCAAATGAAAAGGTCCTTCTTCCTGAGTGGATTGACTATCGCGCCATTGCGGGTCTCTCGAACGAAATGGTCGAACGACTGGATGCAGCTCGACCGGAAAATCTGGCGGCGGCGGCACGGGTCCGCGGGGTCACTCCGGCGGCGCTGGTTGCGATCATGGTCCATGCAAAGCGGGCACAGCAGATCAGCGACGTCGCCGCATGACCGAAGCCGAAGCCCGTCACTGGCTGGAAGAGCATTTCACTGTTTCACGTGAAACATGGGAGAAGCTAGAAGCCTTTATCGCCTTTTTGAAGCGCGAGGCGGAGAGTCAGAACCTGATCTCCGCATCAACTCTGGATCATATCTGGGATCGCCATATTGTCGACAGTGCGCAGCTTTTGCGCTTCTGTCCCGACGGCTCCCAGGCATGGATAGACCTTGGTTCCGGGGCAGGTTTTCCGGGGTTGGTCGTTGCGCTGCTTAGCTCGCATCGGGTGACTTTGGTGGAATCGCGTGGAAGGCGGATCGAATATCTCCAGCGCGCCATTGCCTTGCTTGATCTGGAATCGCAGGTTACCGTTGCGGGCATGCCGTTGGAGCGTGTTGAAACTGCCCCATATTCGGTCATCAGTGCGCGGGCCTTTGCTCCATTGGACAAGTTGTTCGATCTTGCCGCACGATTTTCCACAAATAAGACGTTATGGCTGTTACCAAAGGGCCGGAATGCGGCTAAGGAATGGGACGGGGTTAAATCGGTCTGGGAAGGGGAATTCCGGATCGAGTCGAGTGTGACCGATGCCGAAGCCGGCATATTGGTCGGGCATTTGACAGGAAAAGACGAAAAACACACCGCTGCGGCGGCAAAGAGGCATCAGAGACGATGATTCGAATTGCTATAGCGAACCAGAAAGGCGGCGTGGGCAAGACCACGACCGCGATCAATCTTGCCACGGCTCTGGCGGCAAGTGGCTGGCGCTGTGTGCTGGTCGATCTCGACCCGCAGGGAAATGCCTCAACGGGTCTCGGGCTGAAGCAGGCCGAGCGTGTGCATAGCAGCTATGATCTTCTTCTGGGGGACGCGTCGTTGAAAGACGCCGCCATTCCAACGATGATTCCCAATCTGGATATTGTCCCCGCGACCGTTGATTTGTCGGGCGCGGAAATCGAATTGGTGGAATATGAAGACCGGACCGGACGGCTGAAGGCGGCCTTCGACAAGTCGGATACGCATTGGGACATCTGCCTGATCGATTGTCCACCGTCGCTGGGCCTGCTCACGATCAATTCTCTCGTCGCGGTGGATTCGATATTGGTACCCCTGCAGTGCGAATTCTTCGCATTGGAAGGATTAAGCCAATTATTACAAACAGTTGAGCGAATACAGAAGCGCTTCAACCCCAATTTGGCAATTATGGGCGTGGCGCTGACCATGTATGACCGCCGGAACAGGCTCACCGACCAGGTGGCCGATGATGTCCGCAGTTGTCTGGGCGCTCTGGTGTTCGAAACTGTGATTCCGCGCAATGTCCGCTTGTCCGAGGCGCCCAGCCATGGCTTGCCCGCCTTGGTCTATGACCATCGCTGCTCGGGATCCGAAGCCTATATGAATTTGGCGCGCGAACTGATCGGGCGCATGCCGACACGGGAATTGGCTGCATGACTCCGGACGAATCGGTCGAAAAGACACCGCTGCGTAAGAAAATGGGTTTGGGTCGGGGCCTCGACGCGCTGTTGGGTGAAGCCATTCGCGGGGAATCCTCCAGCGCGCCGGCACCTGCGGCCGAGAATCTGGCTACACAGGGTGTGGCATTGATTGCTGTTGCAAGCATTCGGCCCAATCCCGAACAGCCCCGTCGTCATTTTGCCGAAGAAAAGCTCGAAGAGCTTGCGGCAAGCATCCGCCGCCACGGTATTATCCAGCCGATCGTGGTGCGGCCCTTGGACGATGGATACCAGATTGTTGCAGGGGAACGCCGTTGGCGCGCGGCACAGCGGGCCCAGATTCACGAAGTACCCGCAATTGTGCGCAATTTCGACGATGCCGAAACATTGGAAATTGCGCTTCTCGAGAATATCCAGCGGCAGGACCTCAATCCGATCGAAGAAGCCGAAGCGTACCGCAAACTGACCGAATTGTTCGGGCATAGCGCCGCTGCTCTGGCTGATCTGGTGCACAAATCGCGCAGCCATGTCGCCAACATGATGCGGTTACTCGATCTGCCCGCACCGATTCGCGACCTGGTGATCGAGGAAAAGCTGTCCATGGGGCATGCCCGGGCCTTGCTGGGCAGCGATGATGCCGTGCGGCTGGCGATGGTGGTGATCAAGCAGGGCCTTTCGGTCCGCGCCACTGAAGCGCTCGTCAAAAAGGGCCGCGCTCCGCAAGGGCAGGGTGGTTCGTCTCGCGTGTCTGCCGGATCGGACAATGCCGATATCCATGCGGTTGAGACGCATCTGGGTGATTTGCTCGGCCTGAAGGTCAAGATCAACCAGCGCAACGCCACCGGGGCGGGGTCGGTGACATTCGAATATGGCAGTCTCGACCAGCTCGATATGTTGTGCCAGCGGCTAACCGGCGAAAAATTCTGAGAATTTCCGGTCGGGGCGCTAAGGCTCCGATCGACTCTTCCTGCAAAATTTACATCTTTCGTGCTCGCCGCTTTGCGGGGCTATTGCTGTTTTCAGCTTTCGAAAATGGCTCTCTTCTGCGGGTTTCGCCGACTATGGGTGCCTGATACGCATCTGAAATGGTAAGCTTCTATTAACCATGACATGCAGCAAAGCCTTATGATTCGATGTGCATAAGCGACACTTGAATGCAGTGGGGCATTCTAATCTGCTTATGTCACAAAAGGACCAGTATATGTTGAACAAGTCGAAAATCGCCCTTGCTGGCGCAATCGCAGCTGCCGCTTTGGTTTCGACCGGCGCCAATGCCGCAACCCAGACCGCTACGGCTGAAGTTGATATCCTCGCTGCTGTGCAGCTCGCCCAGAATGACGGCCTTGACCTTGGCGTCGTTGCTTCGAGCGCTGCCGCTGGCACCGTTACCTTGCCAACCACATCGAACACCCGCACCTGCTCGGCAGGCGTGACCTGCGTCGGCACCGCCCTGCGCGGCCGCTTCACCGTTTCGGGCGCGACTTCGGGCTATGTCGTAGGCGTTACCGTTCCTGCTTCGACCACGCTGTCTTCGGGTGCCAACTCGATGACGCTGACGCTGAACCCTTCGATCACATCGTTCACCTCGACCGGTGCGGCTGAAGTTTTCTACGTTGGTGGCACGCTGGCCGTTGGTGCAAACCAGGCTGCAGGCACCTACACCGGCACGTACAACGTATCGGCTGACTATCAGTAATAGCCCCGCGTCTTCGGACGCAGGTTAGGGAGAGCAACCCCCGGTGGCCCAGCGTCACCGGGGGTTTTCTTTGTCTGAAATCCATTCGTTAGCCGGATGGTAACCATATTCTGGCATGCCCGCATCATGGACCCGTGCGGACAGGCGACCAGGCCGAACGCCGCACAACATGTGGATGGGGAATATTTATGCGCACACGGCTCTTTTTGGCATGCCGTCATTTTGCCGCCCGTATCATATTGGGCGGTGCCCTTTTGGGTGCCGTTACAACAGGTGTTTCGGCACCTGCCCATGCGGCCGGAGATCTTCTGATCGCACCGACGCGGGTCATATTGGATGGCCGGCGCGGGACCGAGGTCATCCTCAACAATATCGGTGATGAAGAGGCGACCTATCGCATCACGCTCGAACTGCGGCGGATGAATGATCAGGGACGGCTTGACGATGTCGATGCGACGGTCGCGAACGATAAGGAAAAATCTGCGCTCGATGTCATCCGCTATGCGCCGCGCCGCGTGACCCTGCCGCCCAACCAGCCGCAGTCGATCCGCATCGGCCTGCAGGCGATCGATGCGTTGCCCGACGGTGAATATCGGGCCCATATGCTCTTTCGCGCCATTCCCAAGACGCCTGCTGCTGACGGTTCGGCGGATGCGGGCAACAGTCTGCGCATCCAGCTGATCCCTATTTACGGAATCAGCATCCCCGTCATCGTCCGCAAGGGCAATTTGCAGGGAACCGCCGCATTGACCAATGTGCGCATGGGCAAAGACAATGAAGGCCCGACCCTCGAATTCAATATGGCGCGTCAGGGGGATAAATCCATATTTGGCGAGATCCATGTGACCAAGCCCGGCCAGTCAGAACCGCTGTCGGTCGCCAAGGGCATCGCCATCTATCCTGAAGTTGCCAGCCGCTCGGTCTCTCTCCCCCTTCCCCCGGAAGTCGCGGCGAAGATGAAGGGTGATATCGTGCTTTCCTATTATGAAGCCCCCGAAGCCGGCGGCGGATTGATTGCACAGGTGCGCACCGTCCTTCCCTAAGGGGCTGAAGGCGCCACTTTTTCACGGTCATGCGTAGATATTTTCATAAGGCCGCACAGGCACTGACGGCGTTGGCCGTGGCGACGGGGATGCTCACCATTCCCGTCGCTTCGGCGCGTGCGTCGACCTGGCAGCCGAATGAAGATGATGCGCTTTTGTTCGATGTCCGCGTTGGTCAATGGCGCGTGGGCGAAGGCGTTCGCGGCTATCAGACCGATAGTGGCGTGTGCGTCGATTTCGCCGATGTTATCATTGCCTTTGATCTTCCCGTCCGTGTCGATAAAAAGTCGCGCCGCGCAACTGGCTGGTTGTTCGAAGAAAGCCGCACCTTCACCCTTGACCGGGAATCCAATACAGTACAAATCGTGAACAAAAGCGCGCCCGTCGCCGCAAATGCGATCCGCGATGTTCCCGAAGGCTGGTGTGTCGACACCAAGGTGCTCGCCAGCTGGCTGAATGTCGAGGTGAAGGCCGATCTGTCCAATGCGCTGCTGATCATCAGCGCGGACCGCAAATTGCCGTTCGAACTCGCCGAAGAACGCAAGGCGCGGGCGGGGAAGGTGCGGCCGACCAAAGCCTTCGACCTCGCCAGCCTGCCCCAGGCGCGCGATCCCTATAAAATGTTCCGCACGCCTTCGGTTGACGTCGTGGCGTCAGTCAGCGCCGCCCGCGACCAGCGCAGCGGCCGCCGTTTGGACGCGCGCTATGAAATTTACGCCAGCGGCGAAGTTGCGGGCGCTTCCTTTGATGCACGCCTGTCGTCCGACGACCGGGGTGTTCCCGAAAATCTGCGCATGCGCGCATACCGCACCGATCCGGACGGCGGCCTGCTCGGTCCGCTGAAGGCGACGCACTGGGCGCTAGGCGATGTTTCGACCAATGTAACGCCGCTCGGAATCCAGACCACCGCCGGCCGCGGGGCGTTCGTCACCAACCGCCCGTTGAACCGCCCCGACAGTTTCGACCGCACTGTATTCCGCGGCGAGCTGCCCAATGGGTGGGATGCGGAACTCTACCGCAACGAACAGCTGATCGGCTATGTCCAGAGCCGGGGCGATGGCCGCTATGAATTTCTCGATGTACCGCTGCTCTACGGGCAGAACCGCTTCGAAGTCGTGCTGTACGGTCCGCAGGGCCAGATCCGCCGCGATGTGAAGATGATCCCGGTGGGCCTCGGCTCCATCCCGCCGCGCGAAACCTATTATTGGGCAGGCGTGCAGGATGCGGGGCGCGACCTCATCAATCTGGATGGGGTTGACCCCAATGACTATCTCGGCTGGCGCGGCGGGTTCGGGGTCGAGCGCGGTCTTGACCCCAAGACGTCAGTCGCGGCCTCCTTTGTCAGCGCGGTTTTGCGCGGGCAACGGAACTATTATCTCGAAGGATCGGTCCGCCGCGCCATTGGCCCCACCTTGGTCGAACTGGCGAGCGCGGCCAATCTGGTGGGCGGCTATGCCCTGCGTGGACAGGTGCTGGCGCAGGTGGGCGAAACGCTGATCAGCGGCGAAAGCGCCTGGCTGCTCGGCGGCTATGAAAGCGAACGCTATGACCGCGATGTCCGCCGGTTCAACAGCCTTTCGATCGACCACAGCCTCCGCTTTGGCCGCCATTATTTCCCGATCCGTGCCGAAGTGCGCTATATCGACCGTATCGATGGCGGCCACCGGTTAGAGGTCGAATCACGATTATCGTTTAATATCAATAAGATAAATGCAAGCGCCGAACTGGATTGGGTGAAGGACCAAAGTCCGTTCGGAATAAGCCCCGATGCGCGGCTGGACGCATCATTGCGCCTGTCGGGCCGCATCGGTGGTCTGCGTTTGCGCGGCGAAGCGACGGTCGGACTAACCGGCGATAGCGGTTTTCGCGAATCCAAGATCACGGCGGAATGGCGCGCCGGCGAAAAATCGGACTGGAAAGTCGAGGCCGGCTATTCGAATGGCGATTCCCGCGGACGGCTGGCCCTTGGCCACACCCGCCGCTTCAAACATTTTGCGCTGACCGGCCAGGTCGAGGCTGCCAGCGACGGATCGGTCGCTGCCGGTCTGAACCTCGCCTTCAGCATCGGACCCAATCCGCACGATGGCGGCATGCGCTTTGCATCGGAAAAGCTCGCGTCAACGGGTCAGGCCTTTGCGGTCGTGTTCCAGGACGAAAATGCCGACGGCATCCGCCAACCGGGCGAGGCGGTGCAAAAAGAAGTAGAGTTGACCGCCGGATTATCGGCGCGCGGCCCGCCGACCGACGCCGAGGGCCGGACAATCCTCGATGGCTTGCAACCTTATGAGCCGGTTCTGATCGGAATCGATGCGTCCAGCCTGCCCGATCCCTTTGTCCAGCCCGCCACCAGCGGCATCGTCGTGACCCCGCGTCCCGGCGTGCCCGTTGTTATCGAACTACCACTGGTTTCGGCAGGCGAGATTTCCGGCCAGTTGCAACGCGAAGGCGGAAAAATCCTGAGCGGGGTCGACATCGAACTGGTGGACAAAAACGGGCGGGTCGTGAAGACAACGCGCAGCGAATATGACGGGTTCTTCCTGTTCGAATTCGTGCCCTATGGCCGCTACAGCCTGCGCATCGCCGCACTGGCGGCCAATGTCGTCGGCGTTGAAATGACCCTGCCGTCGGTCGCGAACCTCGGGAAGGATAGCGGAAGCGTCGACCTGGGCATCGTAACTGCGCGTGCCGCACAACGGGTGGCCGGGTTGGCGCCGCCTGCGCAGGGGCCTTAATCCCTTCAGTCATATTGGACGGTACGACGGCATTAAGGCACGAAGAAACAACCCGAAATCTCTCATCTGGAGAGGAGAGAGGGGATCTTATGCCTTCATCCAACCGGCTGTCTTTCTGAAAAACTTCGGCTTCCTGTAACCGTCTCGCCCCAATTTGCGAATGGGTCACAGGTTCGCTTCATCAGCGATCCTGCGACATTCGACCTATTGGAATATGGAGAGTTTATGAGCAATCATTCGTTAAAGCTGGCGGGTGCGGCCGTCGCATTGTCGGCCGCCATCACCTTGGCCACTGCACCCGTGCAAGCCGCCGATGGAAAAGAAAAATGTTATGGCGTTTCGCTGAAAGGCAAGAACGACTGTGCCGCAGGCCCTGGAACGAGCTGCGCCGGAACTTCAACAGTCGACTATCAGGGAAATGCCTGGAAGCTGGTCGCGAAGGGATCGTGCATAAAGATGGGTGGCACATTGACGGCCCACAGCGGTAATGCAAAGCCGGTTCCGCAGAAAGCCGGCAACAAAGGATAAGGCCTGTCCTGACTTTGCGGATGGACGCAATGTCCGATGAAATGCAGCTCCCTGTTCCGGAAACCCACTCCTCCCTTGGCCGGACATCCCCCACCTGCGAACCATCGGACATTTCCTAGCCCAACCACCTTCGGGTCGCGCCATGTGCGTCGGGGTCCATCCGCAATACCATTATTATCTTTTGCCCGACGCTGCGCCCTTTGGCGAAACGGAGAGAAAATGAAAATTACCGCTCCCTATAACCGATTGGTTTCATCGCTTCCCGACAGCTGGGTCGAGCAACTTACATTATTATTCGTCCGCGTTTCCCTGGCGGGGATTTTTTGGCGCTCGGGCCGTACCAAGGTTGAAGAGGGCAGCTGGCTCTCGATCAGCGACACCGCCAAATTCCTTTTTCAGGAAGAATATAGCAACGTCCCTCTTCCGCCTCTATTTGCGACCTATATGGCGACCTATGCAGAGCATCTGTTTCCATTTCTGCTTGTCATTGGTCTGTTTACCCGATTGTCTGCACTCGCTCTGCTCGGCATGACAATGGTCATCCAGATTTTCGTCTATCCGGAAGCTTGGTGGTCGGTACACATGATCTGGGTCGCACTCGCAATGGTGCTGATTGTACGCGGTCCCGGCCGGCTTTCGAGTGACGCGCTTCTCGCCAAGCGGTTCTAATTACGTCGTAAAGCGCCCTAGGTGCGTAGCCCTATAATAAAGCCATTATTCAGCCAGCGGCCCAGCATCGCGCCTGCGTCCGCAACGGCTGACTCATGAGGGCGAAGTGTGAGAAGCACGTCGAGAACGTCACCAAAATGCGCCCCGTTCACCATCGCGTCGAGCGCCGGGTTTTCGAATGCGGGGGCGGTAATGAAGGCCGGCTGCTCCCCGTCACGATACACATGACAGGCCAAGGGTTCATCCAGCGCATATGGCGGATGAGATACGTCGTCGGTATCGCATGCGTGCCAGATCGCGGCAACATCATGGTGCACGAGACAGGTGCGGATACCAGGGACAAACTCAAGGCCGAGGGTGCTCCAATCCTTGTCATCAAATCCGGCCGTTGCATCTGCGAAAGCAAGCACCGTCAGCGGTTCGGCATTGGCCGCACCAAAGGCGCGATGCATGAACCATTCGATCCATGCCAGTTCGCTTACTTCCTGATTCTTCGCGAAAAGCTCGGCAAGCGTGCGATCAAATCCTGAACCCACATCGTCGAGCGTCCAGCCACTGGGGGGATTAACGATGACATGGTGCGCTGCAGCCTGGTGAAACACGTCGTCGCCGATCCAGCGCGCCGTCCGTTTGAATGTATCCATCAGCGCTTCGATCAATGTTGTGCGGTAGTTGTTTCGATAAATGGCCAAGCCGGCGCCGAGCTTCGACGACGAAGTCTCAAGCGGATCGGCGTCTTCGGCGAGCAGACTCGCCATGAATTGATACTGCCGTTCGGCGAGCGAGATCATGACACCGCCTGCAGGGCTTCATAGCCGGCCAACGACCGGGCAATATCCAGTTCGCTTAAAAGTTCGGTGAGGGACGGGATATTGCCGTCGCGCTCGATCATGGTTGCAACCGGTCCGAGGAAGCGGAGCGCCTCCTTGTACAATGACCACACACCGTCAGCAACTTCGCGGTCGTGCGTGTCAATGATGATCGGGCCAGGTGTATGCCCCGCCAGGTGGATCTGGCGTACTTGTTCGTGCGGAATACCGGCTAGATAATCCTTTGCCCGATAGCCATGATTATGCGCACTGACATAAATATTGTTGATGTCGAGCAGAAGGAAGCAACCGGTCCGTCGCGCCATGGCGGCAATAAATTCCCATTCCGTCATCTCGTCTTCAGGAAAAGTGAGATAGCTGGACGGATTTTCGAACAGCATGGCGCGACCCAATATGTTCTGGGCATGGTCGATGTTCCGGCACACCATATCCAGCGCCTCATGGGTCAGCGGCAGTGGCAGCAAGTCATGGCTGTTGTGGGCGCTGGTCCGCGTCCAGCACAAATGGTCGGAAATCCATAGGGGGTCTATTCGTTCGGCCAGACACTTCAGCCGTGCAAGATAGGCTTCATCGATGCCGTGGGCCGAACCGACCGACATAGATACGCCGTGCAAAATAACATCATATTTGGTGCGGACCTGTTCCAGGATACGCAAGGGGCGCCCGCCTTCGAGCATGAAGTTTTCGGAAATAACTTCAACAAAATCTACGGGCACATCATGTTCGATAAAGTCGCCATAATGGTCTGTGCGAAGACCAATGCCAAAGCCGGCATAGGGGCTGATTTCGGGTGTCATGATATGCATTTCATTACAGTGCAGATCCGGTGCTTTTTCATGGGGGGATCGGCAAGCACCGGACCATCGCAGGCCTCGGGGTTTAGCCCAGATCGCCGATCACGCCGCCTTTTGACAGGCACTGTCCGGCCTTTAATGCCTTGAAGCCGTGCCCTTTGCAGGCATTCTGGCCTTTGCATTCATTTTCAGAAGTTGCGCAATCGGAGTTGCCCTTGCAGCTATGCACGCCATAGCAATGAACGGTATCATTCGCACCCAAAGCGCGGCCCTTGCTGCCGGTCGGCGCTTCTGCAGCAAAGCTGGCGGCAGAAACAAGAGCCATCGCGCCGGCAAGAGCAGCCAATGTTTTTGTACGGGTAGCTGTCATATCAATCCAATCCTCGAAAATTTTGTTTCACCCATCGTGGGTAGCTTGCTGTTCGCGCGAACAGGTCGGATGGTTACATCGCGGGAAATCGAACGGATATAACTGAGGAGTTTCCGCATATTCAGATTTACGGTTTAGCTGAAACACCTTTTTTGATCTTTTCCTTCTCGCCTTCGTGTCTTTGGGGTGCGATAGTCCCGCGAAATCACTTAGTCCGATGTGATAATAATGTCGTCACGGGCATACATGTTACCGATGATGGTGTCGTAATCGATGTTACTGATCTCAACCAATGTCAGATATTTAGCTGAATGCTTTATCGCCATCCCCATAAAGTCGAGGGCGATACCAGCGATCTCTTGGTGAACACCCCAATCAACGAGTTCGAAGTTGTCACGTGCAGTGCGCCCGAGGGGAACGATTGATCGACACGAAAAACTCTCCAAACCATATGCCTTATCGGTGCAGCATATTGTCGCCGGCCACAGGGAGGCAATCCTCTCGAGCAACCTCTTCAACTCGGATCTCGAGATTTTTATGGGTTCAAAGGCGTCGTTCAAAAATTCGTCCATCAATCTCACCCTCTTCACCGCGTTGGATCATCATTAACGCCTAGATCCGCCCACAGAAAGATCATCTAAGTTTGGCGAGAAAGGAGCGCAGTTAGCAAATTGAAATTCAGCGGAGTGAGCATCCAGTTAGATTGTGGAGCTAATGTCCGCATTCCACAACAAAGCTGTCAAACCGGGCTGTCAGGACACGACAACGTTGCGAACCGTTACAGTAGAGCGACTTGTCTCAAAAGCACAAATGCGCATCATCAGATTGAACAAATCTCTTCAACCCTTCTCGCCGCCTCCCACTGCACATTGAAATATGCCGATCGCCCCGTCGCGCTGTGCACGAAAAGGAACCCAAGGTTGCCCTCATCGCACACGATATAGCGGTCAAATGGCTCCCAATCGTTCATATCCAACCACAAGTCATCAACCAGCAAAGGGTGTATGGTCATATCCGTCTTCGCCAGCGTTCGCATTCCACGGACCATCGCGGGGACCTGTGATGGAGGCACTGCAAACAACAGAGTTTGGACGTTGGTATCTATGTTATGCGTTTCTTTTATGTCGACAGCACTTGTTGGCACAAAGCTTCCGATCCAACCACGTTGCACGGCACCCGCATCTTTGGCTTCCTGCCAAGTCGCATAGGTCTCTGTGTATACGTCGCTGCACCCTGCGAGCGTTAAGACAACGGTGCAGGATAAGGATCTCCACATGCACTTTGTCTATCTGGGATGGTGCGAAATCTCAAGGAGCCGTTTTCACCCTGTAACTTTAACGCTATTCTCTGCGAACACGCTCTGGCAGGATATTCAGGCGATCAGGGAGCAGATATATGGAGCAGGCGGATCTTAAGCCGGGGGATGTGGTCAAGCGGCATCGCTTGTCGACGCGGCTGTGGCATTGGACCAATGCGCTGACCCTGCTCGTCATGCTGATGAGCGGATTGATGATCTTCAATGCGCATGGACGGCTCTATTGGGGCCAATATGGCGCGAATGACGATAAGGCCTGGCTGGTTATCGACGATGCGGGCGATACCGGATTTGTCGAACTTGCCGGGGTGCGGGTGGAAACCACCGGTGTGCTTGGTATCTGGACCAATGAGGAGGGCGAGGTGAAGCGCCGCGCCTTTCCCTATTGGGTCACCATTCCGTCTGGCTATGATCTGCAGGCGGCGCGGCGCTGGCATTTTACCTTTGCATGGATATTGGCGGTCGCCTTGACGCTCTATATGTTGCGTTCGTTGTGGAACGGGCATGTGCGCAACGATCTGCATATCCGCAAATGGGAATGGTCGCTCTCTCACATCTGGCACGACATCAAAGACCATGCGCGGTTGCGCTTTCCCACCGGGGCGGCGGCCAAGGACTATAATATCCTGCAAAAATTCGCCTATATCTCGGTCATCTTCATCATGCTGCCGCTCATCATATTTACCGGCCTCACCATGTCGCCGGCGATGAATGCCGCGTGGCCGTGGTTGCTTGATCTGTTCGGCGGGCGGCAGTCGGCGCGGTCGATCCATTTCCTGTGTGCCTTCGGGCTGGTCGGATTCTTCTTCGTGCATATGGCGATGGTCGTTCTGGCAGGACCCGTGAACGAGGTGCGTTCCATGATTACCGGCAAATACCGTTTGCCCGGAAAGGCCGAGCCTGCACCCGCGCCCGAACCTGTATTTGTGGAAGGAGAAGCGGCATGAGCGATTCCAACATCATACTGCCCCGCCGCCGGTTCCTGACCGGAGCCGCCCTGGGCGGCAGCGGCCTGTTGCTTTCAGGGTGTGACGCCCTGACCGAGGATCCGGGCTTCCGCTCCATCCTGCGTACGGGCGAAGCGCTCAACAAAGGGGCGCACCGCTTGATCATGGACCGCGGTGCGCTTGCACCCGAATTTAGCGAAAGCGATATGTCGCCGACCTTCAAAGCCAATGGCTCGATCAGTGGCGGGACACCGGAATATGCGGCGCATGTGGCCGACAAATTTGCCCGCTGGTCCTTGCGGATCGACGGCATGGTCAAAAACCCGCAGAATTTTGACCTCAAAACCCTGATGGGGATGCCGTCGCGTGAACAGATTACGCGCCATGACTGTGTCGAAGGGTGGAGCGCGATCGGCAAATGGCGGGGCACACCGCTGCGCCTGTTGTTGCAAGCGGCGGGCCTATCGACCCGCGCGCGGTTCATTGTCTTTCACTGTGCGGACCAATGGGGACCGGGCATGCCCTATTATGAATCGGTCGATCTGATCGATGCCTTTCATCCGCAGACCATATTGGCGTGGAGCATGAACGACGGCATATTGCCTGTGAAACATGGCGCGCCCTTGCGCCTGCGGGTTGAACGGCAATTGGGCTATAAGCAGGCCAAATATGTCATGCGCGTCGAAGCAACCGACGATCTTTCCAAATTTTACGGCGGCAAGGGCGGCTATTGGGAAGATGCCCATGACTATGACTGGTATGCCGGGATCTAGGATGATCCCGCGCCGAGAAACCGGCGCCCGCCTTTAGGACCGGATGCGGTTTGGAAACAGGCGCTTGAGATTGGCGACCTTGGGTTTGTCCCAGGCGACGATATAGGGATGGGCCGGGTTCTTCGCCATGAAGTCCTGGTGATAGCCTTCGGCAGGGTAAAAGCTGAAGCTTTCGATCTTCGTCACGATCGGTTTCTTCCAATATCCGGCCTTGTTCAACTGCGCGATATAGGCCGACGCTGCGGTACGTTGGGCGGCGTTTGCGGGGAAGATGGCGGTGCGGTATTGGCGGCCCGTATCGGGGCCCTGCCGGTTCAGCTGGGTCGGATCATGCGTCACCGAAAAGAAGATGTGCAGCAAATCATTATAGCTGACGACGGCGGGATTATAGCGGATGCGGACCGATTCCGCATGGGCCGTGGTCCCGGCGCTGACGCTGTCATAATCGGCGCTGGCTTTGGTCCCGCCGGAATAGCCGGACTCGACGCTGGTTACGCCCTTGACGCGTTCGAACACGCCTTCGATGCCCCAGAAACAACCGCCGGCAAAGACAGCCGTCTGGGTTCCCTTGGGCTCGGTGATGGGGGCCTTGGGGGCGGCAATAGCGATGCCTTCGGCGGCGTGGGCCATGGCGATAGGTGATGCGCCTTCGGGGCCGCAGGCGGCGGTGAAGGCGAGCGCCGTTGCCAGAAGCAACAGGCGGGGCGTACGTTTATTGCGGGGCAGGGGACTCGACATGGACAGGCGCTCCAACCGTAATTGAACGTCCCGCGTCTCCGTCTGCGCTGCTGGCATTGGCCGGATTAATCACGGTCAGTCCCGCAAGGCCGAGGGCAAAGCCACCGGCGAGGCTGAGGAAAAGATCCGAGCGCAGAAAGTTGAAGATACGGTCCATTGGTTTCTCTTGTTATCGCCTGTTCGGCGGCAGGAGCAGTTACGTTACCCCGCCACAAAAAGTTTCAAGCAGAGGTCACGTTAAATCGTCCTTAACGCGCCGTTTTCTTCTGTTCATTTGCGCTCAGACGAGTGCGGCGCACGCCGACTGGATTCGCGTGCAAGCTTCTTTCAGGATTTCCGCCGATGTGGCGTAGGAAATGCGGAAGCCGGGCGACAGGCCAAAGGCAGCGCCATGCACGGCGGCGACGCGGTAATCGTCGAGGAAATAGTCGATCAGATCGGCATCGGTTTCGATTTTCTTTCCCTTCGGCGTCGTTTTGCCCATGACGCCGCTGGCGTCAGGATAAACGTAGAAGGCGCCTTCGGGTGTGGGGCAGCTGAGCCCGGGCGCATCGTTCAGCATCGCCACCACCAGATCGCGCCGTTCCTTAAACGCAGCATTGCGTTCGCGCAGAAAATCCTGCGGGCCGTTCAGCGCGGCGAGAACAGCATATTGGCTGATCGAGCAGGGGTTGCTGGTCGATTGCGACTGAAGATCACCCATCGCCTTGATCAGCCATTCGGGACCCCCGGCATAGCCGATGCGCCAGCCGGTCATGGCATAGGCCTTGGACGCGCCGTTCATGGTCAGCGTGCGGTCATAGAGATCGGGGCAGACCTGAAGCATGGTCGCGAAGGGCGACTGCGCATACCAGATATGTTCATACATATCGTCGGTCAGCAGCATGACATGCGGATGTTTCAGAAGCACTTGACCCAGCGCCTCCAGCTCGACCGAGTTATAGGCCGCGCCAGTGGGGTTGGAGGGCGAGTTGAGGATCAGCCAACGGGTCTTGGGCGTGATTGCGGCATCGAGCTGTTCCGGTGTGATCTTATAATGCTGCGCGGCGGTCGCCATGATCACGACAGGTGTGCCGCCCGCGAACTGAACGATGTCGGGATAGCTGACCCAATAAGGCGCGGGGATGATGACCTCATCACCCTTGTCGAGCGTTGCGACCAGCGCGTTGAACAGCGTGTGCTTGCCGCCCGAGTTCACCGTGATCTGCTTGGGGCTATAATCAATGCCATTGTCACGCTTGAACTTGGCGATGATCGCCTGTTTCAGCGGGGCGATGCCGTCGACGGCGGTATATTTGGTCATCCCGTCGCGGATAGCCTGAATCGCGGCCTCTTTCACAAAGTCGGGCGTGTCGAAATCGGGCTCGCCTGCGGACAGGCCGATCACGTCGATGCCCTGCGCCTTCAGGTCAATCACCCGGCCCGACATGGCGAGGGTGGCGGAAGGGGCGATCCGGCCGAGGGCGGCGGACAGACGGTCGATCATGGGACTGGCTTTCACGGGCTGAATTGAACGCAAATTGCGTGGCTGCCCCTAATGCCTCACCGAAAATTACGCAACCCTTGTGGCCGGGATTAATCCCCGCAAAGAGTTGCCGACATAAAAAGGCGCGTCCAGATCGGCGGCGAACAGGTCTGCCTCGACCGCTTGCCCATTATCGACCAGCTCGCGGCGCAACACGGAGGGCAAAAGGCCGGTCTCCAGCCGCGGCGTATGCAGCGTTCCGTCCCGCTCGACAAACAGCGCGGTGATGCTGCCTTCGGTCAGGCGGCCGTCGGTTGTGGTGAACAGGACCTCGTCGCAGTCGGGCCGCGACCGGCGCGCCTCGTCGTAAAAGGCGCGGTCGCTGATTTTGTGGCGCAGGCGGAAATCGGCGCTGTCCACGGGAAGCGGCACCACCGCAACACGCCAGCCTGATGTGTCGTCCAGCGGCCGGACCTCGATCGACAAGGCCCCGCCTTTGGAGGCGAGCAGCCGGATTTTCGACAGCCTGTCCAGATGGAAGGTCGCGGCATGCAGCCGGTTGCGTGCCTCGTGCCGGTCGAATTCGAACCCGAAGACCCGCGCGCTTTCCTTCATCCGTTCCAGATGCAGTTCGAGCCGCAAAATACCCTGCGCCGGTTCAAAGCGCATTGTTTCTATCAGGTCAAAACCGGTCCCACCCACCTTCGCAAAATCCCCCTTTGCCAGACATTCCGCCCATTCGGCGTCCACGTCGGAATCCGCAACGATGCCGGATCCCAGCCCCAATGAAACCGTCTTCGTCGTTTCGCACAAGGTAAAAGTGCGGATCGCGACGTTAAACGCGGCGTCGCCCCCGGCGTCGATCCGTCCGATGGAACCGCAATAGAGGCCGCGCGGTGCGGCTTCGGTCTCGTCGATGATCTGCATTGCGCGGATTTTGGGGGCGCCGGTGATGGAGCCGCATGGGTACAGCGCCGCGATCACATCCACCGCATCGCGCCCGGGCGCGAGCTCGCCCGTGACAGTCGAGGTCATTTGGTGAACGGTGGGGTAACTTTCGATGTGGAACAGGTCCGGCACACGCACCGACCCCGCCTCGCACACCCGCGACAGATCGTTACGCAACAGGTCGACGATCATCAGATTTTCCGCCCGCTGCTTGGGATCGGTCCGAAGATGTTCGGCCTCCGCCGCATCGGCCACAGGATCGGCGCGGCGTTCGGCGGTGCCTTTCATCGGCTTGGTCGTCACCCGTCGGTCCTTGGCCGCAAAAAACAGCTCGGGCGAGAAGGACAGATAATAGCGCTCCCCTGTCCAGACCACGCCACCATAGCCCGCCGCCGCCCGCGGGCGCAGCGCCGCATAGAGCGCGAGCGGGTCCCCAGCATAGTCGGCAAGCAGCGGAAAGGTCAGGTTCGCCTGATAGATATCGCCCGCCTTGATATAGTCCTGCACCGCCGCAAAGGCTTTGGCATAGTCGCCCCGCGCAATTTGCGGGCGCAGCGGCGACAGCCATGCCCCCGCCGGATCGGGCAGGCATGACGCCATGGCGTCTGAGTCAAGTTGCTGATATTCGCTGAATAATCCAAACCAAGCCAGTGTCCCCGACGGCGGCGGACCCAATTGCGGCAAAAGCGCCGCGCCTGCATCATAGCTTAAAAAACCAGCGGCATGCAGCCCGTCGGCCCGTGCCGCGCGAAGCTGTTCGAGCAGCGGGCCGACATCGTCTCCGATTTGCGCGGTCAACACCGCGACCGGATCGGCATAAAGCCGCGCCGGCGACGCTCCCGAGGTGCGGGCGTCGTCCAAAAGGACAAAGGGCGATTTCCGGAAAGCTGGAGCGGGTGAGGGGAATCGAACCCCCGTATTCAGCTTGGGAAGCTGCTGCTCTACCATTGAGCTACACCCGCTTGTCCGCGTGCCATTATCGTGCAGGGGCCAAAATGGCTAGGCTTTTAGGCGCGCGGCATGCCATTCAAGATGGTCGGCCATGAAGGTGGAGATGAAATAATAGCTGTGGTCATATCCGGGCTGCATCCGGATGGTCGCCTTTTGCCCCGCCGCTTCGCAAGCCTCGACAAGCAAATGCGTCTTGAGCTGGTCGGTGAGAAAATTGTCCGCCTCGCCCTGGTCGACCAGCAGGTCGGGAAGACGGGCACCGGCGGCGATCAGCGCGCAAGCGTCATATTCGGCCCAAGTCTCACGGTCGGGCCCCAGATAACCACCCAGCGCTTTTTCCCCCCAGGGGCAATTCAGCGGCGAAACGATGGGCGCAAAGGCCGAAGTCGCCTTATATTTTCCGGGATCGCGCAAGGACAAGGTCAGCGCGCCATGCCCACCCATTGAATGCCCCATGATACCCTGCCGTTCCATGTCGACGGGAAAATGTTCGGCAACCAGACGCGGCAATTCGCTCTCGATATAGCCGCGCATCCGGTAATGTTCGGCAAAGGGTTCGACCAGCGCATTGACATAAAAGCCCGCGCCAAGGCCGAAATCATAGGCCCCGTCGGGATCATCGGGCACGCCCTCACCCCGCGGACTGGTATCGGGCGCAACAAAGATCAGGCCCAGTTCCGAACAGGCCCGGCGAAATTCGCCCTTTTCAGTGACATTGGCATGGGTGCAGGTCAGACCCGACAGATACCAGACCACCGGCAATTTGGCACCCGCCGCGTGGGGCGGGACATAGACCGAAAAGGTCATGTCCGTTCCCGTCGCGGTCGAATGATGTTTGTAGACACCCTGCACACCACCAAAAGCGGTGTTCGTCGAAACCGTTTCAAATGTCATGCAAGATGTCCTACGGTCAGTCGGTGACGCGGTGCAGCGCGCACAGCTTGTTGCCATCAGGATCGCGCAAATAGGCGAGATACAGCTTCATGCCATTACCTTCGCGCACACCGGGGGGGTCCTCAATTGCCTTGCCGCCATTGGCAACACCGGCTTCATGCCAGGCATTGGCCTGTTCCGGGGTCATCGCAAAACCGATGGTCATACCGTTACCGCATGTGGCCGGCTCGCCGTCGATCGGCGGGGTGACGAGGAACATCGAACCATTGTGCATGTAAATCAGGCGACCCTTGGGGTCCTGGATACCCGGCTTGCCACCAAATGCAGCAAAGGTTGCGTCGTAAAAAGTTTTGGAACGGGCAATATCGTTGCTGCCCACCATCATGTGACTGTACATTCTTCCTTCTCCTTTAACCCTGTCATCTGGCGAGGGCTCCGCCCGCTTTGACCACCAACCCTTATGGGGTGCAAGTGCAATTTTTTGCTTAGAAGATGGATGGGCGGGCTTTCCTGAATTCCGCTTTCATAGGATATCCTGCTTATTTGGTTCGCAAGAAGACGCGAAGGGGGACGGGAGGGAAGGAGCAGGAGGCTGCCCTCAAAAGCACCGTCACCCTGAACTTGTTTCAGGGTCCTAGTCCTTCGACGTTGAAAACTAAGACCCTGAAACAAGTTCAGGGTGACGGTACTTGGAGTGACGGTCAGAGGCAAAATGCGCTGTTCTTCTTTCTTCTCTCTTTGCGTCTTTGCGTGAGATACCCCTCTCCCCGTGGAAGAGGGGGGATATGTCTACAATTTGGATATCTAAATCGAAACCGGAATGTCCGGACACGACAACGTTGCGGACGCTTTGATACCGCAATCATGCCCGTCAAAGCGGCACTTGTTGCGTATCAAAGACCCTGTGGGTAACGAGGGCTGATGGATGCAGTGGCACAAGAATTTGCAGCTACCGGAGCCGTCAGGTTTTTTGGAGTGCTTGTTGATGCACTCGATAGGTTGGAAAATGCCGTCGCTGGCTTGCCGTCTGAAAGCGTTGGCGTCCGGTTGCAGGCCAATGAACCTTTGCGGGAAATGCTGGAGCCGAATGGCTGCGTTGGCGCCATACCCGCCCACTTCTTGGGGGCCGGGGCCAAGCCGGTCCGGGCCATCCTGTTCAATAAGACGGCCGAAACAAACTGGTCGCTTGCTTGGCATCAGGATCGCACCATTTGCGTGAAAACCAAAAGGGAAGTCGAAGGCTTTGGTCCGTGGACAGTGAAACAGGGTTTCGTGCACGTGGCCCCTCCAGTAGATTTGTTGGCGAAGATGATTACCATCCGTGTGCATCTGGATGATGTTCCGGCAACAAACGCCCCACTCCTGATCGCGCCAGGGTCCCATCGCGAAGGCATGGTGCCCGTCGGCAAAATAGAGGAAACGGTCGCACGTCTTGGGACTGCGATATGTCTAGCCGACGCCGGCGATGTCTGGGTGTATTCCACCCTCATTCTGCATGCCTCTGCCGCCTCCCAACAAGCCAAAGCGCGGCGGGTGTTACAAGTAGATTATGCAGCGTTCGATCTGCCCGACGGCCTTGAATGGCAGGGTATTTGAAGTCCGCTACCCAAAGGGATTCCTCTTCGCGTCTTCGTGGCTTCGTGCGAACCATCTCCTCTCCCCTTCAGGCAGGAGGTGCGAAGCGGAGTGATGCGCGCACTCGTTTTTGGAGTTGGGGACAGTCCCCCTATTACTGTGCCGAGAATATCATCCGCGATAAGCCGGAATGGCCCAGCCTTTCCAGATGGCCATGGCGCGCAGGGCGAAACCGGCAAGCGCGCTCAGGCTTGCGGCGGGAAGAACGGGCAGGCCGAACCACAGCAGCAGGACGAACAAGCCGGAGGCAAGCGCGGCGGCTGTGACATAGATTTCGGGCTTGAGCAGGATAGACGGCTCACCCGCTAACACATCGCGGATGATCCCGCCGACACAGGCGGTGATAACGCCCATCATCATCGCAGGCAACAGGGGGACGCCCAGCGTCAGCGACTTCCACGCGCCGAATACCGCGTAAATGGCGATCCCGATTGCATCGAACCAGTCGAGCGCGCGCGCGTTCCAGAAGGATTTGGGGGTCACCCACACCAAAGCTGCCGTCACCAGACAAGTGGCGGCAAAACGCCAGTCCTGCACCCAGAACACCGGAGCGCCGATCAGCAGATCGCGCACCGTGCCTCCGCCGACGCCGGTGATGAGGGCAAAGAAGGAAAAGGTAACAAGCGTCTGGCCGCGCTGCGCAGCGGCCAAAGCGCCGGATGCGGCAAAGACCGCGATGCCGAACAAGTCGAGCCAGGCGATCAGGGCCGGGGCCAGTTGGACCGCCTCCTGGATCATGCCTACATGTGGATCGGTTTGCCGGTGACCGCCATCGCCGCCTCTTTCAACGCCTCGGCATGGGTGGGGTGGGCGTGGCAGGTGTAGGCGATGTCTTCGGATGTTGCGCCAAACTCCATCGACAGCGCGGCTTCGGCGATCATGCTGCCCGCGATTGAGGCGATGATGTGGACGCCGAGCACACGGTCGGTTTTGGCATCGGCGATGACCTTTACAAAGCCGTCTGTGTCGCGGTTGGTCTTGGCGCGGCTGTTGGCCATCATCGGGAATTTGCCGACCTTGACCTCGCCCTGTGCCTTTGCCTCTTCCTCGGTTAGGCCGACGCTGGCGATCTCCGGATAGGTGTAGACGACGCCGGGAATGACGTCATGGTTCACAATGCCGGTAAGGCCCGCGACGAATTCGGCGGCGGCAATGCCCTCGTCTTCCGCTTTGTGCGCGAGCATCGGGCCGGGGACGACGTCGCCAATGGCGTAGATGCCGGGGACGCTGGTCTGGAAATCATGGCCGATTTCGATCTGGCCACGTCCGTTGACAGTCAAGCCCGCCTTGTCGAGGGCGAGGCCTTCGGTATTGGGCTTGCGGCCAATGGCGACGAGGACGCAATCGGCCTCAATGCTTTCCGCCGCGCCACCTGCGGCCGGTTCGACGGTCAGTGTTGCGGTACCGCCCTTGACGGTGGCGCCGGTGACCTTGGTGCCGGTGCGGATATTAAAGCCCTGCTTCTTGAAGATTTTGGCGGCTTCCTTGCGGACTTCGCCATCCATGCCGGGCAGGATCTGGTCGAGATACTCAACCACGGTGACTTGTGCGCCGAGGCGAAGCCACACGCTGCCAAGCTCCAGCCCGATCACGCCGCCGCCAATGACGACGAGATGCTTGGGCACCTTGGGCAAGGCCAACGCACCGGTGGAATCGACGATGACCTTTTGATCGATGGTGACGCCCGGTAGCGGGGTGACGGACGAACCTGTTGCGATCATGATTTTCGCGGCAGTATAGCTTTTGCCCGCCACATCGATGCTGTTGGGCGACGTGAAGGCCGCATGGCCCTTCAGCCAATCGACCTTGTTCTTTTTGAACAGAAACTCGATACCGCCGGTCAACTCGCCCACGGCCTTGGTCTTTTCAGCCTGCATCTGGTCGAGGTTCAGGCCGACACCTTTGAAGTCGATGCCAAATTTGGCGAGCGCGCCCGACTGTGCCTCATGGTAAAGCTCCGATGCATGAAGCATCGCCTTGGACGGGATGCAGCCGACGTTGAGGCAGGTTCCGCCCAGCGTTTCGCGGCTTTCCACACATGCGGTTTTCAGGCCCAGTTGGGCGGCACGGATCGCGGCGACATAGCCGCCGGGACCTGCGCCAATGACGATCAGGTCATAATCTTGTTCTGCCATGGTGTCGGCTCCTTAAAGGTCGATCAACAAACGGGCGGGGTCTTCAATCGCCTCTTTGACGATCTTGAGGAAAGTCACCGCCTCGCGCCCGTCGATCAGGCGGTGGTCGTAGCTGAGTGCGAGATACATCATCGGGCGCACGACAACGGCGCCATTGCGGACCACGGGCCGGTCTTCGATACGATGCAGCCCCAGAACAGCGCTCTGCGGCGGGTTGATGATGGGTGTCGACATCAGACTGCCAAACACGCCACCATTGGAGATGGTGAAGGTACCACCGGACATATCGTCCATCGTCAACGAACCGGTCTTTGCCTTGGCACCGAAATCGGCAATGGCCTTTTCGATTTCGGCAAAGCTCATCGCGTCGGCGTTGCGCACGACGGGGACGACTAGACCATTGGGGGCGCTGACCGCGACCGAAACATCGAGATAATTGTGGTAGACGATTTCGTCGCCTTGGATTTGCGCATTCACTGCGGGCACATCGCGTGCGGCAAGGGCAACGGCCTTTGTGAAAAAGCCCATGAAGCCGAGACGGACGCCATGCTTCTTTTCGAACAATTCCTTATATTTGTCGCGCGTCGCGATAACTTCGCTCATGTCGCAGTCGTTGAACGTGGTCAAAAGCGCTGCGGTTTCCTGCGCGCTCTTCAACCGCTTGGCGATCGTCTGGCGCAAACGGGTCATCTTGACCCGCTCTTCCTGACGCGCGCCTGCGGGGGCGGCCTTTGCCGGAGCAGTCTCTGCCGATGGGGAGGCTTCAGCGGGTGCAGCCTTTGCGGCGGCAACCACGTCTTCCTTCGTCAAACGTCCGTCCTTGCCGGTGCCCTTGATCTTGCTGGGGTCGATGCCGAGTTCGAGAACGAGGCGGCGGACAGCCGGTGAAAGCGGCAGATCGCTCGCATCTCCAGCAGGCGCAGCTTCTGCTGCCGGTGCAGGCGCAGCTGTTGTCGCGACCGGTTGTGGCGCAGCGGCTGCGGCGGTGGGAGCCGGCGCTGCTGCACCGGCGCTGCCTTCTTCGATGGATGCGATTACCGCACCCACATTAACCGTTGCACCTTCTTCGACGCTATATGCGCCCATGATTCCGGCGACGGGCGCGGGTACTTCGACGGCCACCTTATCGGTTTCAAGGCTGGCAATCGGCTCGTCAGCGGCAACGGCTTCGCCCGGTTTTTTCAGCCATTGGCCAAGTGTGGCTTCGGTGATGGATTCGCCCAGTACGGGAACTTTGACTTCGGTGCTCATGGGGATCAGCCTTTTCTCTGACGGCGGATTTCGGCGCGGACATTATGACCAAGGGCGTCGGCAACCAACGCGGCCTGCTCGGCCTGATGGCGCTTGGCAAGGCCGGTTGCGGTCGCTGCGGCGGCCTTGCGTCCGGCATAGCGCGCGCGGGTCGGCTTGACCTTTGCGCTCAACAGACATTCTTCAATGAAGGGATCGACAAAGGACCAGCTACCCGCATTTTTGGGCTCTTCCTGGGCCCAGACAACTTCTTCCAATGCGGTCATGCGCTTCAGACGAACGATCAAGGGTTCGCCCGGGAACGGATAGAGTTGCTCGATACGCACAATCGCGGTGTCGGTATCGCCCGCCGCATTGCGCGCCTCCATCAGGTCATAGGCGACCTTTCCGGAACAGAGCACGAGGCGCTTCACATCCTTGTCTGCGGGTGCGTCGGGATCGGACAATATGCGCATGAAATGGCTGTCGCCCTGGAAATCTTCTGCCTTGGACACCGCCATTTTGTGCCGCAGCAGGGATTTGGGTGTCATGACAACCAAAGGCTTGCGGAACGACCGGGCCATTTGACGGCGCAGCAAGTGGAAGTAGTTTGCAGGCGTCGTGCAATTGGCGACCTGGATATTGTCTTCCGCACAAAGTTGCAGGAACCGCTCAAGCCGGGCAGAACTATGTTCCGGACCCTGACCTTCATAGCCATGGGGCAACAGCATCACCAAACCGTTGGCGCGCAACCATTTGGCCTCGCCTGCCGCAATGAACTGGTCGATCATGGTCTGAGCGCCATTGGCGAAGTCGCCAAATTGCGCTTCCCACAATACCAGCGTCTTGGGTTCGGCACCGGCATAGCCATATTCATAGCCGAGCACCCCAAATTCGGACAGCGGACTGTCCAGAACCTCGAACCGGCCATGGGGCAAAGTCGACAGGGGCACATATTTCTCTTCGGTGCCCTGGTCGACCCAGACGGCATGCCGCTGGCTGAAGGTGCCGCGTCCGGAATCCTGCCCCGAAAGACGCACGCCAAAACCTTCGGACAAGAGCGAGCCGAAGGCCAGCGCTTCGCCCGTCGCCCAGTCGAAATTTTCACCGGCAGTGAACATCGTTTTCTTGGCATCAAGAACGCGGCCAAGGGTCGGATGGATATTCAGCGTCTCCGGAACGGCGGTCAATGTGCGGCCCAAGCTGTCGAACAGCTTTTTGGAAATGCCCGTTTCCACATTGCGGCGCGCCGTTTCGGGGTCCGCAGGCTTGGACAGCCCCGACCAGCGTCCGCCAAACCAGTCCGCCGCATTGGGCTTATAATCGGCGGCGCCTGCAAATTCCTGCTCCAGCAAGGCGACAAAGCGCATCGCATGTTCTTTGGCCCAATTGGCATCAATCACGCCTTCGGCTTGCAGCCTTGTGGCATAGATATCGCTGACGCCCGGGTGGCCCTTGATCACCTTGTACATCAAAGGCTGCGTGAAGCTGGGCTCATCGCCTTCATTATGGCCGAAGCGACGGTAGCACCACATGTCGATCACGATATCGCGGTGGAATGTCTGGCGGAATTCGATCGCGATCTTGCACGCAAAGGTAACCGCTTCGGGGTCGTCGCCGTTCACGTGGAAAATCGGGGCCTGAACGCCCTTGGCAACATCTGATGGATAAGGCGACGAGCGCGCATATTGCGGGCTGGTGGTAAATCCGACCTGGTTGTTCACGATGAAGTGCAGGCAGCCGCCGGTGTTATAACCACGAATACCCGAAAAGCCGAGGCATTCCCAAACGATGCCCTGTCCTGCAAAGGCCGCGTCGCCGTGCAAAAGAACCGGCAGAACCTGCTCATGCTTGCCAAGGTCGCCGCGGGCGGTCTGGTTTGCACGAACCTTTCCGAGAACGACCGGATTAACGGCCTCCAGATGGGACGGGTTGGGAACAAGGCTCATATGCACCTTGATGCCGTCAAATTCACGGTCGGTGCTGGTGCCCAGATGATATTTCACATCGCCCGAACCGCCGACATCATCGGGGTTTGCGCTTCCGCCCGAAAATTCGTGGAAGATGATGCGATAGGGCTTGGCCATAACATTGGCCAAAACGTTCAGACGGCCGCGATGCGGCATGCCGTATACGATTTCGCGGACGCCCAGTTGCCCGCCATATTTGATGACAGCTTCAAGCGCCGGAATCATGGACTCACCACCGTCCAGACCGAAACGCTTCGTGCCTACATATTTGCGGCCCAGGAATTTCTCATACTGCTCGGCCTCGATGACCTTGCCCAGAATTGCTTTCTTGCCTTCGGGCGTGAAGTGGATGGCGGCGTCTCTGCCCTCCATCCGTTCCTGCAGGAACCGGCGTTCCTCGACATCTGAAATATGCATATATTCCAGACCGACAGGCCCACAATAATTTGCCCGCAAAATGTCCACCAGCTCGCGCACGGTGGTCCATTCGAGTCCCAAAGTCCCGCCGACAAAAACTTTCCGGTCAAGATCGGCGCCCGAAAAGCCGTGATATTCGGGGGTCAAATCCGCCGGTATATCCTGCTTCGAAAGGCCCAGTGGATCCAGATTTGCCGCAAGATGTCCGCGCACGCGATAGGTGCGCACCAGCATCATGGCACGGATGGAATCATTCGCCGCCGCAACCGCGTCGGCCTCCGCCATCGGCTTGCCCGCGGCCTTTGCCGCAGCCTTCACCTCGACCGCCATTTGTGTGGGGTCGAGCGATGCCGTCAAATCGTCGGTGGCCGATAAAGGCCAGTTGGCGCGTTCCCAGCTGGGACCGCGCTCAATTTCAAAATCCTGGTTCTCAAGACCCATATCTATGCCTTCCTTGGGGAGGGAAACGGCAGGGATGCTTATCCCTTCAGTACTTCGACCAATGTTTTGCCGAGCAGTGAAGGGGATGCTGACATGCGGATGCCTGCAGCTTCCATCGCCGCGATCTTGCTTTCCGCATCGCCCTTGCCGCCGGAAACGATCGCGCCGGCATGGCCCATGCGGCGTCCGGGAGGTGCCGAGCGTCCGGCGATGAAGCCAGCCATCGGCTTCTTGCGGCCCTTTTTGGCTTCGTCGATAAGGAATTGTGCAGCTTCTTCTTCTGCGCTGCCGCCGATTTCACCGATCATGATGATCGACTTGGTGGCATCGTCGGCAAGGAAGAGTTCCAGACAGTCGATGAAATTGGTTCCGTTGACAGGATCGCCACCGATGCCGACGGCAGTGGTCTGGCCAAGGCCTTCGGCAGTGGTCTGGAACACGGCTTCATAGGTAAGTGTGCCCGAACGCGACACGACGCCGACCGATCCGGCCGAGAAAATGCTGCCGGGCATAATGCCGATCTTGCATTCATTCGGGGTCAGAACGCCGGGGCAGTTCGGTCCGATCAGGCGGCTTTTCGAACCCGAAAGCGCGCGCTTCACCTTGACCATGTCGAGCACCGGAATACCTTCGGTGATGCAGACGATCAGCGGAATTTCCGCGTCAATCGCTTCAAGGATCGAATCCGCTGCAAAGGGGGGCGGAACATAGACAACAGACGCATCTGCGCCGGTTGCCTGCTTGGCTTCAAGCACGGTGTCGAACATGGGCAGGCCGATATGGGTCGATCCGCCCTTGCCGGGGGTGACCCCGCCAACCATTTGCGTGCCATAAGCCAGCGCCTGTTCGGTATGAAAGGTGCCGGTTGCACCGGTCATGCCCTGCGTGATGACCTTGGTGTGTTTGTTGACGAGAATGCTCATATTTTGCTTACTTCCTGAAAGGCCGTGAATTCGGTGGCGCGTGGATCAGCCCGAAATGCACGAACTGTTACTGTCAAAAGGCATAGCGATTTACGCCAAACTCGGTTCGATACCTTTGCAAGCCACGAGCAGTTCCTTCACCGCATCGACGCTGACCGCGAGATTTGCTTTGGCTTCGTCGTCGAGAGCGATCTCGACCACTTTCTCGACGCCGCCTGCACCGATCACCACAGGAACACCGACATAGAGATTGTCGACGCCATATTGGCCGGTCAGGTGGACCGCAGCGGGCAATACGCGCTTCTGGTCATAAAGATAGGCTTCGGCCATCGCGATGCCGCTGGTCGCGGGCGCGTAATAGGCTGAACCGGTTTTGAGCAGGGCGACAATCTCGCCGCCGCCGCTGCGGGTGCGCTGGACAATCGCGTCGATGCGTTCCTGCGTCGACATGCCCATCGCGATCAGATCGGGGACCGGAATACCCGAAACGGTCGAATAAGAGATGACCGGAACCATCGTGTCGCCATGGCCGCCCAAAACAAAGGACGTGACGTCCTTGACCGAAACGTTGAACTCTTCGGCGAGGAAGTGGCTAAAGCGGCTGGAATCGAGAACGCCCGCCATGCCGACAACCTTGTTGTGTGGCAGGCCCGAAAATTCGCGCAAGGCCCAGACCATCGCGTCGAGCGGGTTGGTAATGCAGATTACAAACGCGTCAGGCGCGTTTGCCTTGATGCCTTCGCCGACCGCCTTCATAACCTTCAGGTTGATGCCGAGAAGGTCATCGCGGCTCATTCCCGGCTTGCGGGCGACACCGGCGGTGACGATGATGACGTCTGCGCCAGCAATATCGGCATAGTCATTTGTGCCGGTTATCTTGGCATCAAAACCTTCGACCGGACCGCATTGCGACAAGTCGAGCGCTTTTCCTTGTGGAACGCCTTCAACAACGTCGAATAAAACGACATCGCCGAGACCTTTCAATGCTGCGAGGTGGGCAAGTGTGCCGCCGATATTACCGGCACCAATAAGCGCAATCTTCTTGCGAGCCATGAAACGATTTCCTTCCCTTAAGGCCTGTAGCGGAATTGTGGCGGCGTTACGCCGAATCGGTTAACTTAACAACCCACTAAAGCGGATAAGTTAAGCCTTTTTGTGATAATAGTTCGCAATAGCTTTAACGCCAGTTTCAGCCCGCGACGCGGCGTAACATTTCCATCCAGATCGGGATCTGTCCGTGAAATCCTTCTGCCCAAACGCGCTCGTCGAGGCCATGGGCGCCTTCACGTTCGCCGACGATGCCCCACAGGCCGCCAAAGCCATATACCGCGATTCCATTAGCCCTCAAAAATGCCCCATCGGTTGCCCCTGCAGACTGGAACGGCATGACCGGTGCATCCTTAAATCGCGTTGCGACCGCTGCTTTATAGGCTTCCGTAATATCGGCGCGCAGGGGTGTGGGTGCGGTTTCGGGCGTTTGCGATCCTTCTACAGCCGTAACGGTAACATCGGGACCAGCCAGAGCCTGCAACTGCTGGCGCACCTCTTCGATTTTGACACCGGGAAAAATCCGGCAATTGACGTTGGCCTCGGCCTTTTGTGGCAAGGCATTGGGCGCATGACCGCCCGACAGCATGGTGGCGACGCAGCGGGTGCGGGTGCTGCCGCTGTCCATGGCTTCCAACAGATCGGCGGTCTCGCGATCCGTCGGATTGGCCAGGAACCGCCGCAGCAATTCGCCATATTGGCCGCTGTCGCCCTTCGAAAGCGCTTCATAGGTCGCCCGTGTCGCATCGTTGATCATCGGGGCGAAGCGGTGGCGTTCCACTGCGGTAAGGGCATTTGCCAACGCGTAAATCGCGTTGTCCGGACGCGGTGCACTGCTGTGCCCGCCGCGGTTTACAGCGGTCAGCTTATAGTCGGCATAGGTTTTTTCGGCAATTTGCATGCCGAAACCTTCCACGCGACCGTCGGGAAAGACAGAACCGCCTCCCGCGTCGCTATTGAGCGCATATTCGGCGTCGATCAGCGACCGCCATTCGGTCGCGGCGCGGCGGCTGCCATTGCCGGATGTTTCCTCGTCGCCCGTGAACAGGACGATGATGTCGCGCGTCGACTGGAATTTCTCCGCGCGCAAATATTGCAGCGCCAGAAGGATGCCTGTCAGGCCAGCCTTGTTATCGTTTGACCCACGTCCGAGATAATAGCCACCTTCTTCACGGAATTTGAAGGGTGGATATTTCCAATCGCTTTCTTTCGCCGCGACGACATCCATATGGGCCATCAGCAATATCGGCCTCTTCCCGCTTGGTTTCGCGGCGGGCCATCGCGCGATCAGGGTCTGGGTCCCGTCATGATCCTTGACGACGACATCGGTTATGCCGGCTTTCCGGAATTCAGCGGCCAGCAAGGCGGTCAGCTTTTTAAACTCGGCGGTCTGCCCCTCGACGGTCGGAATTTCGACGATCTTCGCAAAAAGGTCCCGTTCCGCCTGCCGTTGGGCATTTTGCGCCTGACCCTGCACTGCGGTCATTGCCAGCAGGCCTGCCGCGACTATCGATAAACGTCTGAACATCCTCATCTCCTTTGCGCGCAGCCTAACGCGGACCATGGCCCTCCGCCAGATATTCCTCCGATTGCATCTCCAAAAGCCGCGATACGGTGCGTTCAAATTCGAAACGGCCATCGCCTTCGGGGTAAAGCTGGTCAGGAATGGCGTCCGCGCTGGCCAGAAATTTGACGCGATATTCGTACAGCGCGTCGATCAGCGTCACAAAACGCGCTGCTTCGTTGCGGTTTTGGGGGCCCAGCACGGGAATGCCGACCATGATCACAGTATGAAAACGCCGGGCAATAGCCAGATAGTCCGCCGACCCGCGTGCCTCGGCACATAAGCGCTTGAAGGAAAAAACCGCGACACCCTTTAGGGCCTTGGGCACGTGCAAGGTGCGGCTGGTACCCACGTCCAGTTCCGTCGATGGCACATGGGCGCGGTCTTCGGGGGGATAATCGGTCAGTCGAAAAAAGGTTTCCGACAGCGACGCCGTTGCCTCCGGCCCATTGGGCACCAGCCAGGTCCGGGCGCTGCCCAACCGGTCACGGCGATAGTCAATCGGCCCGTCGAGCCCGACAATATCCAGCCGTTCCTTGATGAGGTCGATAAAGGGCAGGAACAGGTGCCGGTTCAAGCCATCCTTATAGAGATCATCGGGATGCCGGTTTGACGTTGTCACGACCGTAACTCCCGCGGCAATCAGTCCCGAAAACAGGCGCGACATGATCGCGGCGTCGGCCATATTGTTCACGACCATCTCGTCAAAGCACAGCAGGCGTGCTTCTTCCGCCAGTGATTCCACAAGCGGCGGGATAGGATCGCCCAATTCCTTCTCGCGCTCGACCTTTAGGCGCGCGTGGATATCGAGCATGAACTCGTGAAAATGGACGCGCTTTTTCCGCCGGATCTGCACCGCCTCGAAAAACAGATCCATCAGCATCGATTTGCCGCGGCCGACTCCGCCCCAAAGATATAGCCCACGCGCAGGGTCCGGCTTTTTCCGCAAGAATCGCCAGATCGTGCTTCCCCGCGGAGGCACCGCCTCAAGATCGGCCTGCACGCGGGCCAAGGCGCGGACAGCCTTTAGCTGGTCCGCATCGGGCTTCAATTCCTTGGCCGAAACCAGCGCGTTATAACGGTTTTCTACCTTATCCATAACAGGCTGTAGAAGGGGTCACTTTCGGGTGGGTTTTCTTATGGTGCCGGAAAAGGCGGCGACACGTTCGTCGCCCTGGGTCACGATGCCGCGCATGAACAGCAAGCGGCCGGTTTCCTTCAACAGCTCTACCTCGGCGTCCAAAGGTTCGCCGATGATACCGGCGCCGATGAACTGTACCGAAAGGTCAAGCGTGACGGCGGCCCCGGCCTCGATCAGGCCGAACATCCGCGATGCGCCGAACATGGCGACATCGATAAAGCCCAACGTCACCCCGCCATGCACGGCGTTGCGCAAATTGCTGTGACGGTGCTCGGGAAACATGCGCAAGCGGGCCTTGCCGTCGCCTTCGCTGCGCACCAGCATCTTACCCAACACGGTTCCATTATACCGCGTCGCATCGGTCATCTGCCAATTTAGCCAACCCGGATTGTCTGGATCCGGACTGCTATCAAATGCGGGTGTTTCCAAGTGATGTCCCGCGTTTAGATGTGCCGTTCGGCAACCATTTTCTTGGTTTCCGCGATGGCCTTGGCAGGGTTCAAGCCCTTGGGGCAGGCATTGGCGCAGTTCATGATCGTATGGCAGCGGTACAGACGGAATGGATCTTCCAGTTCGTCCAGGCGCTCACCCGTCATTTCGTCGCGGCTGTCGGCGAGCCAGCGATAGGCTTGTAGTAGAATGGCCGGGCCCAGGAACTTGTCGCTGTTCCACCAATAGGATGGGCAGCTTGTCGAGCAGCAGGCGCACAAGATGCACTCATACAGACCATCCAGCTTGGCACGGTCTTCCGGTGACTGCAGGCGTTCCTTGCCCGAAGGTTCAGGTGTTACGGTTTGCAACCAAGGCTTGATCGACGCATATTGCGCATAGAAATGGGTGAAATCGGGGACGAGGTCCTTGATCACTTCCATATGCGGCAGCGGCGTGATGGTCACTTCGCTTTTGCAATCCTCAATCGCCGTGGTGCACGCCAAACCGTTTTTGCCGTCGATGTTCATCGAGCAGGATCCGCAAATGCCTTCGCGGCAGGACCGGCGGAAGGTGAGCGAACTGTCCTGCTCCCCCTTCATCTTGATCAGGGCGTCGAGGACCATCGGACCGCAATTGTCAGTATCGACTTCAAATGTGTCGTAGCGTGGATTTTCACCGCTGTCGGGGTCGTAGCGATAGACCTTGAATTTCTTTACTTTACCCGCGGTGCTGGATGCATGCACCCGGCCTTTCTGGACCTTACTGTTTTTGGGTAAAAAGAAATCAGCCATTTGAATATCCCGTGGAATCTAGATGTCTTGTTATTCCGTTGTAGCGGCAATGCCCTAACCAACCGTATCGCTAATCACAAGCCCTCAACTGCGTCGATTTGGCTTGCCTTTTTTGCAAGCGACACACGTAATTTATCGATCTTGCGGCCGTCCATGTCGACAATCTCGAAACGCCAGCCCTGGTCGACGAAGGATTCGCCCTCTTCGGGCAAATGGCGCAAGATATGAAGGACATGCCCCGCTGTAGTGGCATAATCCCGGTCATCGGGAAGGTCGATGCTGAGCACTTCGGCCATGGCATCGGCGGACATTGCACCCGAGACGAGCATCGACCCGTCTTCCAATGTGACAATATTCGGAGCGCTGCCCTGCGCCTGATCCGACGCAAATTCGCCGGCGATGGCGGCAAGCAAGTCGTTGGGCGTGACGATTCCCTCAAAATGGCCATATTCATCATAGACCAGAAGCATGGGCACATCGGACGACCGCAGGATTTCAAGGGCATCCATGGCGTCGAGTTGATCCGGAACAATCTCCGCCTTGCGCATCAGGTCGCGCAGGTCGAGCCGCCGCCCGCCAATTTGCGCCGCAACGATATCGCGTGACTGGACGACCCCGATGATATCGTCGGCATTCTCGCCGGTTACCGGAATACGGGTATGCGGCGAGTTCACCAGCACGTCGCGGACTTCTTCTTCGGACGCATCGGCTGAAATGCGGTCTACGTCGGTGCGCGGCGTCATCACTTCGCGCACAGGCCTGTCGGCCAAGCGCACGACACCGGCGATCACCTTATGCTCATGCTCTTCAATGATTCCTGCATGCGTGGCTTCGGCAAAGACCATACGGAGTTCTTCGGTGGTCAAGGCTTCCCTGCTGTCGCGGCGAAGGCCGACCATCCGGAAGATGAGGGCACTTGAACGGTCCAGCAGCCAGACGATGGGTGCGGTAATGCGCGACAGCATTTCCATCGGTCCTGCAACGACAACCGCGATGCGTTCCGGCGCGACAAGCGCAAATTGCTTCGGAACCAGTTCACCGACGACCAAGGATGCGTAGGTGGTGATAGATATGACGATACCGAATCCAAAGGTATCGGCCCAATCCGCGGGGAAACCCACATAAGCAAGTCTCTGTGCCATCGGCTCGCCTAGGGTAGAGCCCGAATAGGCGCCCGCAATAATGCCGATCAGGGTAATCCCAATCTGCACCGTCGACAAAAATTTACCCGGATCGCGCGCCAGCCGAAGCGCGGTATTCGCGCCGCGGGTGCCGCTGTCGGCCATGGCTTTCAACTTGGCGGCGCGGGCGGACACGATGGCGAGTTCGGACATTGCGAAGACGCCGTTGATGGCGATCAGCACAAGGATGGTCGCGGCATCAAACCAGGGAAAGGGGCTAAGTGGTTGCATAGAAGGCTATGTCCCATAGTGCGAAACATCGGGTCATGGCAACAAAATGCAACGTGAAGCGTTAGCCATTCCGATGCGACCTGCGTCCGGAATAATCTCCGGTTGATCTTCCGTGGGGTTTAATAAATGCATCATCAGGAAGGCTATGAACATGAATACGAAACAAATCCTATCCTTAACCGTGTTGGCGTCGATGCTGCCCCTGGCGGGCTGTGTGACCGATCCCGAGACGGGCAAGCGCACAATTTCGAAGGCCGCAATCGGCGGCGTCGGCGGCGCGCTCGGTGGATATTTGCTGGGTGATCTCGTGGGTGGCCGCCGCGACCGAACCGAAAAGATCGTCGGTGCAGGTATAGGCGCGGTCGCAGGAGCTGGTGTCGGCTATTATATGGACGAACAGGAAAAGAAGCTGCGCCAGCAGACCGCCGGTACCGGCGTCAATGTCATCCGTGACGGCGACAATCTGGTGCTGGATATGCCCTCAGAAGTCACATTTCCGGTGAACAGTTCCAACATTGAACCCAATTTTCGCGCGACGCTGGATCAGGTCGCGGCGACCTTGGTCCAATATGAGAAAACCTATGTCGACGTGCTGGGCCACACCGATTCCACCGGATCGGATGCCTATAATCAGGCGCTGTCCGAACGTCGTGCATCTTCGGTTGCGGCCTATCTGGGATCACGTGGCGTGCAGTCTGCGCGTCTCGCCACCAAAGGCTATGGCGAAAGCCAGCCCAAGGCGAGCAATCTGGACGAGACGGGTCGTGCCGCGAACCGGCGGGTAGAAATCCGTCTGGTACCGGTAACCGCCGGTTAAACAGCAACGCCTTTAAGCAATTTGGGTAAAGCACCGCTCTCGCCCCGTGCCTCGGCCATGAAAAAGGCCTTGGCGGGGCGGGTGCGCTGCACCAGACCCATGCCGAAACGCCGTATCGCGGACGCGGCTTTTCCGGGGATGCCGAACAGCCGGTTCAGCCCATCGGTGGACATGGCAACCAGCAATGTGTCGACGCTTCTCCATCGGCTGTAACGCTCCATCAACTGGGCATCGCCCAGATCAAGGCCAAGGCGCATTCCATCCACCAACACTTCGGCCAGTGCCGCAACGTCGCGGAGCCCAAGATTGAGCCCCTGTCCGGCAATGGGGTGGATTCCATGGGCGCTGTCGCCAATCAGGACCAGCCGTTCCGCCGTTATGGAACCGGCATGATGAAAACCAAGCTTGTAGCTGGAAAGCGGCGCGGCCAGTTCGACCTTGCCCAACAGACCGCCCATGCCCTTTTCGAGTTCGGCGGCATATCCCCGTTTCGACAGCTTCATATAGCCGGGCGCATCAGCCTCATCCACCGACCAGACGATGGCGGAGCGATGCCGCCCATCGGCACTGTCGAGCATGGGTAAAACCGCAAAGGGTCCGCTCGGATAGAAAATCTCGTATGCAATGTTCTGATGGGGCTTTTCGTGGAAAACCGCGCCAACCATCGCGCTGTGATTATACTGCCAATGGATGATCTTGATCCCGGCCTCTTCCCGCGTTGTGCTTTGCCGCCCTTCGGCGACAACCATCAAATCGGCGGAAAGTGTGGTGCCATTGTCAAGCGTGACGGTCACGCCCGTTGCGTCGCGTTCCTTGGATAGGATGCTGGCGGGCATGTGCAAATGGATGGCATCGCTCGCCTTCGCGGCTTCGTATAAGGTGCGCCGGATCAACCGGTTCTCGAACATCTGCCCCAAATAGCCGTCTTCCGCCCCCGGAACGAAATCGAGCGAACCGGGCTTCAGGCCGTCGCTGACCCAAATCTGTTCGATCGGGCAGCCCTTGCCTTCCAACGCTTCGCCGAGGCCGATGGCCTCAAACATTTTCATGCTCGAACTGGAAATGGCCGAAGTCCGCCCGTCAAAATCATGGGCGAGCATCGCTTCGGGATCGGCGCGATCCACGACATGACTGCTGATTCCATGCTTGGCCAAGGCGAGCGCTTGGGTAAGCCCCACAAGACCGCCGCCGATGATAATGATATCCGCTTTTTCCATCATATAAGGCTTATGGCCCAATTGGTCACCGGACTCAAAGGAGGATTTTGCCCGTAATGCTTGACGGGGACTCCGGCGAAGGCGAAAAGGGGGCGTATTAACCTTATAGAGCAGTGTTTCATGGCGTCGCGCATTTCGAAAATCACGGGCAAGAACAATATGGCCAACTGGCGCCAGATGATGCGCGCGTCGCTCATCCGGAGCGGTGCGTTGTTCGGTGCGGCCGCGCTTGGCCTGTTTGCCTTCTTTTACGGCTTTTCGGTTTTAAGCTATTCCCCGGCAGATGCTGCGTTCAACAGCGCAGCTGCGGATGTCCAGCATAACTTGATGGGACAGGCGGGGGCCTATATTGGCGATGCCGCGCTGTTCTTGTTCGGCATGCCGGCGATATTTCTCTTCCCGCTCATGCTCATCTTCGCACGACGTCTGTGGCGCGATGTTCCGCAGCCCCAGTGGAAGCGGCAATTGCTGACATGTCTTGCAGGCATGCTCATCATCGGTTTCGGTATGGCCTATTGGCAGCACGGCAGCGACATTGGTCTGCCTGCAGGATGGGGCGGGACTATCGCCCTTCTGCTGGACAGCGCCGTCACGCCGCTGATTGGACAGGTTGAAGGCGCTTTGGGAACGCTGATCCGTGTGATCCTTATAGTCGGGACGTTGTTGGGCGGCATAACGGTCGTCATCCGGTCATTGCAATTGGAGCGCCCCTTGCTGCGCATACCTGCCTTGCCGATGCCGAAATTCGGAATGAATCTGGACGCCGCTGACGATATCGAAGAGCCTGCACCCGTGATCAATCTGGAACCCAAGCCACCCCGCAAGGCGGTGGAGCCAGAAAGCCGAAAACCGCCGGTCATCGACGACCGCAATTCGGCACCCAAGAAAGCCGCATTTTCAACAGGGGCGCGACAGGGAGACTTTTTCGGCAGCTATGCCCTGCCGTCGCTCGACCTTCTGGATCCACCACCTGCTGTTTCAGCACCGAAGCTTGATAAAACCGCGCTGGAAGCCAACGCACGCCTGCTCGAATCCGTGCTCGACGATTTCCATGTGAAGGGCCAGATTGTAGCGGTCCGGCCCGGTCCAGTGGTGACCATGTACGAGTTGGAACCCGCCGCCGGGATCAAGTCCAGCCGCGTCGTTCAACTGGCCGAAGATATTGCACGCAACATGTCGGCGCTGTCGGCCCGTGTGTCCACAATACCCGGCCGGACAGTCATGGGGATCGAACTGCCCAATGCGCACCGGGAGGCCGTGGTATTTCAGGAAATGGTCGGTTCGAGCGCCTTTGCAGACCAGAAGGGCGCGCTGCCAATCATATTGGGCAAGAATATATCGGGCGACCCGGTGATCGCCGACTTGGCGCCCATGCCCCATCTGCTGGTGGCAGGGACCACCGGTTCGGGTAAGTCGGTCGGTCTGAACTGCATGATACTCTCGCTGCTTTACAGGCTGACGCCGGACCAGTGCCGGATGATCATGATCGATCCCAAGATGCTGGAACTCAGCAGCTATGACGATATCCCCCATTTGCTGTCCCCTGTGGTGACGGAGCCCGCAAAGGCGATCCGTGCCCTGAAATGGGCAGTGGAGCAGATGGAAGAACGTTACCGCATGATGTCTTCGCTGGGTGTGCGCAACCTCGCCAATTTCAACGAAAAAGTGCGCGCGGCCAAGGCGAAGGGCGCGCCCCTCGGACGCAAGGTGCAGATCGGCTACGACCCGATGACCGGCCAACCGCAATATGAAGAAGAGCAACTGGCCTATGAGCCGATGCCCCAGATTGTCATCATCGTCGACGAACTTGCCGATTTGATGATGACCGCAGGCAAGGAAGTGGAATTCCTGATCCAGCGGCTGGCGCAAAAGGCGCGTGCGGCGGGCATCCATCTTATCATGGCGACGCAGCGGCCATCGGTTGACGTTATTACAGGCGTAATCAAGGCTAACCTGCCGACACGGATTTCCTTCCACGTGACGTCGAAAATCGACAGCCGCACCATTTTGGGCGAGCAGGGTGCCGAACAGCTTTTGGGCAAGGGTGACATGCTCTATATGGCAGGCGGACGCGGTTTGACCCGTATCCATGGTCCCTTTGTGTCGGATGATGAAGTGCGACGTGTGGCTGACCATTGGCGCGGACAAGGCCAACCCGAATATATTCAGGCGGTCACCGAAGAACCCGAAGACGGCGGATTCGATTTTGGCGGCATCGGCGGTGAAGACAGCGAGGAAGACTCGCAATATCGCAAGGCCTGCCAGATCGTCTTTGAAAGCCAGAAGGCATCGACAAGCTGGATCCAGCGGCAGTTGCGTATCGGCTATAACAGCGCAGCGCGGTTAATTGACCGGATGGAAGAGGATGGCTTTATCAGCGGCCCGAACCATATCGGCCGCCGCGAAGTTCTGCGTGACCGGAACGGCGAACCTCTTTAGGCGTTCAGACATGGTTCAACGCCTGTTTGGCAGACGGTCCGGCCCTCCCCATTGGATAGTGAAAATGACTTTTGGAAAATACGCCCTGATATTTGCGCCGGTCGCACTGGTGATGCCGATGCCGGGTTCCGCGCAAAGTGGCTCGGCCAAGATGGACCGCGTGGTCGCCCATATGCAGTCCGTCGGCACTATGACGTCGACCTTTACGCAAACGGACCGGCGCGGTTCGACCCTGTCGGGCAAATTGCTGCTCAAGCGACCGGGCCATATCCGGTTTGAATATCAAAAAGGCGTCCCGTTGCTGATTGTCGGTGACGGCAAAGCGCTGACGATGGTCGACTATGAAGTCCGTCAGGTGCAGCGTTGGCCGATCCGCAACAGCCCGCTTGCTGCGCTGCTGGATCCGGGTCAGGACCTGCGCCGCTATGGAAAGCTGGTCGCAACATCGACCGACGATGTGATCAGCGTTGAAGTGCGCGATCCCAAGCGGCCGGAATTTGGCGTCATCACGATGGTGTTCGTGCGTCAGGCTGGCGCGCCGGGCGGACTGACGCTGAACGGATGGGTTGCGCTCGATTCGAAGAATAACCGCACCAGTATCCGACTCGATAATGTCAAATATAACGGAAACGTGCCCAACTCGGCCTTTACCTGGAAAGACCCACGCCCGGTTCGCCGCAAAAGTTGATCTAGGGCGACGAACCGAAGCTGTGCGCCGACCAGTCGCCGCGCCAAGGTTCCTTGTTCATCTGAATGACAGGAAACCCATAGTATAAATTCCTCATCAGCGGTTGGTAGTTCGTGTGGTTTTCCCCCTGTTGCCCACGACGATGAAGCCGGCCCTGATATCCGCGTGACGAACGCAAGCTTAGCCCTCATCCCAAATGCCCCCGGGATGAGGGCTTTGCTTTTTCCGCCTCATTTTGCCATCAGCCGCTTGCCCACGGCCTCGGGTGCATCTAGGGCCTTTAGCTTATGTCACAGACACTCCGCATCGCCTCGTGGAATATCAATTCGGTCCGCGCCCGGATCGACATTGTCGAACGCTTTCTGAAAGAGGAGGCGCCCGATATCTTGTGCCTTCAGGAAACGAAGGTCATCGACAGCCTGTTCCCCGAAGGCCTGTTCCGGCAATTGGGTTACCGCCATATGATGATCAACGGCCAGCCGATGCACCATGGCGTGGCGATTGTCAGCAAAGTACCGCTCATCAACCGCAGGGTCGAAGACTGGCAGGCGAATGGAGAGGCGCGCCACATCAGCGCCGAGCTGAATATCGAATCCACGAAGGGCGTACGTCTCGACAATGTCTATATACCGGCAGGCGGCGATATTCCGGACCGTGAGGCAAATCCGAAATTCGGGCAAAAGCTCGATTTTCTGACCCGCATGAAAGACTGGTCCGACAGCGTCAGCAGCCCCACCATTTTGACCGGGGACTTCAACGTCGCGCCGCTGGAACATGATGTGTGGAGCCATAAGCAGCTGGTCAATGTGGTCAGCCATACGAAAATTGAATGCGAACATCTCGCCGCGATCCAGGATGCCGGTAACTGGGTCGATATCGCTCGCCATTTTGTTGATCCTTCGCAGAAGCTCTACACCTGGTGGAGTTACCGCGCGCAGGATTGGGAGACGTCCGACCGCGGACGTCGGCTGGACCATATGTGGGTGACCCCCGACCTTAAAGACAAAGCCAAATCGCATGTTGTGCACAAGCACATACGCGGATGGGGCAAGCCTTCGGACCATGCACCCATTGTTACGGAATTTGCCTTTTGATGGCCCCGTCGTCGGCGGTTGGAAATCCTCGGAACGCAGCGCGAGCCATTGACGCGCTTCGCCGGGGGTGGATTGTCCGGATTGAATCGGCAGAAACCGCTATCCAGATTGCGGCCATCGAAACGACGAACGCCATTACCGACATCACCGGATTGCTGTTGTCGGCCAGCCGGGCCGCAACGTTGAAACTGGTCAACCAGCGGGCTGCCGCAGATACCAATCTTCCCGTGTGCATAGCGGTTCCGGCGGACATGGATATGTCGATGGCGCTGGCCATCGCCGACCCAACGCTTGATTTGCGCTATCCGATGAAGGGCCCTTTCGCGGCCCTACCCTTGCAGGATGCGGTAAGTGCTTCTGCCGCAATGGAATTGGCGCGTCTTGCGGGTCTGTTGCCAGCGTTTCTTGTTGTAGGCGAAGGGGCGGTGGCCGAAGAAATCGTCACGCCTGAAGATGTGATTGCGTTCGACGATAGCAACAGGCTTGAGATCGCAACCCGCGCGCGCCTGCCCGTCGCGGCGAATGCCGAGGCGGAGATTGTGGCGTTTCGCTCTGTCGCAGACTCGACCGATCATATCGCCCTCATAATTGGAAAGCGCGACCAGACGGCTCCGGTGGTGCGGTTGCATAGCGAATGTCTGACCGGCGACGTATTGGGAAGCCTGAAATGCGATTGCGGCCCGCAATTGCATGAGGCACTACACCAGATATCCGACGCACAATGGGGCATATTGCTCTACCTGCGGCAGGAAGGCCGCGGCATTGGCCTCATCAACAAATTGCGTGCCTATGCCTTGCAGGACCAGGGATTTGACACTGTCGATGCGAATGTCCGGCTGGGCTTTGCCATTGATGCCCGCGACTTTTCTGTGGCGGCACAAATGCTCAAGCTTTTGGGCGTGCCGTCGGTAAGATTGCTGACGAATAATCCCGAAAAGGTTGCAGGATTGCAGGCCGAGGGGATCGGAGTTCCGGAACGCCTGCCGCTGAAAATCGCGTCGAACCCGCACAATGCCCATTATCTGGCGACCAAGCGGGATCGCACGGGGCACAAGCTCTAAACGAGATTAAAAGCCTTGCGGATCGTTGGGTTCAGGTTCGGGCTCGGCCGGACGGCGACCAAGTGCTTTATCGATAAACTCGTCATCCAGCTGTTCGGGCCGTGTGACGTCGGGTAATCCGGGGTCATCGACGGAGGGAACGCCTTCTATCGGATTTCCATTTTCGTCCAGAAGCAGAGGCTCGCCATCTTCACCCAAAAGCTCCTCGTCTTCCAGACGCTCAGGGAAGGTGACTTCGGTGGCGAATTGTTCGACCGGTCGGCCAGCGACAGCGATGCGCATGAAGGCCGCCCAGGCCTGCGCCGGTGCACGTCCGCCTTCCAAACCGCCGACGGCACGCGCATTATCGCGGCCCATCCAGACACCTGTGGTCAAGCCGCTTGAAAAGCCGAGGAACCAGCCGTCTTTATTGCTGGTCGTCGTGCCGGTCTTACCGGCCACGGGCCGCCCAATGTTCGCTGCCCGTCCAGTTCCGGTTGCAACGGCGGTCTGCATCAGATCGGTCATCCCGCCTGCAACCCATTCTTCAACCAACTGGATCGATTTCTGCGGCTTGGCCGAATAGATCACATCCCCATCGATCGTGGTGACCTTGGAAATGCCGTAGGGCGTCAGGCTGCGGCCTTTGGCGGCCACTTCGGCAAAGGCACGAGTCATATCGATTACGCGCGCCTCGGAAGTTCCAAGCACCATGGATGGCTGCGTGTTGATCGGCGTCGTAATACCGAAGCGCCGCGCCATATTGGCAATGCTGCTCGTGCCCACTTCTTCGCCAATTTTTGCGGCCACTGTGTTTTTGGAATAGGCGAATGCGGTGCGCAGCGTGATCTCGCCGGCATAATTGCCGCCACTGTTTTTGGGCTGCCAACCCTCGATTTCGACGGGTTCGTCGACGACCTTGTCTTCGGGACGGAAGCCTGATTCCAACGCCGTCAGATAGACGAACAACTTCCACGCCGATCCCGGTTGCCGAACGGCGGTCACAGCGCGGTTATAGTTGCTGGTCACATAATCGGTCCCGCCCACCATGGCCTTTACCGCGCCGTCGCGATCAATGGCCACCAATGCACCCTGAGCGCCTTTCGGCACATTATTGACGATTGCCTTGGTTGCCGCGCGCTGCATTTTCAGGTCGAGCGTGGTCCATACATCGATTGGTTTCTCTGTCTCGTCGATCAGGCCATCAAGCTGCGGCAATACCCAGTCGGTGAAATAACGGACACTATCCTGTGGCGGTTCGGATGCAATCTTGACTTGGGCCGGCTTCACCGCCGCGGCTTGTTCGGCCGTGATCATGCCGGCATCTTGCATCACTTCAACCACCACGCCCGCACGGTCGAGCGCTGCCTTTGCATCCGCGGTCGGCGAATAGCGCGAGGGCGCTTTCACAAGCCCTGCGATAATGGCGGCTTCGGCAAGAGAAAGATCTTCTGCGCCATGGTCGAAGAATTTGCGGCTCGCGGCATCAACACCATAGGCGCCACCACCGAAATAGACCTTGTTCAGATAAAGCTCGAGTATTTGCTCCTTGGAAAACTTCGTTTCCATGGCCAGTGCGAGAATTATCTCACGGATCTTCCGGCCGAATTCCTTATTATTATTCAGATAGATGTTGCGGGCAAGCTGCTGCGTGATGGTGGACCCGCCCTGCGTCCAGCGCCCTTCAATTGCGCGCACGTAAAAGGAGCGGGTAATGCCGATAGGGTCGACGCCCGGATGCATATAATAGCGGCGGTCCTCAACAGCGACCATCGCTTCTTTCATCTCGGTCGGGAGCTGTGAAAAGGTAAGCCAACGACCAAAGCTTGGCCCCAAGGACTGGATTACTGTTCCGTCCGCAGCGCGCACGCGGATCATCTGGCCATTGGGCGAAGCCTTCAGATCTTCGAAACTGTCGATTTCTCCGCGGGCGACGGCAACGAATATGCCGAGCACCATCAGCCCCAGAAGTAACGCGCCAACACCGATTTTTAAAAGACGAATAACCCAGACCATGAATGAGCCTCGTCCGCTATTTGGAGTGTATGCAGATGCCATTGGGGGCGTTGTTATCGCCAATGGGATTCGGGGACAAGGACCAAGTTATTCGGGGTCGAATTCAAGCGCAGCGCTGTTGATGCAGTAACGCAAGCCCGTTGGCCCGGGACCATCGGGGAATACATGACCCAGATGTCCTTCGCACGCGGCGCAGCGCACTTCGGTGCGGACCATACCGTGGGATATATCGCGATGTTCCTCGACAACTTCCGGATCGGCAGGTGCGGTAAAGCTGGGCCAACCTGAACCGCTGTCGAATTTGGTGTCCGATACGAACAGGGCCGTGCCGCAACCTGCGCAGCGAAATTCACCGGAACGTTTCTCATCGGTCAGTTTTCCCGCAAAGGCCCGCTCTGTCCCAGCCTCGCGCAGGACATGATATTGCACAGGGTCCAATTCCGCCCGCCATTCCGCATCGCTCTTGTGAATTTTTTCCATTGTTCCGCCTTTCAGACCATGGAGATGGTGGGGTGAGTGCTGTTCTTCAAGACCGTGGTTTAACCTAACATTTACCATAAAGCCGCTAATGTAAAAAGGCTGTGATAGGACCAGATCATAAGCGCCGCGCTTTGACCGTGTTGATGCTTTTGCCGTTGCTGGTGGCTGCGGGTGAGGAACCCTGTCTGCTGTGCACGAAAACGTTAGAAAGCACCCAAGTTTCAACGGTTAAAGCGGCACCTCTCTCCATAGACATCACCACACAACTCGACTTCAGCCGTGCGGCGCTTTCGGGTAGCAGTGGCGGCCAGATTGATGTGGACCCCCATAATGGAAGTCGTCGCGTCGATGGATCGATCATTGATCTGGGCGGTCCCGCTTTTGCGGGCACCGCAATTGTGCGCGGTGAACCCGGCCGGGCCATTCGCATTGATATGCCGCAAACCGCAAATATGACGTCATCGACTGGTGCCGTTATCAAGATCGTCGGACTGCGCGCCAGCATTGTCGGCAATCCGCGACTGGATCGCGAAGGTCGCCTGAGCTTTTCCTTTGGCGGCAAATTGGTGGTGCAGGGGAACGCATCGGGCACTTTTCGTGCACGGATACCCATTACCGCTCAATATGAATGACTTTACCGGCTGCGCGCTGCAGCCCGCGCAATCCGGATCAATTCCTCTTCCAATATGATGACGCCAAGACCCTCCCGCACGCTCATGAGCTTGGATTCCAGATCGAGCAGATGACCATTTAAGCCGACCAGACGAACGGACGTCCAACGACCCAACTGGTTAACGAAATCGTCTGCATCCTTCCAGAAAATCGACCGCGTCGCCTTCACAACAGCGCCGGGATTGGATCCTTTGTCGACCTTGGCCCGCAAGGCAGCAAGCAAGGTCACGCGGCGTTGAAGTGCCCGGGTAATACGGATCGCATCCACACCCAGATTATGGGCTGAAACCAGTTCACGCCCTGTGCCGCGCAAGTCGCCATTCATGATCTGGTTGATCAGGCCGTTGACATTTTCCTCACCCGTTTCGGCCGATAAAGCCTCAAAAGTGGTGACATCGACGGTCGCGGGCCGCTGCGGCGATGCGTCATAATAAAGCGCCAGCTTCTCTATTTCCGCCTGCGCCAATTTACGATCCTGATGGGTATAGCGGGCAATGCGTGCGGCAAGGCTCCGGTCCAGTTTCAAGCCGACGGTGGCGGCATAGCCCATCACTGCCGAAGCGGCGTCGGTCTCTTCGGGCAGATAGCAGATATGGGATAAGGCGCGCGGATGACTTTCCACCAACTTGCGCAATTTGCTGGTCTTAGTCAGGTTTCCGGCGGTCGCGATCACCGGGTTTACACAACTGTCCAGTTCAAGCAGGTTTTCGACCGCGGCCAATGCTTCTTCGCGGCGGAAGTTGACCCGGACATAGCGTTTGTCGCCAAATAGCGACAATGCGGAGGCTTCATCGGCCAAAAGCGCGGGGTCATTGCGGATGCGGTCACTGTCGATATCGATGCGCTCGGCACCGCCTAACTGCGCCGCCATCTGGCTTGCAATATCGGCAATTGCCGATTCGTCCTGACCAAAAATGAAGAACAGCCGAATATCGGATCGCGTTGTAATGGCGCTTATGAAACCGCGTTCCTTGGCGTTGCTCATTCGCCGCCTGCGTAGAGCGAGAGGCGCGTGACAATCTGGTCCGCGACACGCTGGGTCAAATTTTCGAGCGCGGTGTTTTCGCTGGCAATGGTCGCATATTCCGAACTGACCACGTCGATACCGGCATCCGCCCCGGCCGTCGCATCCAACACGGTTTCGCCGGTCGTAAGCGAGATAAGCTGGTAGCGCGCACGCAAGGTGCGCCGTTCACGGGTGACGGTATCGTCGGCGCGCACACCGAAGCCTTCAATCTGGTCATCCAAAGCCACAACCAGACGGAATTTGGCCGACGTGGATTGGGCCGATCCCAACCGATCGTTCAGGGCATTACGCATCAGCCACCCATTTTTGCCGGCGATGGGTTCCACCATGACCGTGCCCAAGGTGGAGGCGACAGCGCCTGTCGACCCGCCACTATATAGCGGCTTCAACCCGCATGCGGACAGCGTCAGGCTTACCAAAATCAAAGCGAGCAAATGTCTCATATTACGATGTTGACCAGCCTGTCCGGTACGACAATGACCTTGCGGATCTCCGCATCTCCAATGGCATGCTGGACCTTTTGGCTGGCAAGCGCAAGCGCCTGCATATCGTCCTGGCCAAGACCTTTGGCCACCGTCAACGTATCGCGCAATTTGCCCTGGACCTGAATCGCGATGGTGACTTCATCTTCCACCAGCAATGCGGGATCGACATCGGGCCAGGATGCGTCGGCGATCAAGCCCGCACCCAATTTTGTCCAGGCCTCTTCCGCCAAATGCGGCACCATCGGGGCGGACAAAAGCAGGATGGTCTTGATAGCGGCGTCGCGCGATGCGGACGGGGCAGCTTTCTCGATGGCATTTGCCAGATCGTAAATTTTCGCCACGGCCTTGTTGAAGGACAACGCTTCGATATCCGCGCCGACGCTTGAAATGGCCTGATGCGTTTTGCGCAGCAGCGCCTTGTCTTCGCCTTCGGCACCACTGACCTGGCCAGTCAGACGCCAAAGGCGCTGAACAAAGCGCCAGCAACCTTCAATACCGGCCTCGGACCATTCCAGATCACGTTCGGGCGGGCTGTCCGACAGCATGAACCAGCGCACGGCGTCGGCTCCATATTGGTCGACAATGTCATCGGGATCGACGACATTTTTCTTCGACTTGGACATTTTCTCGATGCGGCCGGCCGTTGCAGGCGCGCCTGTTTCGGCGATTGTCCAATTGTCGCCTGAACGGGTAACCTGCTCTGGGCTTAACCATTTGCCGTCGGCATCCTGAAATGTCTGATGCGTCACCATCCCTTGCGTGAATAGCGAAGCAAAAGGCTCCTTGACGTCAATCATGCCGATATGACTGAGGGCACGCGTCCAGAATCGGGCATAGAGAAGATGCAAGATCGCATGTTCCACTCCGCCAATATATTGCTGCACCGGCAGCCATTTTTCGGCGACGGCACGATCAAATGGCTTGTCATCGGGCTGGCTGGCAAAGCGGATGAAGTACCAGCTGGAATCGACAAAGGTATCCAGCGTGTCGGTTTCACGGCGCGCAGGCTTGTGGCACTGCGGGCAGTCGACTTTGCTCCATGTCGGATGGCGGTCGAGCGGATTGCCGGGGATGTCGAATGTGACATCTTCGGGAAGCTTTACCGGCAATTGCGCTTCGGGCACGGCAACCGCACCGCAGGTGTCGCAATGGATGATCGGAATGGGCGTGCCCCAGTAACGCTGGCGGCTGACGCCCCAGTCACGCAACCGGTATTGCGTTTGCCCTTTGCCCCAGCCTTCGGATTCCGCCTTGGCAATGACATCGGCAATTGCGTGTTCGACGGAAAGGCCGTTCAGCCAATGGGAATTCACGATAGTGCCGGGGCCTGTATAGGCGACGTCCCCGGCGAAGTGGCTGTCTGTGATATCCCCGTCCGATACAACGCGCGTGACCGGCAGGTCATATTTGCGCGCGAAATCCAGATCGCGCTGGTCATGTGCCGGACAGCCGAAAATCGCCCCGGTTCCATAATCCATCAGCACGAAATTGGCGACATAGACCGGCAGATGCCAGCTTGGGTCCAGCGGATGCTCAACGGTCAGGCCGGTATTGAATCCCTTTTTCTCCGCCGTTTCAATATCGGCGGCAGTTGTCCCGCCCTTGCGGCATTCTTCGATAAAGGCCTGCAATTCAGGGGCGTTGGTGGCGAGCTTTTGCGCTACTGGATGGTCCGCAGCAATCGCCACAAAGCTCGCCCCGAACATGGTGTCGGGACGGGTCGTGTACACATCAATGCCGTCGCCGCTCGATCCGGGAAATGCAAAGCGGCAGCGCAAGCCCTTCGACTTACCAATCCAGTTTTCCTGCATCAACCGGACCTTGTCGGGCCACTGGTCCAGCGACGAAAGGCCTTCGAGCAGTTCGTCCGCAAAATCGGTGATTTTCAAAAACCACTGACTGAGTTTGCGCCGTTCGACAGGCGCGCCCGAACGCCAGCCTTTGCCGTCAATCACCTGCTCATTGGCCAGAACGGTCATGTCGACCGGATCCCAGTTTACGGCGGATTCCTTGCGGTAAACCAAGCCAGCGGCATAGAGCTTGAGGAACAGAGCCTGTTCATGGCCGTAATATTCCGGCTCACAAGTCGCCAGTTCGCGCGTCCAGTCAATGGCAAAGCCGAGCCGCTTCAGCTGCGCCTTCATATTGGCGATATTGTCACGGGTCCATCCGCCCGGATGCACGCCCTTTTCCATGGCGGCATTTTCAGCCGGCATACCGAACGCATCCCAGCCCATGGGATGCAGAACTTCATGTCCGGTCATCCGCTTATAACGGGCTAGGACGTCCCCCATCGTGTAGTTGCGGACGTGTCCGATGTGGATACGCCCTGACGGGTAGGGAAACATTTCCAGCACATAGCTGCGCGGTTTGGGCGAGGTGTCATCGGCGACGAAACTCGCCTGGTCTTCCCAAATCTTCTGCCACCGCGCGTCGGCGACGTGCGGGTTGAAACGGTCAGGCTGGCTCATCGATTATCCGCTTATGGACGTGCGGCGAAGGTCACGGGCCTTGGTCAAAATGATGGCTTCCATCTTTTGCACGGTTGCTGCCCGCAGGGGCGCGGCAACCCATTGACCGTTTTGCGAAACTTCACGGCTGCCCGCGACGCGCAATGCATCGGCGCGCAGGTCTTGGTCCAGGATTGAAACGGTCAGCTTGATCCGCTCGCCCGGGCTTTGCGGGTTAACATACCAGTCGGTCACAATCACTCCACCAGCCGAATCGGTCTGGACGAGCGGCATGAAGGACAGTGCATCGAGCGAAGCGCGCCACAAATAGCTGTTTACGCCGATTGTGGTTACCTGACTTGCCGCCAGATCAGCCTTCGGGCGCGCCGTGCCTCCGCACGCCGACAACAACATAGTGCCAGAGGCTAGGATAAGTGCCAGGCGAGAGATGCGCATATAATGTCCTTGAACGATGAATTTCTGGGGAACCTCTATAACGCCTTGCTGGCTTGAGCAAGCTTTCTGGGTGCTGAACCAACGAGTTTCGAAACGCGCCATGATGAATGCCGGACAGACTTTGTGGATATCGTGCAACATATTGTCAAAAATCGCGTTCTAATTCAGATTAATCGGTATCGACGCTTTTGATTTGCGCGATTTAGTCCTATACCAAGTGAAGAACAGGGAGTCGTTTTGGTTCTGTGATGAGCATAGGTAAGCCTTTCCGGCGGAAGAACGCCGTTTTTGCAGCAGCATTGCTTGCAACGGGCTCGCTTGTCGTGTCGCCGCTGGTCATGCCTGCCTGGGCCGCCGATTCCGTTGAACAAACAAAATCGACAGCGAAAGATTGGCTCAATACCTTCACACCATCAGGCGTGGATAGCCGCCTTGCCGCGCGCTTTGCCGCGACGAAAGGCCAAGACAGCAACCGGTTTCCGTTTACGCTGGCCGGCGCGGACGCATCGCGCAGCCGTACGATCATTGTTGCCGCCCGCGCAAACAGCCGTTTGACCGCCGGCGCGGTTTCGGTGCGCAGTGCGCTTTCGACCTCAGAAACGGGCGCAGGAAAAGCCATCCGGCTTTCGACCGTTGATTACCGTCTGTCCGCATCCAAAGGCTGGCAGGGTTTCGCATTGCCATCGACCCCGAAATTGTCGGCTAAAGTTCCTTTGAGCGAACTCGGCCGTGGCAATTTCCGTCTGGATGACAGCGGAAAGAAGCCAAGCAAGTTCAGCACGAATATCAAGCTTGATCAAAATCGCGAAGTCGCACCACCCGCACGGGGTAGTGCAGCGTCCGGCGACTATAAGCTTGACGTCGGCGGCAGCTTCTCGATCAGCCGCAAAATTGATGTGACAGCTGGTCTTCGCTACGAAAGCGAAAATGACCGTGTGCTGCCAAGGGTAGATAACCGCAAGGACAGCGAAGCGGTTTATGTCGGAACCAAAATCCGCTTCTAATCTTCGTAAATGATGCGGAACGCATCTATCGCTGCCCATCCGTCAATTCGCTTAGGGTGAAGCATCCTTGCTTTTCCCCTGCTCATTCCTCCTAAAGCGATAACGGCCACCCCCTTTGCTTGCCGTGCGAGAAGGTTGAACGCCATGAGCCCGAGGGCGGGGGCGTCCGGATGGCTTGCGGTCGGGAATAGCGGCGAGATCAGCACGGCATCGGCACCTGTCCGCCGGGCTTCTGCAAGCTCCTGCCGATTGTGGACCGGTGCCGTGTGGAACAACCTGCGCGGTCCAGCCGAGCGCTGGTGAAAACCGTCCGCCCGCCATTTTGAAGCCGATCGAGCGTCCCCCGCCAGAAGCAACATGTGCCCCCTTTGCCGACAGACATGCGCGACTTTGCGGAACAGGACGTGGCGCTCCGATGGGTCCATATCATAATGGCGGAAGATAACGCCGGACCGGACCGGTAATCGGCGGATCGCATCCAGCAACCCATCGCCGAAACGCGTATCGGTCATAAGCCAAAGTGTTGGAAGGGGCTGGCGGCGACGCATCCTCTTGCCTATAGCGCCGCACTATGCAGGAAGCGATACGCGAAACGGCGCAGAGCCGGCTGAATGAAATCACGGCACAGATGTCGGCTGCTGCAAAGCTTGCCACTCGCGTCCCAGCGGACATCACGTTGATCGCCGTGTCCAAAACCCGAAGCATTGGCGAAATAGAACCGCTCATCCGGGCCGGACATCAGAGCTACGGCGAGAACCGTATTCAGGAAGCCCAGACAAAATGGCCTGAGTTGAAAAAGCTGGATGCGGGGATTGTTCTCCACCTGATCGGACAATTGCAGTCCAACAAGGCCGCCGAAGCAGTCAGCATGTTTGATGTCATTCATTCGCTCGATCGCCTTTCGCTTGCCACGGCCTTGGGGAAGGCCATGCGTGACCAAGGCCGGTTTTTGCCCTGTTTCATCCAGGTGAATATCGGTGCGGAACCCCAAAAGGGGGGCTGCGCTATCGAGGCGCTTCCCGAACTTCTGGCTGCAACAAAGGCCGAGAACATTCCGGTCGCCGGGCTAATGTGTTTGCCGCCCGCAGATATCGAGCCAGCGCCCTATTTCGCGCTGCTTGCTGAATTGTCGGCGCGCTACGGTCTGGACGGTTTGAGCATGGGCATGTCCGGTGATTATCAAACCGCGATCATGCTTGGCGCCACACATATCCGTGTTGGCAGCGCTTTATTTGGCGAGCGCGGGTAATGCCGGTACGTTAAAAAGCGCAATCCCGTCGCGCGTCGGCACGAGCGCCTCGATCTTCTCCGCATCCGAGCAGGCGAACGCCGCGATCAGCGCTGGGTCCCGTACATCCAGTCCGCCCGTCAACGCGCCAAAGGCAGGCATAACCAATTTACGCGCGCTCCGGACGAAACAGCGGCGCGACACGTGACGGCCGCGGACGGCCTGCCGGAATTTAGGATGGAAATGCCCCGAAATTTCAGGCCCTTCTTCCTCCCCAAGCGCTTCATGCCGGAATATCACATTGCCGCATGGCAACGATTCAACCGCCTCGCCGCCCCAATGGCCCTGCACATCGGGGTCGTGGTTTCCGGTCACCCAAATCCAGCGGACGGACGTCACAAGTTGCTGCAGCAGCGCCGCTGCGCTTCCCTGAAGCCGCCGCTCGCCATCGGTGTCATGGAAATTGTCGCCAAGGGAAATAACAGTCGCGGGCCTGAATTGCCGCACCAATGCAGCCACCTGTTCAAGCGTCGCGAGGCTGTCATAAGGCGGCAGCATCTGTCCACCCGCGGCATAGGCGCTCGCCTTTTCGAGATGGAGATCTGAAACGACCAGCATTTTGTGTTCAGGCCAGTAAAGCGCGGCATCGCCCGCTACCTCGAAACTGTGCCCGCCGAATAAAAATGTCCGTGTCATCGCCACCGCCTATGCGGATTAAGCCATGATGTGGCAAGCGGTCGTCAGTAAGCAGCTGCCAGACGTGCAGGGGTCGCGCGCGATACGCCTTTGGGTAAATCAAAACCGACCCTGCGGTTGCCGAAATCGATCAGAACGCGGTCGAACAATTTGAGCGCATCCATACCCAGCAGGATCGCGGGACGGTCATTGAGCGACAAGGCCGTAAAGGCGTAATTGTCGGCAAAGGTGATCGGCAGGTCATTGATGGTCAGACCGCCGACTTCGATTTCCTTCAGCTGGGTGAACTCGCCGTTCAGAATCGATCCGGTGACGCTCTTCATCTTCACAGGAGTAAAATCGACTGTGCGGTGCCGCCGCTTTAGCTTGTCGCGAAGCGCCATATTGGCCATGCTGCTTTGCGCGCCGGTATCCAAAATGATGTCGACCCGTATGCCGTCAATCTTGGCACTGGATAGGATCATTCGTCCGGCTTTGCGCTTAGCGCTGACGACGATCATGCCGTTCTCCAGCTTGGTTTTCCCGCGCGTGCGGCGTGACGGCAATACATCCATCTTCTGGCTGGCGAAATCGAGCAGGACGCGGTTGTCTTCCAAACTGTCGATACCCAGTAGGCCATAGGCACCCAGATTGGACCGTTCGAGCCCGGGTGCCTCCACACCTTCGAGGTTTACTGCCGCCGTCGTCAGCTTGTCGATGTAAAAGGAATTGACCTGCGTTTTGCCCGAAATGGTCGCCAGCGTCAGTGTGGGCCCGGATTCCAGCGCCAGATCGCGCGCCAGATCATTGGCGATAACCGTCCGTTCGGCGCCGGTATCGACGATGAAGGGTACGGCCGCGCTTCCGTTCACCTGGACCTGAACCGTCATCCGGTCACTACGGTCAATGCCGAATTGTTCAACAATAGCGGCCGGCTCGGCTGCGTTTGCGGTAACATCGTCTTGTGCGGAAGCGGGGCTTAAAAAAGCAAAAGTGGAAAAAACCGCGAGGGTAATATGTTTCATTTCTCCATCTCCTACGCACATGATAGGCTTCTTTACATGCCGCCACAAGTCGCCGTCGGTCGAAGCGCATCTGGGCTTTGTCGAAGGCGGCATGGGCAGCCAATTGCGATGGAGGGCAGCCTCGGTTAGCCCCACTGTCATTCGAAGAGAGAAGGGGATTGCCGTGAAGAAACTACTCCTGTTGGCCGCCTTGGCCTTGCCGATGTCGCCTGCCCTGGCCGATGCGCCGAAGCCGGACGCGCTTGTCGCCGATGGTTTGCCGCCTGTCCCGGATGAACTGCCCGCCCAAACGCGGCCCTACATGGAATTCCGCACGGCAGGCTTTGTTGGCTGGCACCCCTCCGATCGGTCAATGCTGGTCGCGACCCGTTTTGCGAACACGGCACAGCTGCACCGCGTTGCTGGACCGATGATGGCCCGTAAGCAGATCAGCTTTGAAGCCGAACCCGTTGGCAATGGCAGCTGGGCGCCGAAAAAGGGCGATGTCCTGCTGGTGCAGAAAGATGTGGGTGGAAATGAATTTTTCCAGATCTTTGCCCTCAAAGACGGCAAGCTCAATCTTTTGACGGACGGCAAAAGCCGCAATGGCCTGAACGCCTGGAGCAAGGATGGCGAGTTGATTGCCTATACCTCCACGCGGCGCAACGGGACCGATAGCGATATTTATGTGATGAACCCGCGCGATCCTTCCACGAACCGCATGGTGGCCGAGGTCAAGGGCGGCGGCTGGGCTGTGTCGGATTTTGCACCCGACAAGAAGACCGCCTTGGTCGCGCAATATGTGTCGGTGACTAATGTCGACATCTCGCTGCTCGACCTTGCGACTGGCAAAATGACGCCCGTTGGCGATCATGCCAAAGACATTGCCTATGGCGGCGGGGAATTTGCCCCAGACGGCACGCTTTGGGTGACGTCGGATGAAGGTTCGGATTTCCAGCGGCTGGGCACGCTCGATACGAAGACGGGCGCCTTTACCGCACGCGGGCCGAAAGAAAGCTGGGATGTCGATGCGTTCGATATTTCCCCCGACGGCAGCTTCATCGTCTACGCCACGAACGAGGCTGGAATGAGCAAGGTCAAGATCCTCGACACCAAGACCGATAAGGTGCGCGTCGTCGAAGGATTGCCAGCCGGGATTGTCGGTGGCTTCGATATCTCCGAGTGGGGCGAGATCGGAATCACCTTCACCTCGGCCCGTAGTGCCGCAGATGCCTATAGCATCGATCCGAAATCGTTGAAGGTGACCCGTTGGACCGAAAGCGAAACGGGCGGTCTGGATGTATCCAAAAATGTCGAACCGGAACTGGTGAAGGTCAAAAGCTTCGATGGCCTTGAAGTGTCCGGATTTCTGTATCGCCCCGATGCCGCGAAATTCCCCGGCAAGCGCCCCTTGATCATGAATGTCCATGGCGGACCCGAAGGCCAGTCGCGCCCCGGTTTCCAGGGACGCAGTAACTATCTGCTGAATGAGATGGGCGTCGCGATATTCTACCCCAATGTGCGGGGGTCGACAGGCTATGGCAAAACCTTCGTTAGCCTCGACAATGGTCCGTTCAAGCGCGAAGATTCGGTCAAGGACATGGGCGCGTTTCTCGACGTGCTGGGCAAGGACAAGGGTCTGGATGCCGGCCGCTTCGGGCTGACAGGTGGATCCTATGGCGGCTATATGTGCTATGCGGCGGCCGTGCAGTATAAGGACAAGCTGCGGGCGACGAACTGCATTGTGGCCATTTCGAACTTTGTGACCTTCCTCGAAAACACCCAAAGCTACCGCCGCGACCTGCGCCGCGTGGAATATGGGGATGAGCGTGATCCGGCGCAGCGGGCAAAGCTTCTCGAAATATCGCCACTGACGCGGGTAGCCGAAATTTCAAAGCCGATGTTCGTCGTTACCGGCGGTAACGACCCTCGCGTGCCAGCATCCGAAGCCGACCAGATCGTCAAGGCCATCCGCGACAAGGGCGGTGTCGCCTGGCATTTGCTCGGCAAGAATGAAGGGCATGGCTTTGCGAAAAAGGAAAATGTCGACTACCAATTCTGGACGACATTGCTGTTCTGGAAACAGAATTTGCTGAACTGACGGCAGACGAAGGATGCAGGATCGCTCGCTTGAAGGTTCGTGCCATTGCGGCAAAACAGGCTGGACCCTGAGCGGCGATCCGGGGTCCATCACCGCCTGCAACTGCACCCTTTGCCGTCGCTACGGCGCGCTTTGGGCATATGATTATGAGAATGAACGCATTCGGGTTGAAGGCGAAACCAGCACTTACAAAAGGCCGGGGAAAGCCGATCCCGCCTTGGAAATACATTTTTGCCCGCACTGCGGATGCGTTGTGTGTTGGCGCGGATTGCGGCTGGAAGAGGATGGACGCCGTCGCATTGCAGTAAATGTCCGCTTGTGCGAGCCCGATGCAGTAGCCGATCTTATGATCGACCATTTCGACGGGCTCGACAGCTTTGATGATCTGCCAAGCGACGGGCGCTGCGTGCGTGACCTCTGGTTTTAAGGCGTCATCGCCACGCCAGCCAAACTTTCGGCCTCCAGCAGCAACTCGTCATCGACCGACCCCTGCGCCACGCTTTCCCGCCCGATCATAACCAAAAGAGGCACTGCCAACGGACTGACCCGTTCTAGGTCGACATGCAGCATCGTGTCGGCGGCGCGGTCGAGCAGATTACCAAGACGCCCGACATCGGTCAGCCGCGCCCGCGCGTCCGCCCAGGCGGCCTCCAGCAACAGATGGTCGGGTTCATATTTGCGGAGTACGTCATAAATCAGGTCCGTAGAAAAGGTGACCTGCTTGCCCGTTTTGCGCTTGCCCGGATGCTGCCGTTCCACGAGCCCGCTGATAACCGCCACTTCGCGAAAAGCACGTTTGAGCAGATAGCTACCTTCGACCCATTCGATGAACTCGTCGGCCAATATGTCCGCGGAAAATAGCGGCGTCGGGTCGATAATCGGCTTCAGGCTCCAGACACCCAGCGCATAGTCGCTTGCCACAAAGCCCATAGGCATCAGACCCCGGCTCTCCATCCGGCGGGTCAGCAACATGCCAAGTGACTGGTGCGCGTTCCAACCTTCGAACGGATAGGCAACCATATAATGCCGCTTGTCGTGCGGAAATGTCTCCACCAGCAATTGTCCGGCTTCCGGCATCTGGCTGCGATAGTCCTGCATCTCCAGCCATTCGCGTACATCGTCGGGGAAGCGTGCCCAACCCGCCCTGTCGGTCAGCATTTGCCGGACACGGTCGGCAAGATGGGTGGTCAGGGGCATCCGCGCGCCCATATAGCTGGGGATTGTGTTGGCAGGCTTGGTCGAGGCGCGGACGATCAGGTCGAGATCCTTGATCGATTCAACCTCAAGGGCCATGCCTGCAAAGGTGAAACGGTTTCCGGGGGTCAGCGTGGCGGCAAAGCCTTCCTCCACCTTGCCAAGTTTGCGCCCGTTGCGGAAACGCACATCCAGCATTGGGGAATCGACGATGATTCCGGCGTTGAAGCGGTGTTGCGCGGCGAATTTGGGGTGCGCCAAATGCCATTTCCCGTCGGGTCGCAAAACAAGTTTGCGGAACTTGTCATAGGCCTTGAGCGCATAGCCGCCCGTTGCGACGAATTCGATGACGCGGTGGAATGTGCCTGCATCCAGCGCGGAATAGGGCAGGGCTGATTGCACTTCGGTGAGCAGTTCTGCTTCGTCGAATGGTCCGGCACAGGCGATGCCCATGACATGTTGGGCCAGCACATCATAGCTGCCGGGCTGAAAGGTTTCGCCATCGCGTACGCCTTCATGGACGGCATCATAAGCGGCCTGCGCCTCCAGATATTCGAAGCGGTTGCCGGGCACCAATATCGCTTTGCTCGGCTCGTCCATGCGGTGGTTGGACCGGCCGATACGTTGCAGCAAGCGGGAGCTACCCTTCGGCGCGCCCATCTGGATGACGCAGTCCACATCGCCCCAGTCGACGCCCAGATCGAGAGATGCCGTGCACACCAGCGCGCGCAATCTGCCCTCGGCCATCGCGCCCTCGACCTTGCGTCGCGCCTCAATCGACAGCGATCCGTGGTGGATCCCGATCGCATATTTGGGATCGTTCGCGTCCCATAATTTCTGGAATATATATTCGGCCAGAAAACGGGTGTTGCAGAAAATCAGTGTGATGTTGTTGCGGCCAATTTCCTCGATCAATTGGGGAATCGCATGCTGGCCACTGTGCCCTGCCCACGGCACCCGCCCCTCGGGCAACAGGATTTGGAGGTCAGGCTCCGCCGCGGCTTCACCGGTCACAAGCTGCACCAGATCAATGTCACCATCGGGGGCGAGCCAGGCGCGATAGTCGTCGGGATCCGCAACGGTCGCCGACAAGGCAACGCGCTCCATCTGCGGCGCCAGCGTCTGCAGGCGCGCGAGCGACAGGCTGAGCAAGTCGCCCCGCTTGCCATTGGCAAAGGCGTGCACCTCATCAATGATCACGCGTTGCAGCGTTGAAAACAGAAAGACGCTGTCTTCATGGCTGAGCAACAGCGACAGCGATTCCGGTGTTGTCAGCAGAATATGCGGAGGCTTTACCCGCTGCCGTTGCTTGCGGTCCGACGGCGTGTCACCGGTTCGTGTTTCCACCCGGATGGGCAGTCCCATTTCTTCGATCGGCATCAACAAATTGCGCCGGACATCGACGGCAAGTGCTTTAAGCGGGGAGATGTAAAGCGTGTGGAGGCCTTCAGCAGGGTCGGTCACCAACGCATTCAGGGTCGGCAGAAATCCCGCCAATGTCTTGCCAGCGCCCGTTGCAGCCACCAGCAAAGCATGCCGGTTTTGCGCAGCAGCCTCTAGCATATCCAACTGATGCCGCCGAGGCGACCAGCCTCGGGCGGTAAACCAGTCACGAATGATCGGGGAGAGCGTCACAAGGGCTTAATGCCCGACAGTTTCTCCGCGTTCCAGACCTGATGCCGCTAATTGGGCGTCTATTTGCGCCATCAACCGGTCAAGACCCGCTTCGCTGGACGCTTCGGCGCGGGCGACGAGCACATCTTGCGTATTCGATGCCCGCAGCAGCCACCAACCGTCCGGCGTATTAACGCGGGCGCCGTCGGTGTTGTTGACGTCAGCACCCTCTGCCGAAAGCCGAGCCAGAACCTCGTCAATAACGGCAAATTTGCGACTTTCGTCGACCTGGAACCGCATTTCGGGGGTGTTGATCATATCGGGCATCGCGCCGCGCAATTCGGTGACGCTTTTGCCGAGCTTCGCCGAAGCCGCCATCAAGCGGACCGCGGCGTAAATGGCATCGTCAAAGCCATAATATTCATGTTTGAAGAAGATATGCCCGCTCATCTCGCCTGCCAGCGGTGAACCTGTTTCCTTCATTTTGGATTTAATGAGGCTGTGGCCGGTTTTCCACATCAACGGGTTTCCGCCAAGTGCCGCGATCCGGTCATACAGCGCCTGCGACGCCTTGACGTCAGCTATGATCGTTGCGCCGGGCACGTCGCCAAGGACGTCTTCGGCATAGATTTGCATCAGTTGGTCGCCCCATATAATGCGGCCCTCGCCGTCAATCGCGCCGATCCGGTCGCCATCGCCGTCAAAAGCCACTCCGAAATCGAGTTTCTTTTCAGCGACAAGCCGCTGCAAATCGACCAGATTCTTGGGGTCGGTGGGATCGGGGTGGTGATTGGGAAACTGGCCATCCACATCCACAAACAGAAGATGATGTTCACCTGGCAACATCTTCACCAGCTTCTCAATCGCCGGTCCTGCCGCACCATTGCCAGCGTCCCAACCGATACGGAATGGCTTATCCGGTGCAGCTTGCGCGACACGGGCGACATATTGGTCAAGGATATCGAGATGTTCCGAAGAGGCTGTTCCGGAAACCCAGTCGCCCGCCGCGGCCATAGCGCCCAGTTTCTGGATATCCGCGCCAAAAAACGGGCGGCCCTGCAGGACCATCTTGAAGCCATTATAATTGGCGGGATTGTGGCTGCCGGTTATTTCAATGCCACCGTCGACATCATCCAATATGGCCTCGGCATAATATAGCATCGGTGTGGGACCCATGCCGATGCGAACAACATCGACGCCGCAGTCATTTAAGCCACGCACCAATGCTTCTTCCAGCATGGGCGAGCTGACCCGGCCGTCATAGCCGACCGCTGCTTTTTTGCCGCCAGCGCGGACGAGGCAGGTGCCGAACCCGCGGCCGATGGCATAAGCATCTTCGGCACCTAGGGTTTCGCCGATGATCCCGCGAATGTCATATTCACGAAGCGACGTCGGATGAAAAACATGGGTCACAGAAAACTCCCTTGAAAAATTTGCCGGACAATTAGCGTGATTTACTTTCCAAATCACTTAGCAAAAGGTCACGCGCTTCATTTAGTTCCCGCGCGCGCTCCGCACTGCCGCCCGTGTCGGGATGATTCTGCGTTATCAATGCGCGGTGGCGGCTGCGAATCTGCTCGGCTGTGTCAAAGCGCGATACGCCCAGCAGGAAACGGGCCTTGTCGATGCCATATTGCTCGCTCTGTTTGGCGCCTGTGCCAAACAAGCGCCAACTTAACCCCCGATACCATGTCACGGCAACGGCGATAGCTGCCACACCGATTATTATATTGCCGCGCGCCGCAAGAAAGACACCCGCAAGTCCGAGCAGCAGCGGCAGTAACTGCTGCCGGTGCACTTTTCCCTTCCAGACCGCCCAACCAAGACCTGCAAGGACAAGGGCGATCACTATTCCCATTTAAACGAGCGTCGCTATCTGTGGTTCGGGAAGAGCCAGCCCGGTTACAAGTTCGCGCAATTCCTGCCTTGCCACGATATGTGCGGTGGCCAACTGACCCAAATGCCCCTTGTCGATCAGCGTCAGGCCCGATGGGAACAGTTCCCGATAAATCACACGCTCGTTCAATCCCGGCACCGACCTAAAGCCGACCCGCTTGGATAATTCGGCGATGGCATCGGTCATACGTTGCTGGTTGCGCGCTTCCATATTGTGCAGCCGGTTGCGGACGACGACCCAGTCGATGGTGACACCATCGGCTTTCGCACGTTCCTTACGGGCTTCCCAAATGAGTTCGGCATAGAAGCTTAAACGCCGCACCTTGAAATTTTCTGCATCGACCTGGCCGATCAGATCAAAGTCGACAAAGCTGTCGTTAATCGGTGTTACCAGCGTATTTGCGCGCGTTGCCACGAAACGGGCATATTTATCGTCGCGGCCCGGGGTGTCGTAGATCAGGAAGTCATGATCTTTTCCGAGCCGTTCCACCTGACGTTCCAGTGTTGCTTGTGAATCATGCTCGAACACCTCGAATACCGGCATTGGCAAGGAAATGCCCCGGCGCTTGATCGTATCGCGGCGATTTTCAAGATAACGGTAAAGCGTGCGTTGGCGTGAATCCAGATCGATGCAGGCAACACGTGCGCCACGTGAAGCCAGCGCTATTGCCACATGCACGGCTGTTGTTGATTTTCCAGTACCGCCTTTTTCATTGGCGAAAACGATATGATGTGCCCCGGCCATGTGCCTTAAAATGTCCCTGTTCGATATTTGCCTTGAAATGCCATGGAGGCATCTCGCATAGGCGATGTTCAAGAGCCAATAACCAAGGCGAACCGCACGTGCAAACCAACAATCAGCTTGACTTATTACGAGACAATATTGCAGCACTACGTAAAAACGGCAAGCGCATCGCCTTGGTGCCCACCATGGGAGCACTGCATGCGGGGCATATGGCTTTGGTTGAAGAGGCAAAGCGACACGCCGATGCTGTGGTTGTCTCGATTTTCGTAAACCCTACCCAATTCGGTCCCAATGAGGATCTCGACGCCTATCCCCGCACGCTGGAACGTGATTCCGACCTTTTGCGCGCGGCCGAGGTTGCCCTTCTGTGGGCGCCGCAGGCTGCGACCATTTATCCTGAAGGATTTGCGACAAAAGTCCATGTGGACGGACCCAGCGCCGGCTATTGCGGTGGCGCGCGCCCCGGGCATTTTGACGGGGTCGCTTTGATCGTTGCGAAATTATTCAATCAGGTCACGCCGGATGTAGCGCTTTTCGGGGAAAAGGATTTCCAGCAATTGGCGGTCATCCGCAGAATGGCTCTGGATCTTGATTTCGGCCTTGAAATCAGGGGTGTTCCCATCGTGCGCGACGAAGACGGTTTAGCTCTGTCGTCGCGCAACGCCTATTTGAGTGTGGAGGAAAGGCGCAATGCGCTTGCTTTGCCCCGCGCGCTTCATGATGCGGCCGATCGCATCCGTGGCGGCGCTGATGTGGCGTCTACCTTGGCTGCGGCTAGCGCAGATATACTGAGTTCGGGCTTCGCGCATGTCGATTATTTCGCCCTTGCTGATTCGCACTCATTGGAGCCGCTTACGCACTATGACGGTCGTAGCGCGCGCCTTCTGGCAGCGGCCAAAATCGGCAAAACTCGGCTTATTGACAATATCGCAATATGACCGACGCGGATTACAATCCGTTTCGGATATAATTTTTGTCCATTTCGTTAACCATTTGTTAGCCATGTTTGGCGAGATTGTCCTCAACAAGGGATTTTGGGGACATAACATGGGCAACAGTCTTAAAAGTGCGAACTTTCTTATGGAAAGCCGTTTGGCCGACGCGGCCAAAGGATGTGCAGATGCATTATATGATCTGGGCATGGCTTATTCGACAGGCGGCAATGGCGTCGAAGTCGATCTGGTCGAAGCGCATAAATGGTTCAACCTGGCTGCACTAAACGGCAGTGAAGCGGCGATGATGTGCCGGGCAGATATTTCGGACGATATGACGGCCCGCGAAATTGCCGAAGCACAGCGTCAGGCACGGGCATGGCTCCAAAGCATGGACCAGCGTCGCGCCGCCTGAGATTACGAATGTAGCGTTGTAGTTTCAGCTTTTCAAACCAGCGCCAATTGCTAGATACCGGCTCCGGAAACTGGGGCCGCTCCTATGGTACAGATTACGCTGACTGAAGTGTATCTCATTGCGATGATCTTGATCTTCGCGGTACCCTTTTTGATTTGGCGCCTGCTGCGCACCGAATATTATGCGCCACTGGTGGTCGTGCAGATCATTTGTGGCATATTGCTGGGCCCCGGCATTATGGGCGCATTTTTTCCTGACTATTATGCCTTTGTCTTCCGGCCCGAAGTTATCGGCGCGCTGAACGGCGTTGCCTGGTGGGCGGTGATGATATTTGTGTGGGTCGCAGGCATTGAGCTCGATCTTTCAGAAGCATGGCAGAAACGGCGCGAAACCGGTGTAACCGCTGGCCTTGCCTTGATCGTTCCCCTTATTTTCGGAAGCGTCGCTGCGTCAATATTGTTGCAAACCGGATCAGGCTGGGCAGGCGAGAAGGGCCAATATTGGCAGGTCATTGTCGGCATCGGAATGGCCTGCGCGGTCACTGCCCTGCCCATTCTGATTCTGTTCATGGAAAAGCTCGAAATATTGCGCCAGCCACTTGGCCAACGCATTTTGCGTTATGCCAGTCTGGATGATGTCGTCATCTGGGGGGTGCTCGCGGTGATTTTGCTCGATTGGGAACGCATGGGGCGTCAGGGCGCGTTTCTGATCGGATTTGCAGTCGCAGCCTATCTGATCCGCCGGTTAATGCCCAAAATTGCGGAAAGCGACCGCTGGTATGTCGGGCTGATCTGGCTCGCGGTTTGTGGACTGGCCGCGGATTGGGCGGGCCTGCATTATATGGTCGGGGCATTCCTGTCGGGCGTCGTTCTGGATGCTAAATATTTTGACCAGAAGCGCATGGACTATTTCCGCGCGACTGTCCTTCTGGCGATCATGCCGGTCTTTTTCTTGAGCACGGGATTGCGTACCAATTGGGATGTCGGCGGCGTCATTGTCTTTGGCGCGGCAGCTTTGTTGCTGGTCGCATCGGTGGCCGGCAAGCTTGCGGGGATCCATCTGGCGGGTCGCTTGCTCAAATGGGAGAAAGGCGAAGCATCAATGATAGGTTGGTTGCTTCAGACCAAAGCGTTGATCATGATCATCTTTGCAAACATATTGCTGGATAAGGACATTATCACAAACCAGACATTCACGGCGCTGCTGTTGATGGCGGTGGGCAGCACGATGCTGACCATTCCGATGGTCACCCCAAAGCTCAAGGCCCTCAAAATGATGGTTTCGCGGTCCAGTTAAGGCCGCTAACAGGATTTTTATATTCCGGCGTTATCGCTGCGACCGACAATAAGGAAAATCTTCAATGACCGTACCAATCATCGTAACCGGCGCAGCAGGTTTCATAGGGCATGCCGTTGCCCACCGGCTTCTGGCACGCGGTGAAACCGTCATCGGTATAGATATCGTAAATGATTATTACGACCCTGCTTTAAAGGAAGCGCGTCTTGCGACCTTTGAAGGGCATGACAAATTTACCTTTGTCCGGTGCGACATCGCGGATGCAGCAACAATTGCCAAATTGGTCAAAGACAATGGCGTACGGCGGGTGGTTCATCTCGCGGCGCAGGCGGGCGTGCGCTACAGCATCGAAAATCCCTTTGCCTATGAACGATCAAATCTGGCCGGACATCTGTCGGTCATGGAAGCCTGTCGCCATGCTCCCGATTTCGAGCATCTCGTCTATGCATCCTCTAGTTCGGTCTATGGCGACAAGCCCATGGGCGGAGCGGGCTTCACCGAAGACGAGCCGGCCCTGAGTCCCGTTTCGCTCTATGCCGCAACGAAGCGCGCGTGCGAATTGATGAGCCAGTCTTATGCGACCCTTTACGGTTTTCCGCAGACGGGTTTGCGCTTTTTCACAGTTTATGGTCCATGGGGCCGGCCAGACATGGCCTATTTCAGCTTCACCCAGAAGATTCTGAAAGGCGAAAGCATCGAAGTCTTCGGTAATGGCAAGATGGCGCGTGATTTCACTTATATTGATGACATTGTGGATGGCATCATCGGGGCACTGGATAATCCGCCCGCCACCGGCGAACACCGCGTTCTGAACATTGGCGACAGCCACCCTGTCGGGCTGATGGAAATGATCGAGACGTTGGAAAAAGCGATCGGTCATGAAGCGGTAAAGGTCATGCGGCCTATGCAGCCGGGTGATGTCACGGCAACCTACGCCGATGTGTCCAAGCTACATGCGTTGACGGGGTATAAGCCGAAGGTCATGTTGGCCGAAGGGCTGCAACGCTTTGCTGACTGGTATCTGAGCCACTATAAGGCGGGCTAAAATAACCTAGTCGTTGTCGGATTGGCTGCGCGCCTGCCATTCGTCGAATGAGGCCGCCAGTTTTCGTCCCGCAATCTGCCGTCCCGCCTCGCGTGGCAAACCGAGTGACGCTGATAAGGGCCCGCCCAGCAACGCATCACCCAGCGCCATAAGCACCATTTCCAGTGTCAGTTCGTGCAGCGAATCGGCGGCCATGCCGTCTTCGGCGATCTGGTCCACCAGATTATGGATGGCTTCGACAATGGGGTCGAGCGCATCTTCATTACCCGAAAGCAGCATCCAGGAGGCAAGCGCACCTGCGCCTTCCCGGTCAAAATGGTCGAAGATCAGATCCGCAAGTTCATCCGGCGTGACGGCTCCACCACGCATCTGGAATACGGCTTCTCCAATTTTCGTACAGATGCTGTTGCCCATATAGGCGGCAAGATCGCGCTGCAAACCGGACGCAGAGCCGAAATGATGCAGCAAATTGGCATGGGTGCGTCCGATACGCCCGGCCACAGCTTTCAGTGTGACGGCCTGTGGCCCTGCTTCCAGCAGAAGTTCACGTGCCGCTTCCAGAGCGGCGGAACGGCTGGCTTCCGGACTCAGCCGACGGGGCATTGCAGCGTCCTTGATATTCACGACCTTGGTGCTTTCTATAGCCATGTAACTTTAATGCCCTTTGTTCTTATCTTTGGATGGAAATCCTACCCATCTATTCACGCCTTGCCAAACATCATGTGGAAATATCATCTATTTGTCCAATCCTGCTATGCAGGTGGCCCGTCCGATTGGGCAATGATTTCACAGAGAAAATATCCATGCACCAGTTGGTTTTGAGAGGCGTGTTGATGTTGCGTTGGACGGAGTTGCAAAGCGCATGCGTTGATCCATTAACGGGGTGAAGAAGATCAGTTTACTCAAATGAACTCCCACTGCATTGATAATTATAGACTATTTTGCATTCCTTATCCTGCGTTAACCAATGGCATTAAACGGAATTTCATGCGCTCTGCCTAGAGAGACGTTATGCATGAGACCAGAACATCCGGCTTAAACCAACTTTCTCCCGATCAGCGGCCGGACATTGTGGCGCGCAGCTATCGTGCGCCTTCGGACGCACTCAGCGAACGGCATTGGGTGCGCCAAGACCCTTTTGCGACTGCATTTTTCAACGCTCTGTCTGCTGTCTTCCCGCATGGGGAAACCTTCATGATTCGCAGCCTGCTGCCATGGGTGGACCGGGTTGAGGATCCTCTGCGTGGTGAGGTTGAGGCTTTCATTGAGCAAGAGGCGGGGCATAGCCGCGAACATGTGGCGATGAACAAGGCGCTGATCGGCGCCGGATATGATATTGCGCCGCTGGACCGGAAGATCCGTGGCTTCGTATCTTTCTTTGAAGATGCGAATGACCATGTGAAATTGACGGCCACGATGTGCATTGAACATTTCACAGCGATCATTGCTGCCGAACTGCTTAAGAACCGCGAACATCTCGCTGGCGTCGACAACAAGATGCTCGAATTGTGGCTTTGGCACGCGATTGAGGAAGTCGAGCATAAAGGCGTTGCCTTTGATGTCTGGAACCATGCCACACGCGATTGGGGCTCAGCGCGCCGTTATCTTTGGCGCAGCTTCTTCATGCTTGCGGTGACGACCAGCTTTTTCATCAACCGGACGCTGGGTCAGATCGAACTGTTGCGGCAGGACGGCTATGGCTTTTTCACGGCGCTCAAGAATGTCGTGGCGACCGGCTTTGGAAAAGGCGGTATTGGCCGGAATGTTCTTCGCCCCTGGGCGGCATTCTTCCGTCCCGGATACCATCCATGGGATATTGATGACCGTTTGCTGCTGGCGCAGGGAGAGGCTGATCTCGCCTCCATCGCTGCGTCGCGCGCGGGTTATGGTGCCCGCGTCGAAGCGCCAGCTTTGGCACCGCTGGTTGCGGCGGCCTAAGCCGCGCGCAATTCGCTCAGATAACGGCTCATGTCATGCTCGAATGAGCTTCGCATGGGGCGATCTTCACCTTCCGTCGGTGCCAGCTCCTTTTCGTAAAGCGTGCTGGCCACAGACTGCCCCCGGCCCAAGCTGTGCCGTTGTTCCACTTGGCCTGTGCTTCTGAAGCCCAGTTTACGCAACACCCTGCCGGATGCGGGATTGTCCGTGAAATGACCGGCTATCAACCGCTTATGACCGAGGGCGCCGGCGATGCGCACCACCGCCCGCCCGGCTTCGGTTGCAAAACCCAGTCCCCAGTAAGGACGCGCGATCCAATAGCCGATTTCCGTTTCGCCATTATGTTCGCCTAAGCCACAGCTGCCAACGAGGCGGGGTGCGCCATCAGTCCGCAGCATCAGCATGAAATTCGGAAGCAGCACGGGTTGCGTCGCGGTCGCGAAGGAACGGGCATCGTCGACGCTATAAGGCCATGGCGCGCGCGCCAGATTGCGAACAATAGCTTCGTCATCGATTGCCCGGTGCAATTCCTGCGCATCTTCAGGCCAGCTTGGCCTCAGCAGCAATCTTTCGGTTCTTGCGAACATTTTCTCTCTCCGCTTCTTGGAGCCGCCCTTTGCAGAACAAAGCGACAGTCCTGTTACATCGTCCCCTCAGGGCAAACTTGAACAGGGAGAATGAGGCAAAAAGAAAGGGAGACCGGTTGACCCGTCTCCCTGTTCAAGGTGGAAACCACCTTTGGCGATTTCCGGGTCATCCGTCTGGACAACCCGTCATCGATTGTCCGTCTTATTCGGCAGCCATGGCCGGCATATCCACCGACACATATTTGCGGCCAAGTTTGCCAGCATGGAATCGCACGCGACCGGCGGTCAGTGCAAAAAGGGTGTGGTCTTTACCAAGGCCAACATTGGCGCCTGGATAAACCTTGGTCCCGCGCTGACGCACGATGATGTTGCCGCCGATGACATTTTCGCCACCGAACTTCTTAACGCCCAGGCGACGGCCTGCTGAATCGCGACCGTTACGTGACGAACCACCTGCTTTTTTATGTGCCATGGTCTAAACTCCTTGCGCTGTCCGAGCCGAGGCTCAGGCTTCCTTTTTGGCTGCGGCCTTTTTCGGCGCAGCGGCTTTCTTGGGTGCAGCTTCAGCCGCAGGTGCCGCGTCGGCCTTTTCAGCCTTCGGTGCAGCAGCCTTCTTCTCTTCCTTGCCGACAGCGAGGATACGAAGAAGCGTCAGCGACTGGCGATGACCCTGCTTGCGGCGGTAATTGTGGCGGCGACGCTTTTTGAAAACGATCACCTTCTCGCCGCGCTCTTGCGCGATGATTTCCGCTGATACCGTCAGGCCGTTTACGTCCTGCGCTTTGTCACCGTCACCGGCCAACAGGATATCTCCCAGCGAGATCTTGTCACCCGCTTCACCCGACAGTTTTTCAACTGCGATTTTATCTCCGGCGGCGACGCGATACTGCTTGCCGCCTGTGCGCACGATAGCGAACATGGCTCTAACTCATCCGTTTCTACAGCTTAGCGCTTTTTAAGGAGCGCGGTTGCTCACGCGTGGTACCAGACGGCGAATCCCGACAGGCCACGCAAGAAGGGGCGCAGCTAGTCTAGGAAAACGCCTCTGTCAACGCCTTTTGCCGCCTTTTCTGCGCTATTGCGCGCCCCTTGCGCTGTTGGAGGGGGTGGCTTAGACAAGGAGCATGTCCATAAACAAGCTTGCACCCGCTGTCCTGGTTGCTCTCCTGCTTACCGCTTGCAGCACAACTGAGGGCCAGTTTCCTTCGCTCGAACGGCGTCCTTATGAGAGCAAAGCCCCGATTTCGGTACCCGAAGCAGCGCCAGCCGCACCACTTGAGCTGTCGGCGCAATTGCAGACCAAGGTCGATTCCCTGACCCGTCGGCATGCCGCGGCGGAGGCCGATTACCAACGCAAGTTGCCGGCGGTAGAGACCTTGGCATCCCGCGCATCCGGCAGCGCACCAGGTACCGAAAGCTGGGTGAATGCGCATCTCGAACTCTCGCGCCTTGACCAGTCACGTGCCGATTCGATCGCAGTTGTGCGCGAGTTTGATTCGCTAATTGCCGAACAGGGTAAAGCGGACTCTAATCTCGTCCCGCTGCTGAGCAAGGCGCAACAACCCGTTTCCGATACGATCGCGGCACAGAATGCTGAAATTGACAGGTTGTCCCGGCTGATCGGGGAATAGCTATTCCCTAGGCCGGTGACGCGCATTTTCTTGCGCGCGCGTCTGTTGCAGTGCACAAATACGCATCATGACCGGCCAGAACAATTACTCCATCTCGCAGAATCCCGATGTCCGCCTTTTGGGAAAGATGTTGGGCGACGTTATCCGCGCCTATGGGGGCGAAAAACTGTTCCGTCAGACCGAATATATCCGCTCCACCAGCGTCGACCGTTTTCGCGGGATCGAGGGGGCCGGGGAAAGCGACCGGGGTCTGGGCGCGCTCAATCTGGACGACACGCTAAACTTTGTCCGGGGCTTCATGCTGTTTTCCTTGCTCGCCAATCTGGCGGAAGATCGCCAGGGTCTTGCGCATGAGGAAGGGGCGACCGTAGAGGAAGCCTTTGCGCGGTTGAAGAATGAGGGGATCAGCCCCGACGCCTTGCTCGCCATGCTGTCCAATAGTCTGATTGTCCCGGTTCTGACGGCACACCCGACCGAAGTGCGGCGCAAGAGCATCATCGACCACAAGAACCGGATCGCCGCATTAATGGCGATGCGCGATGAAGGACAAAGCAGCACGGCGGATGGCGACGACATTGATTCGGCCATTTACCGGCAGATTGCCCTGCTGTGGCAGACGCGCCCCTTGCGCCGTGAAAAGCTGTTTGTGACCGACGAAATCGAAAATGCCCGTGCCTATATGCAAGAGGTGTTTTTAACGGCGCTGCCCAAGCTCTATATGCGCTGGGAAAAGGCGTTGGGCGCACGACCTCCGGGATTTGTCCGTCTCGGCACCTGGATAGGTGGCGACCGCGATGGGAACCCCTTCGTCAATGCGGAAACCCTGCGTTATGCTGTGACGCGCGATGGCGGAACCGCGATCCGCCATTATCTGGAAAGCATTCACAAGCTGGGTGCCGAGATATCCATTTCCAGCGGCATGAGCGAAACGCCCGAATCGGTTCTCGCGCTCGCCGACAAAAGCGGTGACCTCGCGCCGAGCCGGGCCGATGAACCTTATCGCCGGGCCCTGTCGGGCATCTATGCCCGACTGGCCGCCACCCATGTCGCACTGATTGGCGATTCGCCGCCTCGTCCGTCGGCTTTGACGGGTGAACCCTATGCCGGACCAGACGAGTTGCGTGCCGACCTGGTCACGGTGGCCGCGGGACTGGCAAAAGATGGAGACGGCGCCTTGTCGAGCGGGGGGGCGTTGGGGCGTCTTATCCGGGCGGTCGAGATTTTCGGTTTCCATTTGGCAACACTCGACCTGCGTCAGAACAGCGACGTGCATGAGCGGGTTATAGCGGAGCTCTTGCGCAAAGCAGGCGTCGTCGACGACTATGCGGCGCTTGATGAGCAAGCCAGGGTGGACCTGCTGCTTGAGGAATTGTCCCATAACCGTCCTCTCGCCGGCGCCTGGACCGCATATAGCGAAGAGACCGCCAAGGAACTTGCGATCATCCGCGCAGCGGCAAAGGCACAAACGGATTTCGGACGGCAGGCCATTACTACCTATAACATCAGCAAGACCGAAAGCGTGTCGGACATGCTGGAGGTTTATGTTCTGCTGAAACAGGCGGGACTTTATCAGATCGGCGAAGATGGCACGCCGAGCGCCACCATCATGTCGGTGCCGCTGTTTGAAACCATTGCCGACCTTCAGGCGGCACCCGCTACGATGAAAGCATTTTTTGCACTTTCCCCTATGCGCGCGCTTGCAAAGGCGCGCGGACATCAGGAAGTGATGATCGGCTATTCCGATTCCAACAAGGACGGCGGTTACCTGACCTCGACCTGGGAATTATATGAAGCGTCGAGCGCATTAGCCCCGGTTTTTGCCGAAGCAGGCGTCGCCATGCAGCTTTTCCACGGCCGCGGCGGTGCGGTTGGCCGGGGAGGCGGATCAGCCTTCGGCGCCATCCTCGCGCAGCCGCAGGGCACGGTGCAAGGCCGTATCCGCATCACCGAGCAGGGCGAAGTCATCGCCGCGAAATATGGTACGGTCGACAATGCCGTGACATCACTGGAAACCATGGCCTCGGCGACGATGCTTGCGACGCTTTCCAGTGACCCCATCGACAAGGCGGATGTTGTCCGATTCAAGGCGGCCATGGCGGAGTTGTCGGCCCGTGCCTTCACCCATTATCGGGGATTGGTTTACGAAACTGAGGGCTTTCGTCCTTTCTTTCGCCAGATGACCCCGATTGGGGAAATTGCGACGCTGAAAATTGGTTCGCGCCCCTCCAGCCGCACAGCGTCGGATGCGATAGAAGATTTACGGGCGATCCCCTGGGTGTTCAGTTGGGCGCAGGCACGCGTGATGTTGCCGGGCTGGTATGGCACGGGGCAGGCCCTGGCCGATTTCGGCGATAAGGGATTGTTGAAGGCGATGGCGGGGGAATGGTCCTATTTCCAGACGATCCTGGCCAATATGGAAATGGTGCTCGCGAAATCGGATATGGGCATTGCGGCGCATTATGCCGGGTTGGTGGAGGATCAGGCGCTCTCGCAACGGTTGTTCGGCCGCATCACGGATGGTTGGCACGATGCACGCGACAGCTTGCTGGATGCCACCGGACAGGCGCATCTATTGGAAGCGCATCCTGCCCTGAACAATTCGATACGCTTGCGCTTGCCCTATATTGAGCCGCTCAACCTTCTGCAGATTGAACTCATGAAGCGTTACCGCGCGGGCGAAGCGGATGAGCGGATCGGGGAAGGCATCCAGCTGACAATCAACGCTATTGCAACGGCGCTGCGCAACAGCGGCTAGGCACGGAACCGGCCCCGACCAATCGACAAAAGCAGGTGCCCGTTCGACAAGGCGTGAAATAGAGCCTTCACCTCCGGCAAAGGACTGTTACACCATCCGGCATATCATTTGACCGGAGAGAATCCCATGCGCCTTGCACCCTATGCCTTATCAACGCTCGCCCTCGCGCTGAGCGGTGTCAGCACCCCCGCACTTGCACAAGATGTGGCCCCTGCAGCCGCGGATCAGCAAGACCAGAACGCCGCCATCATGGCGTTCTTTGAGGAATATGACGCACAGCAATTGGCAACATCGCCACTCGCCAAGTCGTACCGCGGTATCAAGGACAGCGATTATGGCCGCTGGGACGATGGTTCGGACGAAGCCGAAGCACGCGCCCATGCTGCAGAACAGGCGGCACTCAAGGAAATGCGCGCACGTTTTGATCCTGCGAAGCTTAGCCCGGAAAACCGGTTATCCTACCGCTTGTTCGAAAAGCGCGCCGCGCGCACCAACGCCGCGTTCAAATATAATGACTATGGCTATGTCTTCGACCAGATGAACGGCGCGCAAAGCCAGATCCCGGCCTTTCTGATCAACATACACCGGATCGATAGCAAATCGGATGCACGGGCCTATATCAATCGCCTCTATGGCATAGGCCCCGGCTTGAATCAGGCCATCGCCTCTTCAAAGGCACGCGCCGCCAAGGGCATCATGCCACCCAAATGGGTCTACCCCTATGTCATCAGCGACGCACGGAATGTCATCACCGGCGCGCCGTTCGGTGAAGGTCCCGATGCGCCGCTCTACGCTGATTTCAAAGCCAAGGTCGCCAAACTTGGCATTAGCGCAGTCGAGAAGGACCTTCTGGTCGAGCAGGCGGCACAGGCGCTCAACGATGCGGTCAAGCCAGCCTATGAAGCCCTGATTGCCGAAATGGCAGCGCAAGAAAAGGTCGCGGGAACGGACGACGGTGTCTGGCGCTTTCCCGATGGTGCCGGCTACTATGCCGAGCGGCTGTCCAACTATACTACCACCAATATGACTCCCGACCAGATCCACGAACTGGGCCTGGCGCAGGTTGCCCGGATTCATCGTGAAATGGGCGCGGTGCAAAAGAAGATGGGTGTGAAGGGGGATCTGCAGGCATTCTTCAAATATATGCGGGAGACGCCGAAATTCTACGCGCCGGAAACCGACGAAGGCCGCGCGCTTTATCTGGCGGAAACACAAAAGGCGCAGGATGCGATCACACCGCTTCTTCCCAAATGGTTCGGAACATTGCCCAAGGCTCCACTGGTGGTCAAAAGGGTCGAGGAATTCCGCGAAAAGTCGGCCGGCAAAGCCTTTTATCAACGCCCCGCCCCCGACGGATCACGCCCTGGCACCTATTATGCCAATTTGTACAAAATGGCTGATATGCCGCTGACTGAGGTTGAGGCCCTATTCTACCATGAAGGTATCCCAGGCCATCATTTGCAACTGGCGATCCAGACCGAGTTGAAAGACGTTCCCGCTTTCCGCAAATTTGGCGGCGTGACGGCCTATTCGGAAGGGTGGGGCCTTTATTCCGAGAAGCTCGCCAAGGATATGGGACTCTACACAGATCCAGCACGTGATTTCGGCCGCCTGCAGCTTGAACTGCACCGCGCGATCCGGCTGGTTGTCGACAGCGGACTGCATCACAAACGCTGGACTCGCGAACAGGCAATCAAATATGTCGAAGACAATAGCGCGGATGCTCCCGGCGGCATCGTTAAAGCCATTGAACGCTACATCATCTACCCTGGCCAGGCGACCGCCTATATGGTTGGCCGCCTGAAGATCAGCGAATTGCGCGACAAGGCGCAAAAGCCACTTGGGTCAAAATTCGATGTGCGCGGTTTCCACGATACGGTACTGAAATCCGGACCGGTTCCGCTGGATGTGCTGGAGGAACAGGTTGATGCTTGGATAGCGTCGCGGAGATAGCGGTCTTAGAGAAAATTGTCCGTTTGTTAACCATAGTTTATGCTTTTCCCCCTTAGAGTTGCATAAAGGCTTCAAATGGCTCCAATATTGGGGTGATTGAAAGCTCGATGTTCCTCGGGGGAATGCTAAGTGGATGCAGCAACTACCATAAGAAAGCTTGATGCTTGGCAAGTTGCGATCGTCCTGATGGCGGCGCTGCCGTCTATCTTCGTTCTGGCGACGTGGGACAGCGATGGCTTGCAAACGCCGCGGGCATTCGCTGTGCGATATCTGTCACTACCGGTGGCGCTGTGTGAATTGTTCATTATCTATCTAGCCGTTCGCTCAAAATTTGATCTTCCCCTTATGTTGCGCAGCGTAGGGGGCATTCCAAAGCTGTTGTTGGCAATTTGGGCTTTGTTTGCTTTTCTGCCGCTTTTCTTATCGAACGGCACGATGTCTCTCTCTGCATTTGCGACATTTCAATATGTTTTGCACGGGATCTTTCTAGCTGCTGCTATCCATCTAGCCCGGAATACTCACTTTAATGACAATAGAAGGTCTTGGTCTCTTTCGGTAATAGCAATAGGCGGCTGCTTTTATGTTGTTCTTTTAGCAATTTTCTCCTTGTTGGTACCGGATAAAGAGGCTTTTCCATGGGATCTCCGTTTACCTACCGGGACGAATATCCGCCAGATTGGCTATTTTGTGGCGATAGCTTCAGTGGCTCCTTTATCTTTTGTATTGTTCGGGCAAACGAAACTCGCTGGATTCAGCGTTACCGTCACAATTCTCGTAACGTTTATTGCATGGTCTGGAAGCCGAGGCGCATTAGTCGGCCTAGTTTCAGCTTCTGCTTTGGGAACGGTTTTTCTCGGCGGATCGTTATCAAAATTCCGGGTGGGAATTGCAGGTTTGAGCTTTGTAGCGGGATTGGCAATTTCACTTGCGATACCGGCTCCCGGTCCTGAATTCGGTTTGGTGAGAATGGTTTCAAGTCTTGAGCAGGAGGACATTGGTTCCGGGCGCAGTTTCGTTTGGAAAAGCACGATCTCCGAAATTTCAAAGGCACCATGGGTTGGCCATGGCTCGGGAAGTTTCAATAAAAACATGCGGGGAATATATGGATTTGACTTCAATCATCCCCATCAGTTTATGCTGCAGTATTTTTACGATTGGGGCGCAATTGGAGGTGGGGCTGGGGGGCTTTTACTTTTTCTTCTGTTCCTTACGTGCCTGCGACATGGCCGCCAACACAAAGACGCAGCTGCCTACGCATCGATAACTAGCCTGTGTACCATTGCCGCAGTCGGTATGATTGACGGGGCGCTATTTTATCCTTTGTCGATCTTTCTTGCGATCACGGCAGTCGCTTGCGGATTCGTCAGTCGACCCGCTGACAAGTGACCCATTCTGAATAAAAAGCTTTGACAATCAACTACTCGACTGCATCGGTCACCTTGGTACCAAAGTCGAAGTGAATCCGGACCCACACACCTAGCTGAGGCTTGTTGTCGATCCGTGGCGGCTTGACGAGGAATTGCCATGCTGCGAGGCGTAATGCTTTGGCTAGCCCGGTTCCTCGGGGATTTTCAGCGATAATCTGACAGTTTTCGACCCGGTTGCGTTCGGCCATGCGGCAGGCAATGTCCGCGGATGCGCCGGGAGGGATGCGTTTAACGGCAGCCAGATAAGGGGCCAGCTCGGCATCATAGGGTTCGCGTAGCCAGGCCACGGGATAGAGTTGCGCTCCACCGGGGCCAAGGCCTGGTCCCATCATCCCTTTCGATCCTTGCCCGGCGCCTGCACTGTTTCCTGAGCCCGCGCTGCCACCGCCAGGTAACTTCGACAGATCCATAGCTTCAAAATCCGCTTTGCTGACCTTGATGAAGTCAGGATTGGGCGGTGGTGTTTTCACCGGATTTACCGGAGGTAGAAGCGGTTTGGGGATAGGGGGGACAAAGGTGCGCTGTTGCACATTTGCGACCGGTGTTCGAGTGTCGCTCTTTTCCGCCGCTTTGGAAGCTGACTCTGCGTTGAGGGAAAATGTGCTGATACTTTTGCTACCAGCAGCAGGTCCTGCCGATCGCATGCTGAGGCTGAGGATCGCGAATATGAACAATGCTTCGAGAAGCAGCGCAATCGCGATACCAAAACCGCGCCGCCGAAGCTCCGAGCGGTCTAGATGAGGATGTTTTGAAAAAGCCATGCGACGCGCGCGACCATTACGGGATCGGGCGCGTCGTGCAATGCCGGATTTCCCGGATTACAAAGGCCGGAAATTCACCTTCAATCCATCCTTCGGCTTCGGGATCGGCCATGGCTGCCATTCGGGCGCATAACCATCGGCGATTTCGACACGCACATTGGTGAGCAAATGATGCATGAACAATTTCATCTGCATATAGGCAAAGTGCAGGCCAAGGCACATGTGAGCGCCTCCGCCAAAGGGTACCCACGCATATTTGTGCCGCGCCTTAACCTTGTCGGGCGTGAAGCGCATGGGGTCGAACACTTCCGGCTGTTGCCAATATTCTTCCATCATATGGACAAAGGATGGGCTGATGCTGACCGCGGTGCCCTTAGGAATATGGTAGCCCATAAATTCGAAATCACGTAGCGCGCGTCGCGGGATCGACGGGACGGGCGAAATCATCCGCAACGCTTCTTTAAATGCATATTCGGTCAGTTCGAACTTATCGAGATCGGCAAAAGAGATATCGCTTCCAGCAGGCGCGATGGACAGGCATTCCTGTCGCAGCTTTTCCTGCCATTCAGGATACTTTGCCAAATACCACATCATCGATGTAACCGATGAGGTAATAGTGTCGTGCGCAGCCATCATCAAGAAGTTCATGTGGTCGATCAATTCGCCGTCGGACATATATTCGCCATCCTCGCGCCGTGAGCGACAGAACTGGCTGAACATATCCTGCCGGTTTTCGTTGCGGCGACGTTCGGCAATTTGGGGTCCGAAATAGTCGATCAGATATTTGCGCCCCGCAACGCCTTTGCCCATGGACGTGAAAGGAATGGGCGCCCGAATGGGTGCTACCGACGCCTGTACCATGTCGACAAAGGCGGTGTTGATCTTGTCTGCTTCGGGACCGAGCGGAATACCCAGAAAGCTGCTGGCCGCGACATCCAGTGTCAGTTGTTTGATCGCCGGATAGAATTGCATCTCCCCGCGCCAGTTTTTCAACTGCTCTGCGAAAATGCGGTTCATATCCTGCGTGTAAGCGCGCATAGGTTCAGGCTTGAACGCGATGCCGAGCGCGCGACGATCCATCCGGTGATGGTCAAAATCCATGAGCATAAGTCCGCGCGGGAACAGCAGGTTCAGGACTGGTCCCCACCCTTGTTCGGACGAAAAGAGCTTGTCGCGGTCAAACAGCATTAGTTCATTGGCTTCTGCCCCGACCATCGAAATCGTCGGATTACCGAATGCATTAGTGCGGAACACCTTGCCATAGGTTTTCACCATATGCGCGCCATAGCCCGGCGGGTCGCGGAGCACGCGAAAGGTTGTACCGACAATCGGCAATCCGTTTTCACCGGGAATATGGGACAAGTCGCCAATTTTCGTGCGGGGCACCCAATGCGGGTTGGCTGCTTCGCTATGGGCCAGGGCCATATAGACAATCCTTTGTTAATCGTGCGATTAAATCTTACTGCCACCGATGTCAGTAGGGTGCAAGCGGCAATTCCCGAACTGGTACATCATGAACGCCAGCCGACCAAGATATTCACCTGCAATTCAACCGCCGGTCCATAAATAGGATCACAGGGCAAAGCTGCAACAACGATTCGATCCAAGCATGTTTGGGCAGCTTTCAAAACAGGGGTGCATATCATGAAGAACAATATTCAGCTCATCGGCAGGGGAGCTTTACTTAAATTCTCGCTTTTGACTGTGGCCAGCCTTGGCCTGTCCGGTTGTGTCTATGATGTCGGTCTCGGCTATGCCAGCGACGGCTATTATGACGACGCCTATGAATGTGATCCCTATGGCGGCTATGATAGCTACTATCAATGCGACTATGGCCATGGCTTTTACAACATCGGCTATGGTGGCGGCTGGTATGACAGCTACTGGTATCCGGGATATGGATTTTACCTGTTCGACAATGTTGGGCGCCGTTACCCGATGCGTGACCATCACCGTCGTTATTGGGGTGAAAAGCGCCACAATTGGTACCGCGAAAACCGGGGTCGTCATCACGACGGTGGACGATATCAGGGACGTGGCCGGGGGTACACCGGCAATGCCACACCCGGCGCAGTAGGCTGGCCTGAACGGCATGGCGGGCGGGTGCGCGACGATGATGATAATCGGCGCGGCCGCGGCGAGCGTCGAAACGGCCGTAACCAGCAATGGTCGGGTGGTGATGGCACGGGCGTAAACGCGATCCCCACACCCAATCCCGAAGTCGTTCAACGCCCGGGCCGCGGCCGGGATCGGGGAGATGGTTTCCGTAACGGTGCCTCCGGCGGGGAACGTGCGGGACGAGCCTATCGCGGCAATCCTAACCAGGTAGCGCCACAACCTGCGCCACAAGCCGCGCCGCCCGCGCCACGGGCAGCGCCATCACCGCAACGTGATCAGCCGCAACGCCCACCCGCCCCGCGACCTAACCGGACGCAAGGCGAAAACGTGCGGGATCAATAAAAAAGCGGCCGTGCCGGGGGCAATGGCACGGCCGCAAAACGCGCGGGACCAGAGAGTTGTCATGCGCGAAATAGTTTTCAGAAACTGTCCTGAGTGAAAGGCGCGCGCTTGCCCAGCCGGCGCGCTTCAATAGCCTCGTCCGCCACGCGCGTCATATAATCCAGCTGTTCAAACTGGGCCTGTCGCCGTGCCGACGGCGTCATATTGGCGATGCCAGTTACTAGATCGGCCGGTTCATGGCCGGTGATCCCGATAACTAACGCCAGAAAAATCGATGCGAATCCAAGAGATGTAAAAACGACGAGCGCTGCATCTGGCGACATATTTCCTCCGATATCTTTGTACCATTTCGCGTGATGGGCAATGAAACGCGACCATGCGCGGTTAGGGAAGAATGGTGGGGACGGGTTAATTTAAGCTGAGATAAGATAGCAAAAGAGAAGTTTACCATGACCAATTCAGGGCGGAGGAGGATGTTTGCCCGCCCCTAAAGCAGCTAAACACAAGTTCGATAAAAAAGTAGACCTTTCAACTCAAACGGAATAAGCGACCCTCGCATGGGCATGGACGCTTCGGAATAGACAGTCACCGTATTTATGAAATATGCCGATTACTTTGCGCTAATGGGCGTATGCGCATTGGTCACTTTTTACCTATGTTTCAAGTCGAAAACCCTGAGTGCGCAACTGAACCTCGTCGATATTCCAGTCGGCCGGAAACAGCACAAATCCCCCACGCCATTGATGGGCGGTATCGTTATATTGTTCGCATTATTACCGATTGTCACAATTTACACACTAATTAATGTACCGGAGCGGTGGTATAGTTCCTTCTTCATTTGGATCGTATGTGTTGCCGTAATGGCGGTCGTTGGCCTAGCTGATGACCGTCACTCTTTGTCTCCGCGATTGCGACTTCTCATATCGTTTTTGGTTTTTGCTGTGGCCGCCGCAGTAGATCCAACGTTCAATGTCCGTGTACTCGACTTCGTGACACCTAAATTTTCATTAGGATTGGGTACATGGTGGCTTGCTATCATATTTACTGTGATTTGCTGCGTTGGTCTCATCAATGCGGTTAATATGGCCGACGGAAAGAACGGATTGGTTCTGGGCTTGGCGCTAGGATGGCTTGGTATTCTCTCTATGAGAGCTGAGGATCCATTACTACCGCTTATTGGGTTAGTGGCATGTTGTTTAACAATATTGCTGGTTTTCAATATGAAAGGACGCCTCTTTTTGGGGGACGGCGGCGCCTACGCAATAGCTTGCGCTTTAGCTCTGCTATCAATCATGATTTATAATTCGCCTGGCGTTCAAACGCTACGCGCTGTCTCAGCGGATGAGTTGGTGGCACTATTCGCCGTCCCCGTTTTTGACTCTTTCCGACTTAGCTACAAGCGACTTCGCGAAGGCAGGTCGCCGATGCATGCCGATCGGGATCATTTGCACCATCATTTACAGGATAAACTCGGGTGGCCTAAGGGCTTGATATTTTACTGGCTTGTGGCACTCGGTCCGGCTTGTCTGCTTTTTTCTTGGGCTTGAGCATTTGCAATCACGAACTACACCTAATCATTTAAAAGGGTGCAGCAGTTAACTTAAGTGGAATTATAGCTTGAACGTTGTACGATCCTTTTTCAGGCATAATTTGATCATATTCAACTTTTGACAGGATTATCAGATGGTTTCGAAGTTGAAAACATCGCGTTGGCAAAATGTGAGACCGCAGTTTTGGATTTTAAGTGCGTTTCTGCTACTCGTTTTCTTCACAGGCGGTAGCGCCAGGCCGGATGTGCAATCTCTCGTCGTTTTGCGTCCGATTGCCGTGCTGTTGTGTGCCGTAGCAGTGTTCACTCTGACGGCAGAGCACGTCAAATCTAACAAGGCGATTTTCAGTTTTTTGGCTGCGTTGTCGGCCATCATTATTTTACACAGCATACCGTTTCCAAACGGCTTGGTGATTCTATATTCTAAAGCACATATTCCAGCGAACGTTCTGGAACTGGCGAGCTATGGCGAATGGATCCCATTTTCTGCTGCGCCTGAAATGACAAGCAATACAATTTTTTCATTTTTTGTACCTGTCACCGTTCTTGCGCTTGCGGTTCAATTGGATCGGGAAGAGCGTTTTCTGCTGTTATATCTCCTGATCGGTCTGGCGTTGTTAAGCAGCATATTTGCGATTTTTCAGGCAGTCGCTGGCTATGGCAGCCCTTTTCACCTTTATCGCTTGACCAACGAAGGGGCCGCAGTTGGCCTTTTCGCAAATCGAAACCATCAGGCATTGTTGCTAAGTGCGTTGTTTCCGATGCTAATGGTTTTTGCCTATGGAGCAAATGGAGGGACAAAGCCTAGGCGCTGGCGTTTGAACTTCGCGATAGCCGCAGGATCAATCACGATCCCGCTGCTGCTGATTACAGGATCGCGAACGGGATTGTTACTGGGGTTTGTCTGCCTCGCAAGCTTCCCATTGTTTTATAAGTTGAGAATCCCGGGCGAAGTCGCAGTTAAAGGTAAGTCAATCAGAGGAGCTGTCTTACGTCTTACAGCCGCTTTGGGCGCAGTGGGGCTACTCGTCGTCGTCACGGTATTTGCATCCCGTGCAGAGGCTATAAAGCGAATATTTACAGGCAACAACGGGGAGGATACCCGATGGGCTATTTGGGAACACGCACTCCACATCGCGTGGAATGGTTTCCCTATTGGTTCAGGCTCGGGCAGTTTCGCGCGCATGTATCAATTGTATGAAGAAGATTCTGGCTTGACGTCGAGCTATGTCAATCAAGCACATAACGACTGGCTTGATGTTTTCCTGACGCTCGGGGTCAGTGGTATTGTGTTGGCTACATGTATGATTTTTTGGGTGCTTCGGCTATCATATGCGGCTATGCGCCACTCGCCAAGGTCATCTAGAGACGCAATTTTCGCCAGGCTAGGTATGATCATTCTTTTTTCGGCGGCAATCGCTAGTTTTTTCGATTATCCGATGCGCACACCTATTTTTAACGCGGTAGGTATAATCGCATATCTATGGCTAGACGGCATACGCAATACAAATGCAACACCTAGTGGCCCTCCGCCCAGCGTTTGATGGCCTCCAATATTCTCTGTGAAGCTTTGCCATCGCCATATGGGTTATGAGCGAAACTCATTTGCAGGTAGGCATCGCCATCATCCAGTAACCTATTAACCGCATTCACAATTTTTGCTGTATCGGTTCCGACCAGCATTACGGTCCCCGCGTCAACTGCTTCAGGTCGCTCTGTCGTTTCTCGCATAACGAGTACTGGTTTGCCAAGCGAAGGAGCTTCTTCTTGAATGCCGCCAGAGTCGGTAAGGATGATATCCGCGCAGTTCATCAGATAAACAAATGGCAAATAGTCCTGAGGTGATATTAAATGCACGTTGGAGAACCCGCCTAATCGTTCTTCAATCGGACCTTTGACCATTGGGTTGAGATGTAAAGGGTACACGATCTGCAAATCGTCTCGCATTGCCAGTTGGCTTAGAGCGTCGCAAATTCGCTGGAATCCCTGACCGAAACTTTCACGCCTATGCCCCGTGACCAATATTGTTTTACGATCAGGGCGCAGATTAAACTCACGAGAGCATTTGTCCGAAATTTTAGGATTACCGATTATTTTGGAGGTAATCATCAGGAGTGCATCAATCACAGTGTTGCCTGTCACATAGATACATTTCTCATCTACATTCTCGGCTAGCAAATTGTCTCTTGATTGACATGTTGGTGCAAAATGCAGATTAGCAACCGCTCCCGTCAGCTTTCGGTTAATCTCTTCCGGCCAAGGCGAGTAAATATCGCCGGTACGTAATCCAGCCTCGACATGACCCACAGGTATCTGCTGATAATAGGCTGCAAGGGAAGCAACGAAGGTGGTTGTCGTATCGCCATGTACCAAAACAAGCTGTGGCGCGAAAGATTTCAGAATGGGCTCTAATCCGGTCAGAACGCCCGTCGTGATGTCGTTAAGCGTCTGACCGGGTCGCATAATGTCCAAGTCGAATTCAGGTCGCACTTCGAAAAGATCGAGGACCTGATCGAGCATCTGCCGATGCTGACCTGTGACGCATATTCGTGCATCAAACGTGCCATCTTCTGCCAGCTTTCTCACCAATGGTGCCATTTTAATTGCTTCAGGTCTTGTCCCGAAGACTGAGAGTATGCGAAATCTGCCCTTGTCGATTTCAACCGCGGAAGATGTGTCCAAAAAGAATCCTTTTCGCTTGAGTTTTATAACACGCGTTCAGTTTTTTGTTATTTTTTAGTTATTTAGATTTTCCTAGAATAATTTTCTAGCATATATTTTGACGGAGAAACGTCACTTACGCTTTCTGGAATATGGTGAGCAATCTAAATCTCAAACCAGACTATTAAAAATTTGATCTGCAGTTCATATAAGTTTTAACCGAAAACTGCAGTTTCTCGGATGAGATGTGGTGCGCAATGGTGAAAATCGCTGGAAGTCTACCGCTGCTTTGTCTAGCAGGGCTGCAACCAAAAAGTGTGGAGTGGGTGAGGGTCGATTGTCGACTTTCCGAAATAGACATTCGCTCTTTGCTAACATTATTGAGATTTACAAATGCTTCAATCAAGACAAGCCCATGCGGCAGGTTCAACCATCGGTTCTGAATTTGACGTTGAAAGCGGCAACCAAGATTTATTGCCCCCCCTGCTAATTCAGTACTGGCACATTGTGCTGAGATGGAAGTGGCTAATCATTTCTATCGTTGCAGCATCTCTCGTCCTTGGTGTTATCGCCACATTACTGATGCAGCCACAATACACTTCTACCGCTCGAGTGGAGATTAGCCGGACGGAAAAACGCATCACCAACGTGGAGGCTGTGGAATCGGCCGATAGCACTTCAGATTTAGAATTCTACCAAACGCAGTATGAACTGCTCAACGCACGGTCGTTGGCGGAGCGTGTCGTTCGACAATTGCGACTGGATAGCCGCGAAGATTTTTTCGATCATCATAATGTTTCCGAGCCTGATGGAATCTTCTTCGGCAGTTCTGGGCAGCGCCCTATGACCAAACAGGCGCGTGACAAACGCTTCAATCTGGCTGTCAAAACTGTTCGTAATCATATTTCTATTGGTCCAATCCTCAAATCGAGCTTGGTGGACGTCAGTTACACCAGTGGTTCCACTGCACTATCTGAACAGGTGGCAAATGCTTGGGTTGAGCAATTTATTGCTGCCAGTATGGACCGGAGGTTCGCAGCAACGAGTGACGCGAGAACCTTTTTGGAAGGTCGCTTGGCGGATCTTCGGGCTAGATTGGAGCAGTCGGAGCGTGATTTGGTTGCCTATGCTTCGCAAAAGGGAATTGTAAAGCTAAGCAGCAGCAGCGCAAACGGAGGCTCACAGTCTGACAGAACTTTGATAACGACTGACTTGGAGGCGTTGAACTCAGCGCTTGCTGAAGCTACCGCTGATCGCATTGCGGCTGAAGCACGCATTAGGGCGCGTTCTGATAAAGTATCTGGTAATGATCCATTGCTCTCGTCTGCAGTGCTTGAGCTAAGGCAGCGCCGAGCCGAAGTGGAATCTGATCACGCACGCTTATTGGTTCAGTTTGAACCAGACTATCCTACCGTGAAAGCCTTGGCACAACAATTACGCACTCTTGATGCAAGCATAGTTCGCGAAGAAGCCCGGGTGAGATCGCTTGAATCGGGCCGTAGCGCTCAGATACGCGGAAGTGAATACGAATCTGCACTCGATCGCGAAAATCGTTTGCGAGCAAAGGTTGACGAATTGAGGTCTCGCGCAAATCGGCAACAAAGCGATAGCATCCAGTATAATATCTACCAACGCGAAGCCGATACAAACCGTCAATTGTATGACGCTCTGCTACAGCGATACAAAGAGATCGGGGTCGCTGGTGTAGGTACTAACAATATTTCCATCGTTGATCGAGCAATGATGACGGAGAAGCCATCTGCACCTAGCTTGTTGACCAATATGCTTCTGGCGCTTTTTTTCGGCATTGTGCTGGCAGGCGCCGCAACGGTTGCGTTTGAACAGATTGACGAAGGGCTTCGAGAGCCATCTCAAGTAAATCGAACGCTTCAAATTCCATTACTTGGCAGTGTCCCCCAGGTAGAAAACCAAAGTGTTCTCGAGTTGTTAGCCGATGTAAAGTCCGACGTTTCGGAAGCCTATCTGTCGATTCGGTCAAATCTGGCTTTTTCCACCGATCATGGCATGCCGCGGTCAATGATGCTCACCAGCACCCGACCTGCAGAAGGTAAAAGCACCAGCAGCTTTGCACTAGCCACAATGCTGGGTCGTACGGGTAAGTCGGTTCTTCTCATTGATGGCGATATGCGGTCCCCGTCCCTCCATGGCTTTTTAAACATGGCCAATGAGCAGGGGCTTAGTAATTATCTGTCGGGCGATAATGATTGGTCCAGCCTAATAATTAGATCCGAATCGAAAGGTTTGGCGCTAATGCCGGCAGGTCCCACACCTCCGAGCGCCGCTGAGTTACTGAGTAGTGATCGTATGTCTTTGTTAGTCGGTACTCTATTGACCAACTTCGATCATATCGTAATCGATGCCCCGCCGATTTTAGGGTTAGCAGACGCACCTTTAATGTCTCGGTTTGTCGAAGGGACAATATTCGTGATTGAAGCCGAAGGCGTCGCCGTTCGAGGCATCCGCTCATCGCTCGCGCGTATCCAGGCAACACATAGTCATATTTTCGGGGCCATACTTACCAAACTAAAGATGAGACAAGCTGGCTATGGCTACGGTTATGGTTATGGTTATGGTTATGGAAAGGTTGATCCGGAGGAAGATTGACCGGGGATGCCCCTCTGTCGATGACAAGCAAGCTAAGATTAGCAATATTAACATGCATCGTGTAAGAGAATTTTGTGACTAAAAGAACTTGTAAAATCTGTTCCTCAACAGAAATCTTGAAGTACTGTGTGCAACAGAATTTAGTTTATGATTGTTGCGATAGTTGCTTTTACTGTGAAAAAAGGCCTGAATATACTTCGGTCGATGCTGATTACGTAGCAAGTCAGGCTATGTATTACGAAAACCCCGATCTTGATCCCTTTCTAGAACCGAGCAGTGTTTTGGACGAAAAGATGAAGTATCGGATTAACTTGGCAGCCGCATATTTGAAAGAGAACGATCGTGTGATCGAAATTGGCCCGGGGCGTGGTTCATTTCTAGCATGGTTGCGAAGTGAAGGTTATTCCTGCACCGCTTGTGAGCAGTCGGTAGTTTTGACTAAGGAACTTCGTGACAAAGGTTTTGACGTGATCGAAGGAGAGTTCGAGCGACTTAACTTTAAATCACAGTATAATCTCGTATTCTCTTTTCATATTATTGAACACGTTACATCACCATTAGCGCATCTCGAGCAGGCGTTTAAAGTCACTCGTCCAGGAGGGCACCTCGTACTTGCTACTCCCAACTCCGCTTCTTGGCAGCAGCGATTGCTTCCCTTGTTATCTGCAAATTTTGACACTGCTCACCTTCATGTGTTTTCAAAAAGATCATTGAAATTACTGGGTGAAAAATCGGGTTGGATACATGTGCATGATTTCACGTTCGAGAATGTTTCAGGTTGGCTACGTTTGTTTTCCAAACTATTTAGAAGGATTAAAGGTGAGAATGAAAGTATGACTGCTGGAAAATATGCCAATCTAGGTGCCACGTCAGGCAGCATGAACAAACTGATCCTCTTATTCTCGTTTATTTCGGGCCCATTCCGCCGAATTCAGGCGGCTGTTGGTGGCGGTAGTGAAGTCTTTATCGTTTTGCGTAAGCCGGGCAATGGGATGGGTGAGTGAAAACAGTTCTCGTATTCGACGTATGGCTACCGGGGTTCACTTATATTAAAGAGCTTCACGACGAACCTGGCATAAATGTGATTTTTGTTCACACGTCGTCGCTTCAGACAGGGCAGCCAGCAAAAGAGTACCAGGAATTCAAACGTAAGTTCGAATTGCCCACGTGGGTACATGATTTCTCAGAGTTCGATTATTGCTTTGATACGCTCTTTAAGGCGGTGGAACCAGATTCTATTCTAGTCTTATCGCTACATCATATTGAAGCAAGAACAGCGCTTTTTTTTGCTAAGCACAATTCAATTCCCACATATTTTATACCACACGGCATTTTCCTTCTAAGTGACAAGCCTTTTGAGAGTAATCAGAATTCGAGCTTATCAAATAAACTAGCCAAGCCTTTCAGAATGTTGCCAAGAGTACGTTACTACCTTCGGTTCTTCTGCAAATTTCACGCCCAAATGGTAAGGCAGGGTCTTCGGAAACTGCAGCCGCTGATCACTTTAAAGGCAGCATTCGATTTGATTGCTCGATACTATTATTGGCAGTGGCATCCCAACGAAACTGTAAGGCGTTACTACGGCCCGATAATTGACAATCTGATTTTATACGATCCCAGCATTTCGGATTATTATCGGAAGAGCTACGGAGAAATGTTGTCAGGCGCGAATATCGTTCGATCGGGCACATTAGACACAACGCGCTTGATACGCCAGCATCGGAGAAAGCAGTCCACTAGAACTACTGAAGGCGTGGAAGATTGCGCGTATTTTATATCGAGCCCTTATCCCGATTATTTCACCCCCACAAATACGGATATCTATGCGGAAATCGTCCGGAATCTAAATGGTATATTCATAGATGCAGGGCTCAGCGGCCTCGTTTATCGCCCCCACCCGGGTGAGCCTGCCGATTTCACAGCTCGTATATGCGAAATGGCAAATGTAATTCCCGACTACTCTCCTGATTTGACAGGGTTAATCAATGCCAAACTTGCATGCGGCACATCATCGTCCATGCTTTATTGTGCCATTATCATGGGCAAGCCGATTGTTATATGGGATACAGCTAGGCTTACTGTATGCCCGCCCTATTACGAACCGCTGCTCAGTTATCCCACAATCTTGGTCGACACGGACTCTGCTTCCAATGATGAGGTACTCAAAGAGGTGCGAGCCGCGATAAATTCGAGCACGGCAGCTCCGGAGTTTGACATTTCCAAATTGGGCGATCCCATCGCTGACCTTGCTGAGCTAGTCCGTCGGCAACCCAAATCACAGACGTCGTCGAGCGAGAGTTGCTGACGTCCTACTCGTGCTAGCCAAGGAGGTGCCTTGTGATCTGTTTCGTATAATTAAAAGGCTAGCGATATAAATTGTGTCAAATGGCGTCGGAAACAAAATGGGCTCCGTGTAGCCGCGGATTAGTAGTATCCCAATTAGCGCAGCTGAGTAGGCTCTAACTATCCTTGATACAGGTTGAAAAAAAGCACAGATAGTTGCCAGGGCAATCGCAGAAACATAAAATATACCAAATATATTGTGCGCCCGTATAAATGAGTTGTGCGGGTTGCCGTTATAAAATCTTTCGATCACGGTATTTTTATAGTCAACTCCAATAATTACATTTATACCTGAAAGTCTTTCTGAGTAATCTTTATTTATGATATAACGTTCTACATCAAATAGACCCGAACCAATTTTCGTATTTTGGTTTAAATAATCTATTATTGCACCAATATTTATAACTGCATATATCAATAAAATGAATATAGCTGCGGAGTATATTGCTTTTATTGCCTTGTTCGTTTGTGAGAAAATAATATAGCTTGAATTTAGAATTACTAATATTCCAGACGCTACAATTGATCCTCGTCCAAACCCTACAACGGAGATAAACAGCGTAATGGCCGTCGTGACCAATGTTGTCCTTCTGTACAAACAGATACAAGCTACCGAATAGCAAACCTGAATACATATAATGGAGGAAGTAATGCCATTACTACTTGAGCTTTCCAGCATGGTATCTAGCGGAAAATCATCGAATCCTCGAAAGAACAAAAATACTAATACTGATGCCTGTGAGGCAACTAAAAGCCAGCCAAGGCATTTCAAATATTCATGTGGGCGCGAAACGATTGCAACCGCACTGAGCAATCCGGCTATGACTGTAATGTAGTGGAAGGCCGAATTTGGATTTCGATACAGAGCAAGCGGCAGCATTAGAGTGCATGACGCAACGACCAGCAGTGCGAAGAAGCGATCATAGCCTGTTGTTTCAGAAAATGAACGATGATTCTCATAGGCTAAGTAAAATGACATCAACACATAACCTGCAATCATTGCAGGGTGTCTTACTGCAATCGCCAGCACCATGAGAACAAGCAGCAGGAACAGTCGAAAATCGTATCCCGACATTTCGAGCCAAGATTTGTGTCGTAAATTCATTCTCGCTGGATAGACGTCTTGTTACAATAGTCAAACGCTCCTGACTTCGGCTTTTGTGCATCTAAGATTGTTGAAAGTGGAGAATAGTTTCTGGTAATGCGCTGCGATCCATATTAGAGCCGACCGCTAGACGAACTTAGCCAAATCCCGTCCCATTCGAGTGTACCATTTATGAGGAATTACCAGATCTGTGTAAACTGTGTGATGGACACCAGTGACACTGATATTGAATTTGATGAGCATGGCGTTTGCGATCATTGCCGCGGGTTTGAGCTTTATGTGAAGCCTAAATGGCACCCCGATGATGAAGGACATCGCAAGCTGGTAAGTTTAGTGGCGGATATCCGCGATTCCGGAAAGGGCAAAGAATTCGACTGCATTCTTGGAATGAGTGGCGGTTTGGATAGTTCTTATATGCTCCATCTGGCAGTGACTCAATTTAATCTAAGGCCACTAGTGTTCCATGTGGACGGAGGATGGAATACAGATATTGCAGTTAATAACATTCAAGTACTGGTCGAAAAGCTTGGACTCGATTTATATACAGAGGTAATAAACTGGCACGAAATGCGTGACTTTCAACTTGCGTTTTTTAAGTCGGGCGTACCTCATTTGGATGTTCCGCAGGACCATGCTTTTGTTGCGACACTCTACAACTTTGCCAATAAGCATGGTATAAAGTACATTTTGAACGGTGGAAATATATCTACGGAATGTGTTCGCAATCCGTTGAAATGGCTATACCACGGCACGGATATGTTGCAAATACGGGATATCCTGAAGCATTACGGCACAGTGCCTATGAAAACATACCCCTTCAGTAATATAATGAATCACAAGATTTATTTGCGCTATATTCGCGGCTTAAAAGTAGTGAAGCCATTGGACTGGATGCCCTATACTAAAGAAAAAGCCAAAACTGAGCTTAGCGAACTGTACGGGTGGCGACCCTATCCACAGAAGCATTTTGAATCACGATTCACCAAATTTTTTGAATCATACTGGCTGCCAGAGCGTTTTGGATTTGATACTAGACGTGTTCAATTTTCCAGTTTGATATTGACCGGTCAGATGAAGCGTGACGACGCTTTAAAGGAGTTGTTAGAACCCGCATACGATCCAGAAACAATCCAGCAGGAATTTGATTTCATCGCCCGCAAATTGGATATTGGTAGTGATGAGCTTCGGAATTACTTTTTGATGCCCAAAAAGTTCTACAATGATTATGCAAATCAGCGCTGGCTGTTCGATTTGGGTGCTCGTGTCCTGCAAATGGCCGGTGTGGAAAAGGCGGTTAAGCGATGATTGCCATATTAGGTTATGGCCTAGGGAACGTCAGGGCCTTTTTGAACATTTATGAGCAATTAAATACTAAATGTGTAATCGCAACAGAAGGATCACAACTGCGAAATGCGGACAGGATAATATTACCTGGAGTAGGTGCATTTGACCATGCCATGCAAAAATTGGCTTCGTCGGGGCTGAAAGAGGTATTGATTGAGGAAGTGATCGGAAAAAAGAAGCCAGTTCTTGGTGTTTGTGTCGGAATGCAAATTCTCGCAAACAGTAGCGAGGAAGGCAAGGAGAGCGGCCTTGGCTGGATCAATGGTACAGTCAGGAAACTACAATTTTCTCTAAACACACCTCAAATTTTGCCGCATATGGGTTGGAATCAAATTGATAATTTTAGCGCGCATCCCTTGCTAGATGGCCTTGATGAAGCGCTTGGTTTTTATTTTCTACACTCCTACTATTTTGACTGTCATGCACAGAGCAACAGCATCGCAGCCGCACATTATACCCAGCCATTTACCTGCGCGGTGGCCCAAGAGCACATTATGGGTGTGCAATTTCACCCCGAGAAGAGCCACAGTAACGGCATCAAGCTGTTGCAAAATTTTGCGGAAAAATTTTAGGAATGCTTAGGTCGCGGTTGATTCCGGTTCTGCTTTTGCGAGACGGTGGTTTGGTGAAAACTACCAAATTCGCAAATGACCGGTATGTCGGTGATCCGATTAATGCCGTCAGGATTTTCAATGAGAAAGAAGTTGACGAGTTAATGGTCATCGACCTCGATGCTACGGTCAATAGTAGCGCGCCAGATTACGAAATGATAGACAATTTGGCGCGCGAATGTCGGATGCCGCTTAGCTACGGTGGTGGGGTATCTAATGCTGATCAGGCTCAGCGAATTATGGAGCTAGGTGTGGAGAAGGTAGCGCTTAGTTCCCATGCTGTTGCCAGGCCTGAAACGGTAGCTGAGATCGCAGCTCAGGTTGGATCTCAAAGCGTTTCGGTAGTGCTTGATGTAAAAAAGCGTAGTTTTGGAGGATACAGAGTTTGGACACATAATGGCACCCGGGATAGCAAAAAAGACCCGGTGTCATTGGCTTCCGCGATGGAAAATGCGGGCGCAGGCGAGATCATAGTTAACTCGATTGACCGTGATGGAACCATCACAGGTTACGATCTGGATTTATGTAAACGCTTGCGAGACTCTATCAGTGTCCCTCTGACGATTTTGGGAGGAGCAGGTACACTAAACCATTTTCACGAAGCGGCAGATTTGCTTGGTACGATAGGCTTAGCGGCCGGCAGTTTTTTTGTATTCAAGGGTCAGTACCGCGCTGTGCTAATTAGCTACCCAAATAACGAAGAACGGAAGTTCCTTCAAAGTTGATTGGTTTCTATCACGTTACTATCTGTCATTTCTGATAAATCTTCGTTTGCAATATTGTTAGCATTCGGTCAGCTAAAACTTTTCTATCGAACAGTTTTGCGCTTCTTCTTCCAGCCTCACTGATATTGGAAACGTTATCGGGGCGGGCCACCAAATTGAGAGTAGCTTGTGCCAAAGATTGGGCATTCTCCGGTTCAAAGCAAATACCTGCTCCTGAAATGCGAATAATATCGGCCGCCTCCCCACGGAGACCTAGCAGGATCGGTATTCCCATTGCCATCGCTTCAAACATTTTTGACGGAATAACTGTTTCGAAAAGATGCACATTTCGTAAATGTATGACGGCAGCATCTAGGATAGACCAATATTTCGCGACTTCATCCTTAGCGACCGAGTCAAGGAAGATAACATTCTGCAACTGCATCAATCTTGCTTGTTCAACTAGATGCCTTTTACGCGCGCCATCACCGAGCAACAGGAACACAATTTGTTTCCCGGCTGGAGACTTCGATGCAATGCTAGCAGCTTCGAGTACCGTCTCGAGCGCATGTGCCATTCCGTGTGTGCCTATATAGCCGACAACAAATTTGTCTTGCAGGTTCAGTGCCTGCAAAATGGATTGATCCTTGGCAACCGGCTCATAAAGGGAAAGGTCAGCACCGTTAGTCACGACCGAGATCTTTGCAGTATCAATACCGCGCTGGGTCAGGGTTTTGCGGAATGATTCAGTGACTACTACGATGTGATCAGCTTTTCGATACAGAAACAATTCGAGCTTTTCGAAGAGATCCAATATTTTCGAACTTTTCATTGCTCCGACAGCTCTAATAGATTCGGGCCAGATATCACGTAACTCGAAGACCCAAGGCTTGCGCCTTATCAAGGCCGTTATCCATGCGGCGACTACCGTGAAGAACTGCGGAGATGTACCAATGACGACATCAAAACGGCGGACAAAAAACGCCGCAATGATAGCCGAAAACATGAAACTTAAATAATCTGCAATGCGCAGAGCAAAACCTTCATTTGCTGAAATGAAGCTCCATACTCTGATGGTATGAATTCCCGCTATTTCTTCACTTTGCCAAATGCGGTTGCGGTAGCCCGAAAACAATTTTCCCTTTGGAAAGTTAGGCGCGCAAGTAATTACGGTAACTTTATGACCTGCGGTTACCCATTCGCGGCAATGTTCAAATGTTCTGCTGGCAGGCGCGTTCATCTCAGGTGGGAAATTGTCGGTTAGAAACAAAATGTGCATTTTACTGCCATTCCAATCTGATTTGCGACTTCCCCTCGATCAATTTGACCGCAATACAAACGGTGTCGCAGCGTTCCCCAAATTTAGGGCTATAATAGCTAGCTTCTAGACTGGGGTCGCCAGTGAGAACCACCAACTGTACATCTTTGCCATCTTCCCAGACAATCTTGTATCTATTGTTGCCTGATTGAGAGACAGTAGCATCAGGATGTATTATAAATCGAGCGATAGAATGAAGCCCGCTCTCGCTAACATTGTCTGTTACGATAAAACAGTCTTCACCCAGTTGCCACCTGCGTGTGTGCACGGGGCGTTCTGGGAGGTGAGCATACCCGTTGTGTGAACAACTGACTTCTAGCATATCATTTTCTTCTTCTAGTTGCAGCCCGAAGGGATATGCTCGACGACCGACACGGAAACTGGCCCAAACATCGGACGAATTCTGGCCTCCTATCTGCACTGTCGAATGAGAAATAGTGCTCCGTTCGAAATGCCGGATTTGACTTGATCCATAGCACGACGTGCCGCCATTTATCACCAGTCGGCGTCCAAATATTGCAAGTTCGAACGACAGCGTGTCTGCGTGCGCATGTCCTGGCAAATAGTCGGGACCGATCGGGGCAACATCGAGAAGGGCCGAAGCATTTTGGCTATGCAATCGGATATAACCACTATCTGGCCAATGACGTAAACGCGAAAAGGAAGAAGAAGGCAGAATGTCGAGTTTGGCTGCGTATAGCTGCAATTCATTGACGGCTGGGGCTATTTCCAGAGCACTGTCGTTAAAGTGAGAAATTTGACCATCTGGATGAGTCATGCCAAGAAGGAAGTCGAGCATTTTTTGAGCAGTATCTTGGAATAGTTGCGACATTTGTGCTCCAGTTAGATTTGGCCATGCGCGACTAGCATTGAGTAAATCGAGAACGTCCTCCAGAAAAATCGCGTGATACATCGGGCTTCTTTCGAAATTACCGCCGTCTTCCAATATCTGTTCCGCAATTTGGTCCTCGACAATACGGAGCCCATTTCGCAGCCATCTTTCAGCTTCCTTACCCTCAAAAAACAGACCCGCTAAAACAAGTGCCTTAGCGTTCGCAAACAGGTGGTTGCCGAGCAAATGCCATTCGAGACGTTTTTGCAGCCAACGTGTCTGGCTAAATAAGCTCATTAGCATGACGGGCGTCGGAGAGGCTCCTCCGGCGACCCATTTGACCCAATTGCAAATTCGAAGCGAAAGCGGATAGGCTTCCCAGCCGTTTCCTTCGACTGGGGGATTTTCTATGATCCAGCGGTCAATTATCGTGTGGTGCCAGACCGTTCGATCAGAATGATCGTGGGCATTTAGATCGTCAAAATAATGTAGGTTATAGAGCCACAACTTATCCGGAGAAATATCATTCCATTCAGTTTTGCACGAAATAGCATGGCTTTTTCCCAAAAACTGAAAACTATCGGGCGAAACCATTGATGGCTTTCGACGAGCAGGTTCGGTCCATCGGCCAAGCCTAATACGCAATGCAGGGACTTCGGATACTGATTGTAGTTTAGGGCGATGAATGACGGCCTTTAAACGCGCAAGAATCTGGATCGCTTTCAGATGCTTAAGTGTATGCCAATAGCGCGACGGGGTTCCATGCATTGGAAAATATGTTGCCTTATCGGTATAGTTGAGCGGCTATTTGAAGAGTAATGCGACTTATCTCCAGCACTTCATTGAGTGGTATCGGGCAACACTTACCCTCTTCTACCGCATTTACAAAGGCTCTAACGCAAGCGTCGGCCCCTTTCGATTGCCGTAGTAGACGCATAGATTTAAACGTGGACCAACCCATTCCTGTCATTTTGAGAAAGTTATCAAGTGCGATTATCTTGCCGCCTGAAAATACTTCAAGACGTTCTTTCGGGAAGGCTTTGTTTCCGTTAGCCAGATAGTGAATAGTTCCGACAGAACCATTGGCAAATCGCATGGTGACGGTGCATTTGTCATCACGCACCTGAAGCGCAGGATGTGGCCCCAATGTGTTTGCCTGCACCTCTTCAATAGTGGCTCCTGCCAGAAACCGCAAGAGATCGACAAAATGGCATGCTTCGCCGATAATACGACCTCCCCCTATATTTCTGTCCTGCGTCCAGTGGGTTGGGTCGATCTCGCCGGCGTTGACCGTCATGATAAAACTTTTTGGAGCATCGACAGAATCGAGAAGTTCCTTCATCTTAATGATATGCGGAGCGAACCTCCGGTTGAAACCGATCATTAACAACTGGTTCGGGCTTTCTGCACATTGCTTCTCGATTAAATCAAGTTCGGGAACCGTCAAACAGAGCGGTTTTTCGCAGAACACATGTTTACCTGCTTGCAGAGCTGCTACGACCTGAGCCGCGTGTAAATTGTGCCTTGTCGCTATGACAGCAATATTGGCATTTCCTGATCGCAGAGCGGCCAAATCATCGCTTCCGACATTGGCAAATCCATATTTGCGGCCAATAAACGCCGCATTGCTACCGTTTGCGCTAACGACGGTGTCTAGAAAAGCCCCTGCCTTGGCAAAGGCAGGGGCCAATGTTCGGCCTGCATAATTACCTGCGCCGAGCATTATGATTGATGCACGTCCACTGGGAAGGACAGCTGAAAGACCAGTTGGCTGGGCTTTGACCAAAGGTTCATCTTCTTCCGGCCTTGAAGTGTAACCAAGAATTATACCCATTGACGGGGTCCCGGAAGTCAGCAAATCATATGCGCTGGCTGCATCTTCTAACGCAAAGCGATGGCTGATCAAAGGTTCCACATTGAGTTTGCCGGTCGCCATCATATCGAGAACAGCCTCGAAATTTCGCTGTTCGGTCCACCGTACGTAACCTACAGGGTAATCATTCCCATGCTCTTCATATGCCGGGTCATATCGGCCAGGCCCATAAGAACAGCTAACTTGAAAGCTAAGCTCCTTTTCAAAGAAATCTGCCCGCGATAGATTGAGCCCTGTTACGCCTATCAAAATTATGCGGCCTCGCTTCCTACACATTTGTGCTGCATCGTGTATGGGGTCGTTCGACCGGGTAGATGCCGCGATCAGCACGGCATCTACTCCACGACCGCGCGAAAAAGAATAGGCTGTGGTGACGACGTCATCTTGAGCAGATGCCGTTTCTGCACCAAACTGCCGCGCCAATGCGAGCTTAGCCTCGTCAAAGTCGATACCCAGAACCCGGCAACCCTGCGCCACCAGTAATTGGACAGTGATCAATCCGATGAGGCCAAGGCCAATCACCACCACACATTCGCCAAGTCCTGGTTGCGCTAGCCTGATCCCTTGGAGTCCGATTGCCCCGAGAACCGTGAATGCAGCACATTCATCAGTTACGTTGTCCGGAACTTTTGCGCACAGGTTTTTGGGGACTGATACTACTTCCGCATGCTTGCCATTACTTACGATCCGGTCGCCGGCGCGATAGCCCATCTCTGTACCGGAGTCGCCAATGACCACGCCAATGTTACAATATCCTAACGCGAGAGGTTGCTCTAGCTTGCTACTGACCGAATCCATTGTAGCACTGAGACCGTCAGTACGAATCTTGTCGAGGACCATCTTGACTTTGTCAGGCTGCTGGCGTGCTTTTTGGATCCAGTTGCCCTTACCGAAGTCAAGCATCATTCGCTCGGTTCCGGCGGAAACCAGGGTTTTGCGGGTTGCGATGAGCAGCTGCCCTTTTTGTTGCATTGGTATCGGTACATTCTCGATCGAAATCGCACCGGTTTTCAAACTCTGAAAAATCTGTTTCATAGGCTGACCTTGCTCAAGTGCACTTGTAAGCGCACTTAAATGTGAAATTTGTAAATGTGTGTGAACAGGCTGAATGGGAATTTATATTCGCGCCACAACGAATTCTTTTCGTCCTTCCGTCAGATGATAAACACGCCCCGTTCCGTTCGGACCGCCTCTATTGGATGCTACAAATTGCGTCCACCCTTAAAAGGCAGATACGATAATGCTTCTTGCAGCAAAATAGTTGAAGTCACATAGGGTACCTGATGCATCTGCTGACAACCTATATGCGATTTGGACTAGTCATCATCCACGCGATTCATTAGCGGGGCAAAAATTGCCCGTTGTGCAGCACTATCAGGATATAAGAATGAACTTTCAATCGGTGTGTGTCATTGGTCTGGGTTACATTGGACTGCCCACAGCAGCAATTATTGCGGGCAATAATATCGCTGTTACAGGCGTAGATACTAATCAACAGACCGTCGACATTATAAACCGCGGGAATATTCACATTGTCGAAGTTGATTTGGACCAGCTTGTTAGCAAGGTTGTGTCAAATGGCTCTTTGAAGGCCGTTATTGCTCCAACACCTGCAGATGTATTTATCATTGCAGTGCCAACACCTTTCGGTCCAGGCCAAGCGCCGGATATGTCGTACGTTGATGCCGCTTGCAAGTCGATTGCACCAGTACTCTCGAAAGGCAATCTGGTCATTCTGGAATCCACGTCGCCTGTCGGCTCTACCGAGAACATATCTCGGCAGTTGGCAAGATTGAGACCCGATCTTGTCATTGCCGGTCCAGACGGCGGGGTTGCCGATGTGATGATTGCTTATTGCCCAGAGAGGGTATTACCAGGCAAAATTCTGCAAGAACTGGTTGAAAATGACCGTGTTATAGGTGGGATCACTCCCGCTTCTTCCGAGGCAGCCCGGGCATTTTACAGTATTTTTGTAAACGGCCAGTGCATACTGACCGATGCGCGCACGGCTGAAATGTGCAAGTTGACCGAAAACAGTTTTAGAGATGTCAACATTGCATTTGCCAACGAATTATCGATATTGTGCGATAAGTTCCGCATCGATGTCTGGGAGCTCATCAGACTGGCAAATCGCCATCCTAGAGTGAGTATACTTCAGCCTGGCGTCGGTGTCGGGGGCCATTGTATTGCGGTGGATCCTTGGTTCATTGTGCATTCGGCGCCGGAAGAGGCACGCATGATCCGCCTGGCGCGAGAGATAAACGACGGGAAGGTCAAATGGTCTTATTCCAAATTAAAAGAGCAACTTGAAACTCTTTCAATGCAGTTGAATAGAAAACCGATAGTGGCATGCTTGGGCCTCGCTTTCAAGCCGGATATTGATGATCTTCGGGAAAGCCCAGCGCTACGTTTTTGCCGCACTATCGTAAGTAAGGGGGGGTGCGAAGTCCTTGCCGTTGAGCCGCATATCGAGCGTCTGCCCGAAGATCTGTTGAATGTTAGGCTCGTTGACCTCGACGAGGCGGTTGATCAAGCCGACATAATACTAACGCTGGTTCGTCATAGAATTTTTATCGACAAACTCCCGTCCGCACCATTAGAGAGAGCCGTCATAGATTTCTGCGGCCTATGGGCGCAATAACTTCAGTAATAATTCCGGACCAAATCACCATGCTAGAAAAAAGTTCAATACTCGTGACCGGAGGCACAGGTTCCTTCGGCCAAACATTTGTTCCCATGACATTGGCCCGCTATAATCCAAGACGAATAGTAATTTATTCCCGCGACGAGATGAAGCAATGGGAAATGGCAAAACTATTCGAAAATGATGATCGCGTTCGGTTTTTTATCGGTGATGTGCGCGATCGTGATAGACTGTATCGAGCCTTGGACGGAATCGATTATGTTGTCCACGCAGCGGCAACAAAAATTGTTCCGACAGCTGAGTATAATCCATTCGAGTGTGTCAAGACCAACATTAACGGCGCCATGAATCTGATCGACGCTGCCATAGACAAGAAGGTAAAGCGCGTCGTTGCGTTATCGACTGACAAAGCGAGCAGTCCTATAAATCTTTATGGCGCGACGAAGCTCGCCTCCGACAAGCTTTTCGTTTCTGGGAATTCATATGCAGGCTCGCAGGATACGCGCTTTGGAGTCGTTCGATACGGTAACGTTATGGGTTCACGGGGGTCGGTAATACCGTTTTTTCTCAACCTACCTGAAGGCAGCGAATTACCGATTACCGATGAGCGGATGACCCGCTTCATGATCACTTTGGAGCAAGGGGTGGAGCTGGTTTGGCACGCATTCAACGATATGCAAGGTGGCGAGATTTACGTTAAAAAGATACCGTCGATGACAATATGCGACCTTGCAGACGCTGTGAGACCAGGCACAAAAATAAAGATCATTGGTATTCGACCCGGTGAAAAACTGCACGAACAAATGATCAGTGCAGAAGACTCTCTATATACCTATGAGTATGCGGAACATTTTAAGATACTTCCGGCCATCCATAGTTGGAACTCCGATCCTATCCGGATCAAAGACGGCACAAAGGTGCCTGAGGGGTTCGTCTATTCGAGCGATAACAACAGCGAATGGATGACCAAAAATGAATTGCATAACTGGATCGACGAGAACCGAGAAAAAGTCGGAAAAATATGACAATGACTATCCCATATGGCCGACAGGACATTACGCAGGCTGATATCGATGCTGTTGTTCGGGTCCTGAAGTCAGACTTTCTAACACAAGGCCCGGTCGTAGAAGAGTTTGAGCGTGCCGTGGCGGACTACGCGCATGCATCCTTTGCAGTAGCTATGAACAGTGCCACTTCCGCCCTGCATGTCGCGTGTCTCGCGCTTGGTTTGGGTGAGGGTGATTGGCTCTGGACAACGCCGATCACTTTCGTCGCATCGGCCAATTGCGGGCTGTATTGCGGCGCTCGGGTCGACTTCGTCGACATCGACCCCGCCACAACCAATATCTGTGTCGCCGCCCTTGAAGCCAAATTGAAAACAGCGTCCCTCAACGGGTTGCTTCCCAAGGTTATAGTCGTCGTCCATTTGTCAGGGATGCCCAGTGCGATGAAGGAGATTCACCAATTAGCCCAGCAATATGGTGTCAGGTTGATCGAAGATGCTTCGCATGCGATTGGGGGCCGCTATCTTGATCACCCTATCGGGAATTGTGCATTTAGTGACATAACAGTTTTCAGTTTTCATCCGGTGAAAATTATTACGTCGGGTGAAGGGGGCATGGCTCTTACAAACAACGCGAGTTTAGCAAAATCCATGATGCAGTTACGATCGCATGGGATTAGCAGAGAACCCGACGACATGACACATGTACCAGATGGACCATGGTACTACCAGCAGTTGCAGTTGGGCTATAATTACCGATTGACAGATATTCAAGCTGCGCTTGGTTTGTCGCAGTTGGACAGGATTGATCTCTATGTTGCGGCTCGGCATCGGATTGCAGCCGAATACAACAAGCAGCTGGCAGATTTGCCTTTAATTCTCCCCACGCACAACCCTGATGGATATTCGGGGCTGCATCTCTATGTAGTACGGCTCGATCCTGCTCAAACAAGACGCAGCCGCTTGGATGTCTTCAATGAACTTCGGGAAAACGGCATTGGAGTAAACCTCCACTATATTCCTGTTCACTTGCAGCCATATTACCGGTCGATGGGGTTCGCTAATGGTGATTTTCCGAATGCCGAGAATTATTACGAACAAGCAATTACCATTCCGATGTTCCCTGGACTAACGGCCGAAAATATTGAGTATGTCGTTACCTCGATGCGACAGGCGCTTAATTGATGAAATTAGCCATTGGGACGGCGCAGTTCGGCCTAGATTACGGCATTGCTAACTGCGCGGGACAGCTTACTCAAGAGCAGGCAAGTAAAGTGATAAGCTTAGCCCGTGCAGAAGGCCTAGACCTTATCGATACAGCTGTTGCTTATGGAAGCAGCGAACAGGCACTTGGGAATTTGGGTGTAGGCGATTTTCAGGTCGTAACGAAATTGCCGAAACGGGATCCTGCACAAAGCAACTTGCGTTATTGGGCAGTCGACCAAGTGGCCCTTTCTCTTCAGCGACTCCGGTTAGACAGTATTTATGCTGTGTTGTTGCACAGCTCTGAAGATCTTATTGGGCCTGATGGTCAGTCACTGATTGATGGTCTATCCATGATAAAGGACAGGGGTTGGTGCAAAAAAATTGGAGTATCGATCTACCGCCCAAACCAACTGGATGACATCTGGCCGTATTTTCAGCCAGATATTGTGCAGAGTCCCTTCAGCATTCTGGATCGGCGGCTGGAAACAAGTGGCTGGGCCAGCCGACTGAAATCTGAAAATGTGGAACTCCACATCAGGTCGATATTTCTGCAAGGACTGTTGTTGATGCCCCCAGATGGAATACCGACGCGCTTTTCGAACTGGAATCCGGAGCTTGAAGCAATCACTGATTGGGCGCAACGGGAAGGGGTCACGCAGGCAGAAGCTTCAATCGGTTGCGCACTTGCATTGCACGCGGCTGACAGAGTGATTGTTGGCGTAGATGGCGTCAATCAACTTGAGGAGTTGATTAAAGCAAGCAAAAGAGGCGCTCTCTCTGTTCCGATGGAGTTAGCCTGCCAAGATGAGCGGTTAGTTGATCCTACCCAATGGTGACCAGTGCGCGAACAACATGGAAGACATTACGTTTAGGCATTTTGGGAGCCAGCGAGGGCAATGGCCACCCTTATTCTTGGTCGGCTATCATAAATGGATATGACGCCGATATCATGGAGGACTGTCCATTTCCGTCGATTCCTGACTATTTAGGAAAGCAGAAATATCCGGATGATTTTTTACAGGGTGCACGAGTAACGCACATTTGGTGCGAAAATCGGGCAGAGGCCGAACATATTTCTGCGGCTTCACGGATTGGCCACGTCGTCGATAATGCGGAAGATCTGATCGGTGAAGTCGACGCCATTTTGCTCGCAAGGGACGACGCGGAAAATCATTTTCGCTTCGCTGCCCCTTTTCTCAGGGCAGGACTTCCGATTTACATCGATAAACCGCTTGCAGTAACTATTGAGGATGCAGAACGTCTGTTTGCGCTAGATCCGACTGGGGGACGCATTTTCTCCTGTTCAGCATTGCGTTATGCTGATGAACTCAGGGTACGATCGGAGGAGCTCGCAAGAATAGGCAATATCCTGATGATCGACGCTTGGGCCCCAAAATACTGGGAGACATATGCGGTGCATGTCATAGAACCGTTGATAGCCCAATTTCCGACACTTGATGGAATTGCGGCGCACGAAGTTCATAAAGAGGACGGCAGAACTCAACTGACGGTCACTTGGCGCAGCGGCGTCGTGACGCGTTTCACTACCCATGGTGCGCGGCCATCCCCGATTGGCTTTAAGCTGAAAGGTGGACTGGCCGAATGTGAGAAAACATTTTCGGATTCTTTTGGGGCTTTTAAAAAAGCGCTCGAGCATTTTATAGGGGTTGCGCGAGATACAGAAGCGAATATTCCACGTCAGCAAACGCGCAAGATTGTCGAATTAATCGCGATGGCAGGATTGCACAAGGAGTTCAAAAAATGACGCGGATCGACAATTTTTCGAAATCGCAAAAAATGATTGCTCGTCTTCATGAAATTGTTCCAGGTGGCGGTCATACCTACAGCAAGGGTTTGGATCAATTTCCCTATCGTTCGCCACAACTAATAACTGGCGCAAAGGGTGCTTATTGTGTGGACGTTGACGGGAACCGCTTTCTCGACTGGGCAATGGGAAACCGCGTTTTCATTCTGGGCCACGGCTATCCAGCAGTCAACGAAGCGGTTAAGAATGCAATCGATGTTGGAGTGAACTACACTCGGCCGGGCCTTCTTGAACTAGAAGTTGCCGAATATCTTCTGGATATGCATTCTTGGGCCGGAATGGTAAAATTCGGTAAGAATGGTTCCGACGTCACGACTGCTGCCATAAAATTGGCGCGAGCAGCAACAGGGCGTGAGATTGTGGCCATATGCGGCGACCATCCATTTTTTTCGACACATGATTGGTTCATTGGCTCGACAGCGATGGACGCGGGAACGCTTCAAGGTGAAAAAAGGACAACGGTCAAATTTCGATATAATGATATGGCTTCCGTTGAAGCATTATTCGCTGAATATCCTGGCCAAATTGCAGCGATAATTCTCGAGCCTGTGAAAAACGATGCGCCCGTTGACGGTTTTCTCGAAGGTCTACGCGCAATTGCAACGCGTGAAAACGCGGTACTTATCTTTGATGAAATGATTGCAGGCATGCGTTTTCATCATCTCGGGGCTCACCATTTGTACAATGTCCAACCGGATCTCGCGACCTTCGGTAAAGCGGTCTCTAATGGGTTCAGTTTTTCGTTCTTGATCGGTGCCAAGGAGATAATGGAGCTCGGCGGTTTGATGCATGACAGGTCGCGCGTTTTCCTTCTATCCCAAACTCACGCATCCGAAACAGTCGGACTCGCAGCATGTCGTGCGACGATGGAGGAGTGCATTCGTAACGATGTCTCAACCCACGTCTGGTCGACTGGCAAAAAACTAAAAGATAAATTCAACGCGTTGGTAAAAAGTGTTGGAGTCGAAGACTATGTGCGAATTATCGGCTTTGACTGCAATCCTCAGATTCTGTCTACCCATGCAGACGGAGGCTATTGGCCTGAACTACATACTGCTTTTCATGAAGAGGTTATTGCTCAGGGTGTTCTGATTCCTTGGATTTCGATCACTTGGTCGCATGGCGATGCGGAGCTTGAGCAGACTATGAAAGCATTGGAGGCAGGCTTTAACCGAGTGAAACGATTGCTTGACGAGGGTGGCGATGTCTCCACGGGTTACGAAGGTAATGCCGTGCAGCCTGTGTTTCGTAAGTACAATAATGTGTAAACGGCTATGAACCGGCGCCACGCAATCGCTTTAGTTCCGTGTCGGCTGGATTCGACTCGATTGCCAGAAAAAGCGCTACTGGACGTTGCTGGCAAGTCTGCCATTCAGCGCCTTATAGAGCAGGTTGAACAAAGTTCGTTTCTTGATCGCACCGACATTGTAGTTTGCACAACTTTACGTTCCTCAGATGATCCACTTGCCGATGAAGTCACAAAACTCGGCGCCAATATATTCCGAGGCCATACAGATGACTTGATAGATCGCCTTTATATGGCGAGCAAAGCGTTTCCAAGCGATCTGGTAGCTGAAATCGACGGCGACGATATCTGTGCGGATCCCAATTACCTGGACATGGCACTTGCAACTGTCGAACGGGGTGAAGCTGAAGTGGCTGTCAGCGGCACAGATTTGCCATTAGGTGCTGGAACCAAAGCATTTCGAGGCGATTCCCTTGAGCGCGTCTACCAGTGTTATATCCCTGGAAAGAACGATACCGGATTCGGCTATTATCTCACACAGTCTGGACTGTTTAGCGTTACGCCAATACCTTGCGCGAATGCGTTGCATAACATGCCAAATCTGAGGCTCACTCTTGATTATCCCGAAGATCTAGAGGTTTTTAGGCGAATTTATGCCGAAGCCGACTGTCTTGGTCGAATTGCCTCACTTGATTTTATTTGCGATTTCGTGCGTCGTGTTCCGGACATTTTGGAAATCAATGCCAATCTCGATGAAGGCTATTGGGAGAGGACAGAGGCGATCTTGGCCGCAAACCCTTTGCGAGTTAAGCGCGGTGAAGAAACATATATTGTAGGACCTAGCTCATGAAAATTGCAGTTATAGGTTTGGGTTCTATGGGCCGACGGCGGGTCCGCGATCTTTTGCATCTAGGTCACGACGTGATCGGCGTAGACGTCAGAGCAGACCGGCGGAGCGACGCGCAGCGTCATTTTGGAATCAGCACCTTTGAAACACACTTAGATATTCCGTCCACAATTGAAGCGGTGGTAATTTCGACACCTCCCGACTGCCATGCTTATTTTTACGAGTTTTGCTATGCTAACGGACTTAATTTCTTCTCCGAGGCAAACATTTTCACGCCACATGTAAGTTGGTTTGTGGGCAAAGAAAAGTCGGGTCGAGTCAAGGGTTATCCCTCTGGCACATGGTTATTTCACCCGCTTGTGCAGCAGCTACGTGATAAAATAGTCGCAATTGGCACCGAACAGGTCAACACAATTTCGCATCGATATGGAGCATTCTTGCCTGACTGGCATAGCTGGGAACCCTATCACGAATTTTACGCTGGTCGGAGCAATAGCTCAGCTGCGCGCGAAATGGTTCCGTTTGAAATCGAGATTTTGGTCCATGCGCTGGGGCCTGTCGCTAATCTTTCCGCGCTGAAATGCCAGAGCCGCGACTGGCGCAACCCTTTGGACGATAGCTTTTTTATTGCTCTGGAGTTTGAATCCGGAGTCGCAGGGACGCTGTCGGTGGAGCTTCACCAAGTATCACCGGTTCGAGAAACCCGTGTGGCCATGCGTGATGATACGCTCGTTCTGCAGATTGGAGAAGGACGGCTCGATCATTTCAACCGGTCAAGCGGTTGTCAGACGACGTCTCGCCCGACTTCGTACCGAGGCCGATGGGGGTTTTACTTTGAAGACATTTATCGCAAAGAGATAGAAAATTGGATTGGTGCGTTAAACGGCGACAAATATGTAAAAAGTTGGTCGGACGACCGACATCTATCTGACATCCTCTATGCTGCCGAGTTAAGCAGCTTGAGTGGCAGAAGAGTATCAATTTCAGAGATTGCAGATGTTTATGATGGTCTGTCGTGGATTGACAGTGGTGGTCTTCCGGTTGCCGAATGATAGATTTTCTGGTAAACTAAGGAAAGCCGCATTGCGATTTGACAGACATCACCGAGTAGTCATCCGCAAACATAATCGGATCAAGCCATGAGGACAGTCGCGATCCGGGCGGACGCTTCTTATGACATTGGCACTGGTCATGTGATGCGGTGCTTGGCATTGGCCGAGGGATTGCGGAATTCAGGTAGCAAACCAATATTTCTTTCACGCAATTTGCCCGGCAACATTTCCAACAAGGTGCGGGAATCAGGGTTTCAATTAATTGAATTGCCTCCGCCGCCGGATAGTTCAGCACGCTTGTCGAGGCGAAAAAATTCTACTGTCGCCGATTTGCTCGGCGTCTCGTGGGAACAAGATGTCTGCGATTGCCAGGCGGCATTGGCGGGGGTTGATGTTGATGCATACTGCGTTGACCATTATGCTCTCGACCGACGGTGGGAAGAAAAAATGGGACGCGACCGGTCGTTCATGATCGTGTTAGATGATCTTGCTGACCGCCCCCATCAGTGCCACTTGTTACTGGATGCAAATTTGGGGCGTAAGAAGGAGGATTACGTATCGTTAGTCGACAATGGGACTTCGTTGCTAATCGGCCCAGGCTACGCGCTGCTACGTCCGGAATTCGCAATGTGGAGAAAGCGAAGTAAAGAGCGCCGGATTGACGGAGAGCTAAACTCTGTCGTTGTTTCAATGGGCGGGGCTGATAAAGCCAACGTTACCGGGCGGATTATTTCAGCTTTTGCCGACATGAATTTTGGACCAGAATTCAAATTGACTGTCATCTTGGGTCAAAGCTCTACCTGTGTTAAACAAGTTCGAAAAATGCTCGAGAACCTTGATTTTCAAAGCAGTTTGAAAGTGAATGTTAGCGATATGGCCGCTACGATGTCCGAAAATGATTTGGCGATAGGAGGTGCTGGGAGTACAGCCTGGGAACGATGTTGCTTGGCTCTACCTTCCTTGTTGGTTGTAATGGCCGATAACCAAAGGGCGGGTGCGGAAGCACTTGCAGACGTGGGCGCTGGGATATTGCTTGGATACGACGCAGATTTCGAAGCGGAGTTTGCGGCCGCAATTACAAAAATGCAGATTCGCGACAACTTAAGACTGATGAGCACCGCTGCTGCATCAATTACCGACGGTAAAGGCGTCGAACGAGTTTGCGGAATTATTGCTTCGATGAATGCGTGAGACCATGAACAAGGAAGCGACCATCCGCAGCATCAAACGCAGTGATGAAGAAGCTGTGTTGGCTTGGCGAAACCACTCCGATGTGCGGAGTTTCATGTACACGTCGAACGTGATCTCACCAGAGGAGCACGCAAGATGGCTGGCCACTGCCTTGCTAGATACTGGCTACCATGTTCGAATCGTTGAATTGGACTATGAACCGATAGGGGTGGTCACGTTCAAAAGAATTTACGATGGAAATGTGGCTGACTGGGGCTTTTACACAGTGCCTGGATCAGCTAAAGGTTCAGGACTGAAATTGGGAATTGCTGCTTTACGTCATGCCTTTTCAGAACTTAGTTTGCGGAAAGTTTGCGGCCAATCACTTGGCTTCAATCACAAGTCACAGAAATTTCATTTGAGGCTGGGATTCGCGCAGGAGGGAATTCTAAGAGAGCAGTTTGCAGATGGTTTGAACGTTGCAGATGTCATTTTATTTGGGCTCCTAAAGTCGGGATTTGATCGGTAGGCTTCGTAATTTTGTGGCTCGGCCGAGTAAGTTGTTAACGTCTTTGCGACCGCGTCGAGTGGGCAATTTGGAGAAATATCTATATGAATGAAACGGTTGAAAAACCCAACACTCCATCTGTCGAGCAACGCGTAGATGAGTGGATCAAACTGGACGAAGTTGCACTGAAGTATCATCAACTGCAATGGGAAACGCCGAAGCAAAGCACAAAGTTTTTGGAACAGTTTGCTTCAGGCAAACTAAAGAGCGCGCGCAAAGTTTTAGATTTAGGGTGTGGTGCGGGTGCCGCCACGGCATATTTTGCATCGCAACACCCAAATGTACTTTTTTCTGGAAAAGACTATGTCGATGAACTTGTCGAGCTAGGAAACGAATTAGCATTAAAGCGAGGTATAGGCAATCTGGACTTCCAGCAGGCCGACTGGTTCGATCTAGAAGAAGAGAGTTTTGATGGGGTGCTCAGTCTACAGACTTTGAGCTGGCTTCCTGAATATCAGCGGCCGTTAAAAGAAATCTTTACTAAAATAAAACCGAATTGGATATGCCTGAATAGTCTCTTCTACGATGGAGAAATTTCATGTCGTATTGAAGTGAAAGAATATGCGCGTGCGGCTCAGTCATTTTACAATGTGTATTCTATTCCCGACGTCAGTCGTTTCTGCGCTAATCACGGATACAGGTTGACTGAAGCCCAGCCATTTGTATTGGATATTGATATTCCTAAACCCAAAAATCCCGACATCATGGGTACTTACACAGTTAATGCTATAGGCAGCAATGGTAGCCTAGAAAGAATGCAGATCAGTGGCCCGTTAATGCTCAGCTGGTATATGATTATAATTGAGAGGGTCGAGTAATCCAAGTAAATTGGGATATCGTACCGATAGTTTTTCTGGAGTTAAGTCTTCATGACTGAAGAACCGACAGTAACCATTGCGGGACGGCCCATTGGTCGCCTGCACCCACCCTTTGTGATCGCCGAACTGTCTGCAAATCATAATGGAAACTTCGACATTGCAAAAAAGATTGTGTCGTCTGCAAAAGCTTCAGGGGCCGATGCAATTAAGATTCAAACCTACCGTCCGGACACCATTACACTTAATTCTAACTCCGAGGATTTCCGAGTTCGTGGCGGTCTTTGGGACGGACGGACGTTGTATGAATTGTACGAAGAGGCCCACATGCCTTGGGACTGGCACAAGCCACTGTTTCAGCACGCACGCGCCAACGGAATAACTATTTTTAGCTCGCCCTTTGATTGTTCCGCTGTAGACCTCTTGGAAGATTTGAATGCGCCAGCTTACAAGATTGCCTCGTTTGAGGCGATCGATCATGAATTGATCAAATATGCCGCCAGTACTAAAAAGCCGCTAATAATTTCGACCGGAATGGCGAATGCCGAAGAAATAGCCGAAGCTATTGATGCTGCGCGACAAGGTGGCTGCACTGATCTGGCTATTCTGCATTGTGTAAGTGGTTATCCAGCACCAGCGCATGACTACAATCTTGCGACGATTACTGACATGATTTCAAGATTCGGACTTGTCACCGGATTGTCCGATCATACACTTGACAACACTACGGCCATTGCAAGTGTCGCGCTTGGAGCCTCAATTATTGAGAAACATTTCACTATCGATCGAAATGGCGGCGGACCCGATGATAGTTTCTCTCTGGAACCGGTGGAACTGGAGGAGTTATGCAAGAGTAGCAAAATTGCGTGGTCGGCGCTGGGACGAGTAAACTATGATCGTAAGCCTAGTGAATTAGGGAACGTGCAGTTTCGGCGATCACTTTATTTTGTGAACGACATCGAGAAGGGTACTTTGATTACTGGTGACGATGTTCGGTCGGTACGACCTGGATTTGGGCTTGCCCCAAAGTTTAAATGCGACGTTGTCGGCAAAGTTGCAAGACGCCGCATCTTGCGAAACACGCCGGTTACTGGCGATGCCTTTTGACGTTATTCATTGGAATGGTGACCCATTATTATTGGTAAAGTCCAAAGTGCGAAACTCGCGTCTTATGCAATGGGCTATGCTATGGGGGCAGCGGTACAAAAGGGTTTGGGTTTCTTACTCTTTCTAACGCTAGCAAATTTGTTACCTGCGTCGGAATATGCGATGTTTGGTCTGATGTATGCTTTGCAGGCAGGCATTGCGACTTTTGCGATGGCCGGTATTGTCGAGACAGCCGTCGGCGCAATGAAGTCGAATAAGGAGTCGAATCAAAGGCTGGCAGTTTTTCGTCAAGTGAAGTTTTTATTTATAGTGATTGCGTCCGCGACAATTGTTGCAGGAGGCGTCATTTTTACAGTGATAGGTCAAATTTCTCCAAGTGCGGTTTTGCTCGCGCTTCTCTTCGGCGGAATTAGTGCATTGGTCACCATTCAAGCACAGTTGTCTCGTCTGGAGGAAGACCACACGACCACGCTAGTAACGAGCAACATACCGCCGATTTGTGGAATAGTTGCGGCTGCCATTGCGGCCTTTCTAGCTTTCCAAGCGCAGTCCATTTTTCTCATAATGTCTACCGGGATGCTTTCCGGTTATCTGCTCATTTTGAGGTTCTGGCGTGGCGGCATTCGTGGGTGGGAAAAGCCGGCCGATCTGGGAGGTGGTTTATGGAAATTGCACCCATTCTTGGTTATTGCAATATTCGACTGGCTTTCGGGATATGGGAGCCTGTTTTTGGTTGAGGCCAGTTTTTCACATGTGGAAGTTGCACGCTTTGTTTTCGCGTATACGCTTTCATCGTTGATGCATTTGATAGCCACATCTCTAAATCAGATTTGGAGTCCTCGAATTTATGTTGAACTTCAAAAAGGAAATTTGTCGAAATTACATGCATCGAGCCGCATTTTTTATATAGTTCAAGGCGCGTCTATCGGTTTTATGGGATGCTTGATAATCGCTGGAGTTTCATTCTTAACGTATCTGGGGCCGTTCAATCTCCAGAACTATCACAACATGATATATGAAACACTTTTTTTACTGTTAGCGTATGCATTTGTCATACCTTGGTATTATGCACAGAATTTCTTTTACTATCATGGTGAAGGTAGTCATCTCCTGAAGATTACTCTCGTTTCCGGCGTTGCAGGGTTGGCGCTGTGGTTTGTGGCCGTGACACAGTTAGGTTCAATCGGTAGCTATGTCGGCTTTTTTGCATTGATGGCCACCAAATCTGCTGTGGGCGCAGTCAGTGCATGGCGGAAGTGGAAAGTGCCTATTGCTTGGGAAGGCACTGCAATCGCTGCGATAGTGATGATTGGCTGCGCGTATACTATCGCGTCATTGTCAGGTCAGCATTGACGAAGGCATGAAGGAATCCGATATGCTGAACTGGAAGAACCCTGCTTCCAAAGTCGGTATAGCCGAATTGGCTGCATATTTGCGCAACGGTGTCGTAACGGGGAGGTCTTTAGTGGAGGCCAGTCTGTCTGCGATAGACGAGGCCGATAATTGCCGAAAGGCTTTCATTACCATAAATAATGAAGTGGCTCTCGCGCAGGCCGCTAGATGGGATGAACAAAGGCGCGTGGGGCGACCTGTCCCAATGTTCGCGGGAATACCCATTTCTGTAAAAGATCTATTCGATGTTGATGGGCAAATCACGAACGCAGGTTCAAAAATTCTGCCACCGGTCCCTGCGTCAAGGCATGCGACTGCCATTCAACGGCTAACGGACGCTGGATTTGTTATCCTAGGCCGAACCCACATGACCGAATTCGCCTATTCAGGTTTGGGCCTTAATTGTCACTTCGCGGACCCTGACTGCGTCTGGAATCCTTCTGACGGTCGTGTTCCGGGTGGTTCTTCATCTGGCGCCGCGATTGCAACTGCTCTGGGCGCTGGAATCGCGGGAATTGGTACGGATACCGGAGGGTCATGCCGCATTCCTGCAAGCTTTAATCGATTGGTTGGTTTTAAACCCACTGCGCGCAGAATTCCTATGGACGGAATGATACCGCTATCGCCAAAGCTCGATTCAGTAGGGGCCATCGGTCGTACCGTGAGATGCGTGACAATTTTAACGGCGCTGATGGCAAATGAACCGCTGCCCAATGTGCAGTTGCGGATGCCAAAAAAACTGCTGATTCCCGAAAACTATTTCTTTGATGGCATAGATCGTGATGTTGAGCTGATATTTCAACGTTTCGCATATTGGCTGGAGTCCAAAGGCGTTCAGATTGAGAAAAAGGTTGTCCGCTCGCTTGATTCAGTTGCGGCGTTAAACCGCAATGGCGGAATCGTCGCAGCGGAAAGCTACAGCTGGCACAAAACTCTTCTAGAGAAAAATAAATCTGACTATGACCCAAGAGTTTTGGTTCGTATTCAGCGTGGTAGCGATCAGACTGAGCAGGAAACAGCCGAACTTTATTCAGCACGTGAAGCCTTCATAAGAGACCTGGGCTACGAGCTTAAGGGTTTTGATGCATTATTGGTACCCACTACCCCCTTTGTGCCTCCGCGAAAGGCTGATTGTATCGGTGATGCAGAGTATACACAAATAAACGCGGCGGTACTGCGCAATCCAATGGTCGCCAATCTGGCAGACGGGTGCAGTATAACTTTACCGATCTCATCGCCTGACGAACCGCCCATTGGCGCTATGCTGATTGGCCAAAGTCTGACAGACTCTAAAATTTTGGCTTGGGCGGGGGCGCTACATCCGAGTTTCACCCCTTAGTCGCCATCCCGCTTCTCGTTACAATGATTGCACGGCTTTTCGCTCTTAAAACGAAAATAAGGCCAAGATACCCACTTTTTGACTACTATAAACTTTGAAAGTCAGTCGCGGGGCATGACTAAGATTAATCCAGGGGCGATGAATTTAAATGCCCGCTGGATAGAAATCGGTTGCGTGAGAGGAGATGCTGGAAATCCGCCGGAAACCGCAGACCGCCTTGGTGACCCCTACGGGACTCGTGTCTATCACCATTAGATCCGAAAAACTGCAGAAAACTGCCATTTTTTCTATTGTCCTAGGCCCCTTGTGAACAATTTTGTGAACAGGTCAAGGGACAGTTTGCCCAAGCCTAGAATATGTAGAATTTCTGATCAAAATTAGGCATGACATTCTTATAATCTGAGCAAGAGACAGGCCTTTCAGGTTAGCCAGTCAGCAGCGGTAACGTGGAGGTTGGTTATTTGGAGCATAGCCATATTATCGGTTTGCTTCCCACCTATTGTGCTCAAACAGGCGCCTTGTAAGCAACTCACGGAGAGATACTTCAATCGACCCGATTTCTGATCTGCCATTGATGGTGTCCCATTCACTGCAGAATAAACCTTAGCCAGCTGCCTCACCTTAGAGCGCTGCTCAACGCACGAAAGAACCGCTATATTAGTTTTATCCCAAGTTATTGCGCCCTTGTTTCCACGGCGTGTCACCTCATCGTAACCTTGCGCGCACTGGTACCATTCATGTACGGCGACAATCAGGTCGGCTCGCTCCTTGGTATCTGTTTCACCATGCCGTTCAGATGCGGCAATAGCGTCGTCAGTGTCTTTACCTGCTAACCACTCGTCGCTTAAAAACTCATATGGCCGAATTTGTGCATTTGCCGGCGAACTGACTGCAAGCGCGATGCTCGTAAGTGTCCACATCAAAACATTTTGTCTGGCTGTCACCCTAAACTCTCCTCAAGTGAAGTACCTAGCAACGGTTATCGCCCCCCGCCACAGCGTCAACCCCGTTGAGCGTTCACGATCCGCTTCCAAGTGTATTCATCCGGCCCGGGCATAAGCACCCCTTGTACCTTTTCCTTCGTTTGCTGAAGAGTGGGTTCGCGCACCTTTAGCTTGCCGCGACCATAACAGGCACTGCAGTAGAGACGCGAATGGAAGGCTTTAATCTTGTCGTCCAGGCCTAGCCGTTGGCAGCGCCACCAGTGCCCCGGCGCATCAATTACAGAACTGTGTCTGCATTGCCAGCAGACAGCCTTCAGATTGATTTTGTAGAGCGCACAATCAAATAGCGACCGAACAGGTCGATAGTGTTCTTTCCCTGGAAGCCATCCATATGGGGCGCTGCGACTGATTCCTCTCATCGACCTTATTCAGAACAAAAATAGAACATGAGCAAGGTAGTTTGTTTAAGAGTTGGTTGATTGCATCAATGCTCGAACACTTTTACGTGCCGTTGGCTCACAGGCTGAACGAAGTTAGCTTCTGGACGATATCAGATAAAACCGGACTGTCAGGACACGACAAAATTACGAACATTGGATCGGCGTTACAACGTCACTGTTGTCGAACCCGAAAGAAGGGACGTTTTTTAAACAATCAGCCGAAAGTCTATTTAGCTGTATTTCGGTTCAGGAGAACGCCGACCAGCGTAGACAAAATCAGTGAGAACCCGGCCAGAATAAAATAAACTACCTTGCCAGTCGTATACTCCATATAAGCTGAATATATGAACGATGCGGCCAGTAGGATCGCGAGCACTCGAAGCAATTTTCTTTTGTGCATGTTTGGGCTCCTGCGGTAAGCCACACTAACTGAAGTGGCTGCTTCCCACAACATACCGATCCAGACCACACAGGCCCGCTTCGAATTTATGAGGCCAAGATATGAACGATGCAACCAAATTACCGATGCCGGTCAAAGTTGCTGCCGCGTTTCCTGCTCTTGTCTGCGTGTTCTGGATCGGTTTCAAGTTGGCATTCCCAGACGTTGTATCAGCGCGAAGTTCTTCATTAGAAGGACACCATGCAGAAGTTTTGGTTAGCGGCGTGCCCTTGACCGCTGGAACTCGGATATTGGTATGGAATAAGAAATATCCGCGTTGGCAGGCGCTTGCATGCAAGATTATGGAGACGCGTCACGATCAGCCAATTAATCTACAGTGGGAAGGGAGCACGTTGGTTGTGCACCACGCTTACAAGCCTGCCGAGCTAATCGAATTTAAAAGCTCTTGCGGTTCAATCCCAGTCACTTTTCGTCAGAGCCTTAACCGCTACTCTTAAAGTCTGCTTCCCACAACATTTCAGACATTAGCCCCCCCCGATCCCTACCACAAAAGCGGTCGTTGGTAAGCAGAGATTGGGCGATGAACGAACGGCAGGTTACGTGAAGCCTAATTAGCGAAACGAACGGCAGGAAAGTTGTGGAAAGCTGACGTTGTCTGTGTCAGAGAAAAAACATGACATTGGATGAAGAAAGCGCACGTGCTACCTCACTTTTGCGTGGGAAAGTGGTCAAGCAAATCGTCCGCCATCGTGAACAAGAAGTACTTATCGAATTCGAGGACGGTAGCCTCATGTATGCCGATAGCGAGATTAAAGTGGAGATTTCGATCTTGCCGATAGATTGATTAAGCGATGTCCGAAATGTTGTGGAATGCGAAACTTCGCTCTGGCAAGCTCCGTGGATGGAAAACATACATCAAACTGCAATCACTCTTCGGTTTCGCGGGGACGACCTTGATCCGGAAGAGCTAACCAGTCTGCTCGGCGCAATTCCGACTAACGCCGCTACCAAGGGCGCACCCTTGCAGTCCACGGGCGGTCGGGAGCGGGTTGCCAAAACAGGTCATTGGCATTTGAGAGTCGATCCAGCCGAGCCCGGCGAGGAGTTCGATGAACAGCTAATCCGATTGTTCAAGCAATTAACACCAGACCTCGACGCATGGCGCTATCTTTCAGAGCGTTATGTTGGAAACCTCTTTGTCGGTTTTTTCCTCGGCACCTCCAATATGGGTGTTGAGATCAGTTCAGAGACGCTCAGCGCGATTTCAGCGAGAGGCCTAGAACTAGGGCTGAACATATACAGCCACTCCGATGAATGAATGTCCGCAATGTTGTCGTGTCCTGACGGTCCGCTTTCAACGCATAATGTCCGAAAGCTGCCCTTCGTTCAGCCCATGAACTAACGGCAGCTAACGAAGGCACGAACTTGTTGCCTGAATGACCGGAATGTTGTGGGAAGCGGACGCTTTCCATCAATGTAACCCTAAGCTAAATGGCCCACATGGGAAAAATTAGAAGCAGCTGCGGCCATATGGACAGTCATCCACAGAATGACTGGGATACGATAAAATATGACGCACGATTTGATGTGTACTGGCTGCCTGCCGGTGCTGCTAGGCAGCAGCTTTACTACTGCCCTTGGTGTGGAGAACGTCTGCCGCCGTCTCAAATGGATCGCTGGTACGACGAACTTGAAGCTGCGGGAATTGATCCCCACGTCGACCCGATACCTGAGGCTTATCAATCAGGTCATTGGCGCGGTGAGCCGCTTAGACAAGCGCCGCCACATTTTCGAGGTGCGATTGAAGGTCGCTTTATAGATCTCACGGATTTTACAGACGCTGCAAATGACGATGCTTGATTGCCGGGGCGATTACCCGTCCAGAACGTCCGCTTTGCACGATTTCATTTTACAATCGGTGTGACCGGAATGTTGTGGGAAGCAGACGTAGATTGACTTTCGTATTTTCCTAATTAGGAAAATATCGATGGATAAAGCGTTCAAAGCATTGGCGTCCACACCAAGGCGGCGCATATTAAACCATCTCGCCGGGGGTCCAATGACTGTCGGTGAAGTGGCATCAAAGTTCGACATGACATTGCCCTCGATCTCGAAGCACATCTCAGTTCTATTTGATGCTGGACTACTGCAACGGCAGAAGCGTGGGCAGGAAGTCATCTATTCGATCGCTGCCAATAACCTCGCCAATAACCTCTATTCTTTTCTCACGCCATTTTGTCCCGAAGCGCGGGCAATAGCGGCTGAGAGAAAGCTTGTTCCAAACACTGAGGACTTGAGTGATGTCTGACGTTCAGGGCGAAGCCGCAAGCGGAGCATTTAAAGTCAATTCCTTGTCGGGGCTTGCAGACGCCGATGCGGGCAAGGGACGGCTTGTCTGGGATTGGCCCCGTTCGATTTGGAATATGGGATTTTTGGTCGCGGCATTAATCCTCGGTCCTCTCTATTTCACATGGGGTGCGTTTGTTGCTTTTCTTGCCCTGTCAGGTTTCACACTTTGCGTGGGTCATTCAGTGGGCTTTCACCGTCGCTTAATTCACCATACATTTGACTGTCCAAAGTGGCTCGAACGGGTGATGGTATATATTGGTGTTTTGGTCGGCATGGGAGGCCCTCTTTGGACTGTCGGCCTTCACGACATTCGAGATTGGGCACAGAGGCAAGAAAACTGTCACTGGTTCCTGCGCCACGCTAAACCAGCGTTGATTGACGGCTACTACTATCTCAACTTTCGCCTCATTTTTGAGAAGCCACCGAAGTTCGATGCAGGGTCAGGTATCAGCGACGACGCATTTTATCTTTTTCTACAGCGGACATGGATGCTCCACCAAATTCCGATCGCACTGCTGCTGTATTGGATTGGCGGCTGGCCATGGGTTGTCTGGGGAGTAGTCGTACGCGTAGCGACATGTTTCACGATGCATTGGTATATCGCGCATGTGGCGCACCGGCCAGGTGGGCAGGACTGGTTTGTTGAAGACGCCGCTGTTCAAGGTTACAACATAAGTTGGCTTGCCATACCTACCATGGGTGAGAGTTGGCACTGTAATCATCACGCCTTTCCAGCTTCAGCGCGTCACGGCTTATATCCCGGACAGATCGACTGGGGCTACGATTTCATTCGGCTACTTGCATGGTGCGGTCTGGCCAAAAACATAATGTTGCCTTCGAACTTGCCTGCTCGGCCCTCAATCACACCACTGACGGAACGAGCACTGAGCATCGCTGCACCAGATCAAGAAGCGGTATCGCAACGTTATCGCGTTTAGTGAAGTCTCAACGTCCGCAATGTTGTCGTGTCCAGACAGGCCGCTTGGGCGAATTTGTTCTGGAAAGCGGACGTGCAACTTTCTTAGAGAAAGCAAAGAGAGCAGACATTCGCGAGGTTATTTTGGTGCCGCTGGGATGAGTATCCTCAGAATTGCAGGATTTTATTGCAACGCAGTATTCGTGAATTTTGACGCCTATATCACTTCGTTAGTCACCGGTTTGGACTCAAACTTGAACCATTTATCCTTGGCCTCCAGCGCCTTAATTCTGTTCAGATAAGGCATCACTGCGTCTGGCTGAGCTTGTTCAAGCAAGCGGAACATTTGCTGCGCGTTATTCCGGCCATTTTTACTTTCCGATACTCCTCGCTCCACTGCAGCTACAATCGCCGCGATGCGGGGCAGGATGATATCCTGTCGACCGCGTAAACTGTTGAACGGCAGGCTCCCAATCTCAGACTGAACGTCGACGAGCACACGATCCAGCTTAGCTGTCTCGTCAGCAACAATCGCACGTTGGCTGGCAATGATTTTTGCCATGATGGCTTTGCTGGGCGAGGATTTTCGCTTTTCGGGTGCTATCTTTTTGAGACCTAGTGCGTTGGCTAGCGCCGCCGTACCGCTGGTATAGCGTCCGGCTTCATTGTTGAGAGGAAGAAAAGTTGAAGGCTTGAAGGCAAAGGTGGGCTTAAACTTGGGCGGTGAGGACATTGGATCGTATGCAATGAACGGAAGCGGTATCCAACCCAGTGCCGACGCGTGTCCTCCGCGAATTTGATAGACCTGATCGTCGGGCGTAGTGATTTTTGTATCTCGATAGGTCACTCTCAGCGAACTATAAGTGTCGCGGCGTTCCTTCACCGACAACTTCACTACAGGAAGGCTGGGCGAGTCCGGCATCGATACCATGCAGAAATTCTTGACGTAAATCCTACCGCTAATTTTATCACTTGGTTCGGAAATTCCGGACGTCCAGATCCCCGCAGCACGAAAAGAGCGGCCGCGAATCTGTTCGCAAACTTCGCGCTCGATCATTCGTGTTGATCGATACTCCCCTGAAACTTCTCCCCTCTTTTCAAATGCAACGGGCAGCCCATAGTTTTGAATGAGCGAATGTTCAGAAAACCCTTCGAAAACTAACTGTTGCTGCGCTGGATTAAACGGCACACGCACCCGCGCATTGGCCTCCGCGATCTGAGTGCGCAAAGAGACTAAGTTCTGCTGATCAGCCCAGGCCAAACTCGCATATCCCCCGAAATAGAAAAGCGGCACAGCCAACCACGCAATCGAAAGTTTTCTAGCCAAAACTTCGACAGCCACCGCGATCATACCCCCATTGATCGTTATGACCGGCCATGCCGGCAACAGCACGAAGATCAGGTATAAGTTCAGCAGCGGAATATTAGCAAGGAGCCAAATAAATAATGTTGATACCAGCATGCCGATAAGGGAAATGGGAAAGAGCATGACGACAGATATGCCGACACGCTTTTTAACATCCGATTAAATCCTGAGGCTGATATCGGGACGCCGCGTTGATTGAGTTATCCCTTACGGTGCTCTTAGATAAGCACGTGACGGTTCTTATATTAAGTTTATCCGAAGTTTGTCCACGCTCTCAGAATTTGAACTTGATCCGTGCCATTAAGCGGTTGCTTTGAACCCCAGGCCCGATTTGAGCCGCCTCATTCTCCGCTGCAATTTTCGTATTTCCGCTGATGGAGAACTCGGCCTTAGTTGGCTCCTCTTCGTACAAATTGTCTTTGTCCGTCCGCCTCAAGCGATAGCGTTCCTGATCGGTCTTCTCGCCACAAACTAAGATTTCATCAGCCGTTTGTTCTGAGCACTCTGGCTCGGGTTGCTTGACCAGAATATCAAATTTCACTGGGGATGGCTTGTCGTTGACTGCACCGTAGGTGTCCGTTTGCGCGGATACGGGAGGCGCCGCATACAATAATAGCAGAACGATGAACTCGGCCATTTGCGGAAGTGTAACCTAACGGGCCAGGATTGCGACAATAAATTTCACGCCGATAGCACTCATCGCTTGTTCTATCTATGTTCTAGTAACACAAATTAGAATCGGAGATGAGACATGAGGCGCAAGGGCGAAAAGCAAATACCAAAAACGTTAGAGCGCTGGGATATCGACGGGCATATTGCTCAGTCGATCGCCACAGGAACGCACTGGCTTGATGCTTGGCTAATGCAGAACGGCACTCCCTATGTCCGCCTTTCCGCGCTCACTGGCATACCCGTCCCGCGGTTCGCCGCAATCACTCGGGGCGATGCAGTTTCCCGCGCTGAGATCGATGCTCTGGCGCGCGCCTGGTCCATGAGTGCCGGTGACTTGCTTGCATCTATTGGCGGCCGAACAGAAATTGTCGATTAGCCGGTGAACCAACGGCAGCTAGCAAGGGCTTGAACCTGTAGCTGTATGACCGGAATGTTGTGGTTAGCGGACATTGGCGCGTCGCATCTTACCCTTGCTGTTTAACACCACTTAATACAACATCCATGCATGAGGCGCACTCTGATAGCTATTGTTGTTTTGGTAGTGATATTCGACGCAGCGTGGATTGTTAATCGCCCATCCCCTGAGGAACCTGAGTATAGCGTCTGCCTTTCATGTGGTGAGTCATTTTTTAAGGACGGTGGACTTCACTTAGAGGATGAGAGTAAATTACCAGTTTGGGACGGCAAGCGTTGGACGTTGAACGGTCAAACTCTACCCAGCATATCAAGTGAAGTTGGCAAACGGCCGCTAGAAAATGACAATCGCTGCGTTTTTGAATATCGCCTCCAAGAAGATGTTACCTTCGGGGACTTTTTGTCTGCCCAAAAACAAGCGGAAGATGCGGGCAGCTCCATTATGATCTTGACATCAAAGTTCGACGAAAATTGGGCTCGTCGCGCAAAGAATTTCGATTGGGTTTTGTTCAATTCAACAAAGAAAAACATCGTTTGCCGCGCTGCAGGCAGTAAACCGAGCACCAAATGACGCTTGGCGCTGATCTGCTCATTAGGTTATCGAGGCGACTTTATTTTCCGGTGGCAGGTTTTCGCCTATGTCCGCAATGTTGTCGTTTGGCGCCCGTCTGCTTTTAGTAGAGATGCCTAATTAGCTGCCTTGGATTCCTCTAAGAGAGAAAATGGCCGGCCCATCGCCATTCCATGTTGCCAAATCCGCGTATATCGATCAGGTTTTCTGTGAAAGGCCCGAATATGTCTGAACATTTGGAATGCAATCGGACGGATGTACAGGAATGACGGCGCTCGCATTCTTGCTATTGTTATCTGGCGAAGGTGCGGATGATGCACGGGTCGCAGTTGACCGATATGCTGCCTGCATGGTTCAAAAAAATGGCTACCGTGTTCGTCCGCTTCTCGACCAGCCCTTGGGAGATAGACGGGAGGGCGAGCGCTGGCTCGACGTGTTAAAGACAAAGTGCATCGATAAATCGACGGTTGGAACCAAATATGAAGATGGAGCCGAAATGCGGTTCAGACCAACAGTCATTCGCGGCGCGATCTTCGAAGCCTTACTCAAAAAAGACTATGCCGCTGCCCCGAAGCAAGACTCTTTCGAAGAGGTGGCCGCAATAACCTACGCGGCTCAAGCCGATCAACCCAGTAGCCGGGAAGCCGCTTATGCTGTGACAATGGACATAGGAGAATGTACGGTGCGTAAAGCGCCAGCTTTATCATATGCCTTGCTCGAAAGCGGTGTTGCCACAAAAGGCGAAATGGTGGCGACCAAAGCGCTACTCCCTATTATAGGTGCGTGCACTCAAGCGGGCATTACTCTGGAGTTTAGTCTATCAATTATTCGCGGGATGATTGCTGAACCAATGTATCGGCTGACCAAAGCGAAATTGGGAGCTGTAGACAACTAATGCCGGGATGCGGTGTTCAGTTGAACGTGCGCAATGTTGTCATTTGCTGCTCGACCGCTGTGGCAAGTTAGTTGTGGGAAGCGGACATTGACGTGTTTGAGCTAATAAGTGACACTACTTCGATGCGGCGCTTCTATCGATTGCTACTCATTACTGCCTTCGTAGTGCTGCTGGTTGGCGGAACGATCTGGAAGTTCATTAGTGCCAAAGATTGCACTGACAGCGGCGAAATTGTCATCGCGCCCATGACCCGTAGTCAGGATTGTGTAGCTCCATAAATGGTTGGTGTCCGCAATGTTGTTGTATCCTGAAATGTAGCTTTAATCGCAGTGTCGCAAGCGTGCGAAGCAGAATCATTCGCGTTACAGGCCGGACAATGCAATTGCGATAAGCACCATTACTACGGCCGTAATAATCAAAAACATTCGGTTTTGAAACAACCTGATAACGGCGTCTTCCAATGGTTTATCGATTAAAAAGGAAATCACCCAATCGATCATTTGTTGTAGCGCTCCTTATGGCTCTATCAATTTATGTCAGTTCGCAGTTTTGGCAACGTTTAAGACGGCAGGCGCCTTGAGAACAGAATGTCCGCTTTGTTGTCGTGTCCGGACAGGCAGCTTTTAGACTAAAAGACGAGAAAGCCGACATTCGAGACGCTCACCTCAACAATATCGGTTCCCGACAACAGAATGGTCAATCAGATAATAATTTGCAGTCTTTGTTTCCTGCCGTCCGTTAAGCAGGGAAGTGCAGGACGCCTACGGCCGCGACTGCGTATCAGAAATTAACGCAATACTCACGGTTCGACCGCATATGTCGTCTTTTGGCATGGATAGAAGACATATGCTTGGGCCAGATAACGCGATTTGGGATGACGGTGAATGGGTGGGCTGGGATGAGACAAATAGCCACCTTGGCCGCTTGGAACTGCAGGAACGGTTTCCGAATGCAGATTTGGAGCTGATACCTATTTTTCAGGACCTGCTTGCAACGGCCCAAGAATATTTTGTCCGGACTGGCCGTCATCTGCAAGTCTATGGCGACATCGGTGAGTTATTCGGTGCTATCACTTATGGCATTCAGCTGCATCGCAATTATGCGCAGGGTTCAGATGGCCGGTTGGGTAACGATTTTGTCGAAGTGAAAACCATCACGCCCTTCAAACGGAATAATATCGTTGAATTGAACCTGCAAAGAAACTTCAGCAAAGTATTGATCGTCAAAATTTCGAGTGAATTTGAGATTAGCGGTAAGCTAATCGATCGCAGATCCCTGCCAAAAGCCAAAGGTGACAATCTCAGAGTAGACTGGTCGTCGTTGAATGACGTCGGAACTGCATAGGGTAACGCCATGCTAATTGTTGAGCAGGCCCCAAATTGTCAGACCCTTCGCGTTCCGGTTGTAAAAGTTTTTGATGGCGATGGCTTTTTGACAAAAATAGAATTTCCGAGGCATCGGGAAACCGCGGAAATGACGGTCAGGTTTGGCTTTATCGATGCGCCAGAAATAGGACAATTGGGAGGGGTTGAAGCCCGCGACTTTTTAACATCGATAATTGGGGGCAAATCAGTTGATCTGGTAATTCTGACGAAGATGGACACCGGTGGAATCGTCGATAAATATGGGCGGATAGTTGCAGTACCTTTTTTACCTGGCAAATCCATACCTTCGCCTTGGGTTGCACGGGCAACCCTTCCACGAAATATCGAACTTGAGATGGTGGTCAATGGTTGGGCTTGGGTTCTTGACCGCTACTGCCCAGACGAAATTTATAACCACGCATTACGCGACGCTCAGCAGCACCAGCGGGGTATTTGGGCAAGGGACGACAATATCCATCCCTGGGAATATAAGAAGCAGCGGTACAGAGCAAAGCGGCAAAAAGCCCATCGACCCGAGCAGCCGACTTTATTCCATCATGCTAGTCTACGGGAATACTGTCCTTCAGCTTGTGGCGGCAGGGAAGTCATACGAAGTGGGAAATTTGGTAATTTTGTAGGGTGCTCTAATTTCCCGAATTGCAGACATAGCCGCAAGATCTCCAACACGGTCCAGTCACCGGTACAAACACTGTAATCTGAGACGAGCGAACTACTGCTGCTAACACTTTGGCAGCACCGACCTACTGCGGTTCCAACATAGCCATTCCTTGTATAGACAATAGGCACACGTTCCAAACAGTAGTGCGCACCATCAAAGCCCCATTCCTCTAGCAGCTGCCAGCGCGGCCTGCATCGATGCGCGTTTGGTAGCATCGTCGACCGCATGTGCAGCAGCGACTGCGGTTGGTTCCGCATCCTGCTTTAACGAAAGTTCTGGCTCAGCAGGTCCAGGGTGGGTGTTTTGATGTTTGCGTATTTCCTGCGGAGCTTCACGTGCCTGAATTTTCGTCTCCGCAGCGTTGCTGCTGGAAACATGCAAGTCGGTTCGTTCTGCTTGTGGTGATGCATACATTTGCACTTGTTGTTCCGAGGCTTGGAATTTCAGCTTTCTTGCAATCCATTGTATAGTATCGGGTATCCATACAGCCTCTCCTAAGAATGCAGTTAGTCCTTCAATATAAGTGTTTGCCGACTCTACCAAGCGCTGGGCATCATTCCGTTGACGCTCGGACAATGTTTCGGCGTCTGCTTTACAAGCATTCAACAAACGCTGATTTTTCCGGCGAACTTCTCTTGGGCGGGAGTAAACACGCTCTAATTCCTGTTCTAGTATAAAGGCCTGGTGCTCAAGATGCGCCGCCTGAGTAAGCAACCTAACCGATTCATCTGACGGCTGCTTATGTTCGGTCGCTTTGGCTTCCTCGGTGCTTTGCAACCAAATACCTTGCAGCGTCTGCTCAAGCTCGATGTTAGCTGCCGCTATGATGGCATTCCACTGGCGTTGTTCGTTCGAGCTGCCGGTGCGTGTTGCAATTCCTCGATCCTCCAAAGCTGCATTGGCCTTTCCAAGGTGGTCCTGTGGTGCTGCGGGAATGCCCATTTTTTCGAAGGTTCCAGCGTCGACGCTACGATCGACGCCAGATGCCTTCAGATGTTTATTGGTAATTGTTGCCAATCGCGTGCGCAAAAATCCAGGCCAGCTGTCATCTGTGACTTCAGCGACCTTATTTCGGCGCAGTGGAACCGCTCTACCGTTGCTCCGTCCCTTTTTAGGCGTCGCTACAGCAAAATCCCAGTCACCGGGCTTTAGATGATTAGATCTGTAGCCCTCGGCAGCGAGCTGCTGGATGTCGCCCCGCGTAATACGACGACACGGCCGATCATAATAAATGAGATGGAAATGCCAGTTTTTTTCATCATTCGAGTGGTTAGGCGCGTGCATAACCGCAACAAACGGGAGCTCCCTCTTTTCAAATTCTTTCGCAAAATCACGCACGATGGCAAAACGTTCTGCGGCGGAAAGGTCGTTCGGCAGCTCGCCTACAATTTGGTACTGGATGCGCCCGCCTCGACCATCGTGAAATTTAGCTAGGGGCTTCGCTTGACTCGCGTGTGATCGTCCTTTCGATAAAGGTACCCAACCGGACTGTCGTGCCAAAAATCCCCGTACTTCGGACCCTGATGAAATCGTAAATCGATGGGCGCTGCTGTGCGGAGCTTTGCTGATTCCGGCGTGTAGATCCGGTGGACAATCGGGTTGGGATAATACGGTTGACCAAAAGGCCGGAGCATCCGCTAGTCGAACGGTCATTTGGTCGTCACTTTTGACTGCTTCATGCTGCTCGACCAGTGCCCAGAATTTTGCGCGTTCAACAGCATTTTCATCAATATTTGTGATCAACGCACGCCCACCGTCTGGCTGCACAGCGACCGCATTCGATCTATCGATGTACGCATCATGCCGACCGGTTTCACCGCCATATTTTAGCTTTGCTGGCTTTACGTTCTTTTCGTTAATTCTATCGCCCTGCGCCGCGAGTCGCAATCGGTGATGACCCTTCCTTGATAATGAGGATACATCCTCAGCGCCAAGCAATATACCATCAGCTTGCCATCCATCACATACCAAGTCGACGCTGGGCAGCAGGCACAGATCGGCATCGGGTTTGGCAATTCTGGAAGCGTCGCCCCAGATGGGCTCGATTGCGTGATGGTTCGCAAAACCGGACTCAAATAGTTGGAATTCCGCCACCAAGTCTCGGTTGGAAGCTGGTCGGTCGGTTTGATCGGTAGATTCATCATATTGCTCCTGCGTGATTGATAAGGGGAAAGGTGAAAGTGATGCGCGCCGAACCTCAACGAGTAGCTCGTCCGCTTTTGCCAGCACTGTTTCGCGTTCAATATATTGGCCGAAGTTACGTGCGGCCCCGGACACCGCTTGCCCATGCTTTCGTTCTAGCTTGGGTTTAGCCTTCGAAACTGGCCGGTGGCTAAAATGGAAACTGGATGCACCCTGCATATTTGTCAGCCGTAGCGGACGCGTGGATGGAACATGAAATTGCGGCGAGATCGATTGGTTTGCTTCTCGCGCCTGTCCGGTTTTAGCCGGACGTCTATAATGCGTTACTTGATCGACCTGCCATGGCAGCAGGCCTTCACGCACTAGCCTTAGGCGCGTGAGGAGCGCTGCTATCTCGTCTGCCAGTTCGAGTGATTGATTGGTGGGTTCGGAAGGGAGCATATTTGGTGTATAGGATAGTACTTCTGGTCCCACCAAGGCATCTGAGGAATTTTATTCAACTTTTTTGAAACAATTCACAGATTTTTCTGCCGTGATTTTCATAATAGAATGTTTGATGCATGCTTCATTATTTTTTGTTTCGCAAAAGCAGTTTGGGCTCCTGCCCAAACTGCGGTATTGCGCCTAAAAATATTACTTAAACTTTGCTATTGCATTGCTCTGCATCCCGCAAATATTACTTTAACGTTGTTGCAACGTTGGTGGAGCAGTGTTTGTTGAATTGGCGCCTCGGTGCCTTTTGAGACTGCGCGGGTATTGCCGTGCCAATGCTAGGATGAAGGCACGGCGTCATCCCGTTTTCCTTCACCGCCGACAAAAAAAGGGGCCGGTCGAAACCGGCCCTTTCACAGATGATTCGAGGTTAAAGTATTCCGCGATCAATTTTGCTTGCGACTGATCGTAACCCCTCAGCTGACCATCCTGCGGCATCAATTTCGTCTAGAAAATTACTCTTCTTAACATTTTCCCAAAGTGCATCGTCTGTGGTCTGTTCTAGCCTTGCAACATTGAAGCGAAGGTTTCGTCGCGGTGCGTTGATTCCCCGCAAAATGGCAATCTCGCCTCCAATAATGGATTTGATAAAGGGTTGCTTTGCAAAATCATGCATCCATTGGCCGATATAAGCTCTAGCCAAACCATGATTGTCTTTTGGCTCGGATATCAAAGCATCGAAGGATTTGTATTCGTCCATAATTAACGTCTGAAACCCAGGTTTGAGATGTCCGATGCTGACCGTGTCATCGGCTGGCAAATTGCCATAATAGTGTGCTGAACCGTCGCGATTGACTTTTACATAACACTTCTCAAAACCTATTAGCTCGTCTTTCACGTCCTTGATCGAACTCGTCGCACCAGGCTTATTTGTAGAGTACGGTAGCAACGCTATCGTACGATAACCCGCATCGGAGTAAGCTTTCTGAAGCGCGGGCACCAGATTGGCGATCTCTCTTGCGCTTGCCAGTGCATTTCCCCCAAGGTCCATGATCGCATTTTTACCCTTCGTCGCCGCCAAGATTTCGGGAACCTTGATTGTTTGCACGCCCCATCCGACGGGGATCGCTTCTGGATCAGTTGCACTTGCTGACCAATTGCCGGCATCAGAATCGAATAAGTGCACGGGCGAGCCAAATAGCCGCCAAAGCGCCTGTATAAGTTTGGCAATCGTTGTCTTTCCCTCTCCTCCAGCGTTCGCGGCTACAACGAGAAAGACGAGGGATGTGAGAGATGAAGGTTGATTGTAATTTTGCATGATATGGATCCTTAAAACGCTGAGGTGCGGCTCTTGTCGCCGAAGCGATCAGGGTTTGGTGAATTCCGCAGCGGCTCCTCAGCCGATAGTGATGATTGGGGTGTGGGTTCGGAGCGCGCGCCACTTGTTGTCGGCCACCCACGCGTATCGAGCCGAGCGATCGCTTGCCTGAAGCTGCTGTAGCCCTTTCCTACAGCTTCGCCATTTTCCGACAGCTTTTTGTAGATGATATTGAGAGGGACACCTTGTGCCCTGGCCCTCTGAATGTTTTCCGCATGAGCGACGATTGCAGTCTCAACCGGAGCATTTCGCGCCTGAAGGTTTTTGCATTCTTCTACAAAGTCCATTTTATTCTCCTGCAATGCCAACGCACCGCTCCTTGATCGCCGCAACGTCGCGACAATTAGGGTTATGGGATTTACGAAGCTTGCACAAAAGTCGACTTTCGACTATATAATGACTTATGTACAAAAAGGAGACTTTCGCGTGGCAAGGACTGGACGACCAAGAAACAAGGTAGGCGCCCGGCGTTTATTGGACGAAGCACAGACATTGCCAAAGCATCATCCGGCTGTTGCAAAGCTTCTTGATACGTTGGCTGCGGTTGATGCTGATGAAACGGCAGTGGAAAAGGCGTTAAGCGATGCAATAAGGGCATTGCAGGCACTCGATGTCCGACCCCAGCAACAAGCAACTATCGTAGCTCAAAAAACCAAACTCGGTTTTTCACCGGCAGACCGTGTCGCTCGTTTGAGCCAAGATAGAAACGTTTTGGCGCGGCTATTGTCTGTTATTCAAGCAGAATTAGTATTGATCGAAACACAGCTTACGGAAGCTGAAGTGAACTTTCGCAGTTGGGCGCTTAGCCAGCCCCGTGTCGATCAATATAAGATCGACTTCTTCACCAAGCTCGAAGCTGCAGGTTTTGATGCTCGTGCGGCTCGGAACATCAGCCTCGGCGATATTCAGAAATTCATGGAACCATTCTCTGAACGCAGGACATCATCAGAAGGCGTGCGTGTTCAAAGCTTCCGCCCGGTGAAAAAGCAGCAGCCGGAGGTTGCCTTGGCTTGGCATCCAGGAAATCCTTGGATTGCCATACTTGAAAACTCAAAGCACTTCGGCTTCAGACCGCATCCGGTTTTAAGCAGTCAAGAATGTTTAAAGTGGCAGCGTTGCGGGTTGCCGCCATTTACGTCGCTCGAGGAATATGACCGCCCGAGCTTGTATAAAGAATTTGCAAATGCCGGAAGCCCGAAAGCTAAGGCGAACGCTTGCTGGAAGTTATGCGAGGACTGGCTACTTTCTACTATCAGCCATGACGCTGAAGCACATGCGGCAAGAAGGAACGCTTGGACGCTCTTGTTCGCCATGCGATATGGATTTGACGCCGAACTTGATTTCGATTCCGCTTTACTGCCGTCGCCTTTCGCCAAGGCATCCGTTGTCAAAGTTCAGAGAATTTGATGGCATTATCACCGCAGATCGCGTCATTCCGGTAATGTCAGGTTTAAATAAATCGATACACGAAATTATTATGTAAATATGCATCAATACCGTTGACGCAAAATAATATTGACTTTCTAGCGACTCGGTGCGTATTTACGCAGTATGAGTTCTACTGCACTAAAACATTTTCCGTTGGTCGAAATTGCCGATATCCGTGCAGGCTATCCGTTTCGCGGTGCAATTGATGCGCTTGAGCAAGGCGATGTTGGTGCCATTCAGATGCGTAATGTGGACGAGGTTATCGGGGTAAATTGGAACGCCATTGCTCGCGTAAAACTACCATCGCAACGTTCTGCCGATTTGCTTGCAACCGGCGACCTGATATTCACCACCCGAGGTCGGCGCAATTTTGCCCTTGCCCTCGATAGAGTCCCATGCGCGGCGGTTTGCTCGCCGCACTTTTTTGTCATTCGCGTTTTTGACGAGACGCAGGTCATGCCCTCTTTTCTGGCTTGGCAGATAAACCAACGGTCGTGCCAAGACTATTTACAACAGGCCGCCACTGGTTCCCACATCTTAAATATCACGCGGGGAGCGATCGAATCCCTTCCCCTCGCATTACCATCTCTAGACATGCAACGTTCGCTGATGGCAGTTGTCACTACAGCCCAAAATGAACGGCGCATTCTAAATGAATTAATTAGTAATCGCACCCGTCAGATCGACGCAATTGCGGCAGAAATATTGAAAATCGAAAGGCACATCAGCGCATGACCGACCAGATTAAACAAGACGATGTGAATAAGGCGGTCTGGGGTGCGTGTGATACCTTTAGGGGAACCGTAGCCGCTGACATCTATAAGGATTTTGTCCTTACGATGCTGTTCCTGAAGTATATCAGCGATGTTTGGCAGGATCACTATGACGCCTACGCCAAGGATTATCCCGACGCGCCTGAATTGGTAACCGAAATGATGCGCAACGAACGCTTCGTTTTGCCAGCAGATGCAAGCTTTACCGCACTTTACAAGCGCCGCCATGAACCCGGCAATGGTGAGAGGATCGACCAAGCGCTGCATGCGATTGAGGAAGCCAATATCGGCAAACTGCGCGACGTCTTTCAGGATATCAGTTTTAATTCGAACAAGCTTGGCGAAGAGAAACAGAAGAATGATCTGCTTCGCCATTTGCTGGAGGATTTCGAAAAACCCGAGCTGAACATGCGCCCGTCGCGAATTGGCGACCTCGACGTCATCGGCAACGCTTATGAATTTCTAATCAAGAATTTCGCATCAGATGCCGGGCGCAAGGCTGGCGAATTTTATACGCCGCCGGAAGTCTCGCAGCTGATGGCGGAGATCATGGACATGAACGAGGGCGAAGAAGCTTGTGACCCCACCTGTGGGTCTGGCTCGTTGTTGATGAAGTGCGGGCGACGTGTGGTCGCTAAAAGCGGATCGAAGAAATATGCGCTCTACGGTCAGGAATCCATTGGCAGCACGTGGGCGCTCGCGAAGATGAATATGTTCCTGCACGGCGAGGATAATCACCGCATTGAATGGGGCGATACAATCCGCAACCCCAAGCTGCTCGACGCCGAAGATCGATTGAAGCATTTTGATATCGTAGTCGCCAACCCGCCGTTTAGCCTAGACAAATGGGGGCATGACACAGCGGAGCACGACCGCTTTGGACGTTTCCGGCGCGGCTTGCCGCCACGTACTAAGGGCGATTACGCTTTTATCCTACACATGGTCGAAACGATGAAGCCGCGCACAGGGCGTATGGCGGTTGTTGTGCCCCACGGTGTCCTTTTCAGGGGAAGCAGCGAAGGTGCGATCCGGCGCAAGCTGATTGAAGAGAATCTACTCGACGTCGTGATCGGTCTACCCGAAAAGCTGTTTTATGGGACGGGCATTCCTGCCGCGATCCTTATCTTGCGCAAAAACAGGCCGACCAACGACGTTCTTTTTATCGATGCAAGTCGCGAATTCAAATCTGGAAAGAACCAGAACCAGCTAACCCGCGACCACCTCGACAAAATCATTTCGACTATCCAAGCAGGCGAAAGCGCGCCCAAATACGCCCACCTTGCTACGCCAGAGGAAATCGCGGGTAACGACTGGAACCTCAATATCCCGCGTTATGTAGATACGTTCGAAGAAGAAGAGGAGATCGACCTTGTTGCCGTACGCGCAGAGCGGCTCAAACTAAAAGACGAGCTGGCCACACTTGAGTTAAAAATGGACGGCTATTTGAAAGAGCTTGGTTTCTGATGGTAGACGAAGTCATCCGGTATAATACCGTGGACGGGGTTAAGCCGAGGCCTTTGCGCAGTTTCAAAGGGGATAAGGCATGATTCCCAAGGGGTGGAAAGCCACCGTAATAGGTCAGCACGCTGAAATTCTTACCGGCTTTGCATTCAAGAGTGCTGAATACACATCCGATGAGCAAGACGTTAAGCTTCTTCGCGGAGACAACGTCGCGCCACATCGATTGCGTTGGCGCGATGTGAAGCGGTTCCCATTAGAACGCGCCGCTGAGATGGACCGCTATCAGCTGCGAGCGGGCGATTTTGTAGTTGCAATGGATCGAACGTGGCTTCCCTCGGGGGTGAAAATTGCCGAGGTTACCGAAGCTGACTTGCCCTGCCTGTTGGTGCAGCGGGTAGCTCGTCTCAGAGCCAGAGGCACCTTGCATCAAGGGTTGATGAAACAATTCTTTTCTGGTCATCATTTCGATCAACATGTTCAAGCAGTTCAGACTGAAACAGCAGTTCCGCATATAAGCCCTGCCGATTTGCGTGATTATCCTATAATGCTCCCGCCGCTAACTGAACAAAGGCGTATTGCGGAGATTTTGTCGACATGGGATCACGCGATCGAAACGCTGGAGACACTTATTGCCAACGCCCGTGCCCAGAAAAAGGCGCTGATGCAATCGCTCCTCACCGGCACACAACGCCTGCCGGGCTTTTCGGCGGATTGGCGTTGGATAAAATTTTCGGAGGTGTTTGAGCGCGTCCGGCAAAAGAATGACGTTGGAAATACTAATGTCCTGACAATTTCGGCACAACATGGCCTGGTCAGTCAGGTTGAATATTTCAACAAGAGCGTCGCGAGCGAAGATGTGCGGGGATACACTTTGCTGCGCAATGGCGATTTCGCGTATAACAAGAGCTATTCCGACGGATACCCGATGGGAGCTTTCAAACCATTAGAACGCTATGACAGCGGCATCGTTTCCAGCCTGTATATTTGCTTTCGCTTAGCAAATGACGGGCATGACCACGGATTCTTTCGGCATTATTTTGAAGCTGGTCTGTTCAATCGGGAGATTTCAGCCATCGCCCAAGAAGGCGCGCGCAATCACGGCTTGTTGAACGTCAGCGTAGTGGATTTCTTTGACACATCTCTCCACGCGCCAGGACACGAAGAGCAAACTGCAATAGCTGAGGTGATAAACGAAGCTGAAAAAATGGAGCGAACGTTGCTCAACCAACTAGCCGCTCTTCGCAATGAAAAATCCGCCCTGATGCAGCAACTCCTCACAGGCAAACGGCGGGTTACGGTAGATTTGGAGGAGAAAACATGCTAACCGATATTTCATCCAGTGATCGGATTAGTGATCCAGTGCGCGTCAAAGCGATGCATCGCTTTGACGCGCACTGGACCAAAAGTCAACTTCTGGTTGACAAAACGGCCTTGCGTCGCTATCTGCACATCAACAGAGCCCTCCACGCCTCTCTACGATGCGCACCAGGAGGGACTTTTTTTGCCCGCAGCACGGGCAAGGTGGCAATCACATGACGCTACCGCCGATCCTCCAAGCCAAAGTGCCGTTCACCAAGCCAGCGCTAACTATTGCCCAGCAGATTGCAAAGCTGGAGGGCGAGGGCATGGCCATCGGCGATCATGCAATGGCAACACATTGCTTGCAACATATCAGCTATTATCGCCTCAGCGCTTACTGGCTCTATTTCGAGTACCCGAAGGGACAAGCAGGGCCACGATTTAGGCCCGGCACCACTTTCGAGGACGTTATCGCGCTGTACGAGTTCGACCGCACTTTGCGCCTGCTCGTATTAGACGCGGTTGAACGGATCGAAGTCGCGATTCGGGGCAGTTGGGCTTATGTCTTGGCAACGCAGGGAGGTTCCCACGGCTACTTGAACCGACACCTTTATTCCGACCAACGGAAATTTGTTGGCAACTGTCGCAAGTTGGACGAAGAAACCGCCCGATCAAAAGACACCTTCATTCTACACTATAAAGCCAAATATTCCGGACCGACGCGCCCACCTGTATGGATGGCGTCAGAGTTAATGTCATTTGGGCTTTTGTCTCGTTGGTACGCTTTGCTGGACGGACGGTCCAACCGACAATTAGTGGCCGCACCGTTCGCAATCGACGAAATAGTTTTCGTTCCTGCCGTTCAACATATTTCTAACGTCCGTAACACCTGCGCGCACCATGGACGTCTTTGGAATCGGCGGCTTAAAGCGACTTTGAAATTGCCCAAAAAGAACCCGCCGGAATTGGCGAGGGCTCTAAATCGGACAGCCAACGACAAGCTTTATAACACTCTCGCCTTTCTCAAATATCTGCTCGACAAATGTGAACCTGCAAATGGCTGGGGTCAGCGACTGATTGATCATATGGCAACCCTTGCACCGGGCCGCGATGCGGACATGGGCTTTCCTGCAAATTGGACGGATTGGCAATTGTGGGGTGGTACCAAATGACCCTCACTCCTAACACGGCAGAGCTCTACAGCGCGCACATCCCAGCGCTTGCAACGCTAGTAGCGCTTGGCTGGGAATATGTGTCGCCCGCCGAATGCATCGCAATGCGTGGCAGCAATGCGCAGGTTTTGCTTCGCCCGGTGTTAGTCGATGAACTGCAAAGGCGAACATTTGAACATAAGGGTAAAATCCATTCGCTTTCGCCCAACGCCATCGACCAGATCATCCGCGAACTGTCATCGCCCGCTCTTAACGAGGGCCTAATGACCGCAAACGAGCGGCTCTACAACGCACTCACACTGGGCATCACAGTCACCGAATTTGTCGATGGGAAGCGCATCAGCATCACCGTTCCAATCATCAATTGGGCAGTGCCGCAAACCAACGCTTTTCACATCACCGAAGAATATGAGCTGCTTTCGACCAGCGGCACGCACACGCGCCGGCCCGACATGGTCGGTTTTGTCAACGGCATCCCCCTGCTTGTCATTGAAGCCAAACGCCCGGACAGCGGCAACCCGAATAAGTCGATGGTGGACGAAGGCATTAGCCAGACTATCCGAAACCAGGGGCAGGACGAGATTCCGTTGCTGTTCGCTTACGCACAACTGTTGTTGTCCATAGGCATGACCGACGGACGCTATGGCACCACAAAAACACCTCGCAAATTCTGGGCGCAATGGCGAGAGGAGGAATTTGTCGAGGATCATTTTCTTGGCGTCAAAAACAAGGCGCTGGCAACCGATCCGCGCGCGGCCATCCTAAAGAGCCAAGTGCGCGAAGTGCGTGAACATTTCAATCATTTATGGGACGGCGAGCAGGCAGTGACAGGACAGGATCGCTTGCTGGTTTCGCTGTGCTCGCCGAACCGATTTCTTGAGTTCATCCGCAGCTATGTGTTGTTTGACCGCAAGGTCGAGAAGATCGTGGCGCGGCACCAACAGTTTTTCGGTATCCGGTCACTGTTGCGCGAAATTGCCGTCATACGACCTGACGGCGGGCGTGAAGGTGGTGTTATTTGGCACACCACAGGATCGGGCAAGAGTTTCACGATGGTGATGCTCTGCAAGGCTTTGCTGCTCGACGATGCGTTGCGCGAATGCCGCCTAATTGTCGTTACCGACCGGCGCGACCTTGAAAAGCAATTGGCGGGCAACTTCCTGACAGGCGGGGCATTCGGTTCAGATTTAGCGGACAAAGAAGGCGAGCGTGCAAAGACCCGTTCTGGCCGAGACCTTGCCCGCAGGATCGGCAAAGGAACCGAGCGGATCATATTCACGATCATCAACAAATTCGCCAGCGCAGCGAAGCTTGACGCCTGCCACAACAATAGCCCCAATCTCATTGTGCTAGTTGATGAGGGGCATCGTAGCCAGGGCGGCGAAAATCACGAGAGGATGCGACACGCCCTGCCGAACGCCGCCTATGTGGCGTTCACCGGCACCCCCCTGCTGAAAAATGACAAGACCGCCAACAAGTTCGGCCGAATTGTCCATGCGTATACAATGCAGGACGCGGTTGCGGACGGAACAGTTACGCCCTTGCTGTATGAGGAACGAAAGCCCGTCCTCGATATAAACGAAGCGGCCATCGACAATTGGTTCGAAAAGATCACCATCGGCCTTTCGGATAAACAGAAGAGCGACCTGAAAGAGAAATATGGCAAAAAAGGGCCGGTTTATGGCTCCGCGAACCGCATTGACCTTATTGCCTGGGACATTGCGGTTCACTTTAGCGAGCATTTTGGCGCACGCGACATGGGGCTGAAGGGGCAACTTGCCACCGATAGCAAGCTGTCGGCAATCCGTTACAAAAAGGCTCTTGATGCAACCGGTCTGGTCACCAGCGCCGTCATCATTTCCTCGCCCGACACGCGCGAAGGCCATGAGGAAGTTGACGAGGCCGAATTGCCCGAGGTTTTGCAATGGTGGAAGGATAACGTCAAAGGCGATGACGAGGATTATGAGCGACGGACAATTGAAGACTTTGGCACAGAGGGAAAGCCAGACATTCTGATCGTCGTGGATAAGCTTTTGACCGGCTTTGATGAGCCTCGAAACGCTGTGCTCTATATCGACAAGCCACTGAAACAACATAATCTAATACAAGCAATTGCGCGAGTAAACCGGCTGCATGAGGAGAAGAAATACGGGCTGCTAATCGACTATCGTGGCATCTTGCGCGAACTTGATTCCGCTTTAGCTGAATATCAGGATTTGGCGGAGCGGACGCAGGGGGGCTTTGATCTCGACGACATTGATACGCTCTATTCCAACGTTAACACCGAATATAAGCGACTCCCTTCGTTACACGATACCCTTTGGGGCCTTTTTGCTAGCGTGAAAAACCGCGCTGATATTGAGCAGTACCGACAGATTCTTGTTCCGAGATTCCGAGAGCAGCCAGATGGAGTGCCTCTTGATATCACTCAGATGGTCCGGGAAGACTTTTACGAGGCTTTGACCGAGTTTGGTATGTGTTTGCGAGTTGCCTTGGCGACTCGATCATTTTTCGAAGATGCGTCCGTCACTGAAGGGCAGATTGCGACTTATAAGCGCGACCTCAAATTCTTTACCAGCCTTCGGCGGATGGCCAAGCAAGATGCACAAGAAACGGTCGATTTCAGTGCATATGAAAATCAAATTCGGAAGCTTGTAGACCGTTACGTCATTGGAGAGAAAATCGAAGAGGCCGATGGGGCTGTCCTCATAAACGACCCGGCTCGCCATGAAGACGTCGATAGCTGGAGTGACGAAAAGACAAGGAATGAAACCGACATCATCAAGAGCCGCTTGAAGAGAACAATTGAACAGGAACTCGTTGACGATCCGTTTGCCCAACGCCACTTTTCCGAGTTGCTCCGGCAAGCGATTGCGGAAGCCCAAGCTATGTTTGGCAATGCAAAACGGCAATATGCCCTCTTCAAAGAACTTGATGAAGATTTGGCGTCGCGGCACGTTGAAGGTACACCACAAAGAATCGCCGATAACCGACATGCGGCAGCATATTTCGGGCTAATGCGGCTGCAACTTGGCGACGAAGCTGTTCTAAAATCTGATTCTATCGCGTTTGAGGATCTTGCTCTCGCGATGGATATAGCGGTTCGTACAGCCGTTGCAGAGAACTCACTAAACCCTCAGAACATTGAATCCGCCATCCGTAAATCGTTACTGCCTTTGCTGTTCCCGCATACTGGATTGGACCAAGCGAAGGCGATCACCGAACGAGTTATTGAAGTGACCCGCGTTGGTCTTTTCCAAGGCTTGCAATGAACGAAGGCCTGCTTCGTTATGGTAACGTCAACGTGCCATATTCGGTGAATGAGAATGACCGATTGCGGTCCCGAATTCGCATTCACGTTCTACCGGATTCTAACGTCGTGGTTGAGGCTCCATTGTGCAGTTCCACAGCCAAGGTTCAAGCTGCGGTCCAAAAGCGCGCTCGGTGGATTGTCCGTCAACTTTCCGAAACGGCGGCGTTACGAGAACATGCATTGCCGCGCACCTACGTTTCAGGTGAAGCGCATTTTTATCTAGGCCGTCGCTACCGGTTAAAGGTTGCCGTAGACAACCTAAGTCCATCTCGCGTTCGCTGCATGCGTGGTGCAATAGAGGTGACGTTGCCGATAAGTGATCCCGTCGCCGTTCGCCGGAGATTACGAAATTGGTATGCGCAACGCGCTAAGGCTTATTTTGCTAGCCGACTCTCGCTTTTATCAAGTGAGCTGCCCTGGCTGGAAAGCCCGCCCGAGTTTCGACTCTTAAAGATGAACAAGCAATGGGGCAGTTGCTCACCATCTGGTAATATGAATTTGAACCCCTCTTTAATCAAAGCTCCCAAGCATTGCATCGACTATGTGTTGATCCATGAACTTTGCCACTTGCAGGAGCATAACCACAGTAAGCGATTCTACTGGCTTTTGGACCGTCATTGTTCCGAATGGCAGGCGAGCAAAGCAAGCTTGGACAATATGGCGGAGCTGCTGCTGAACGAGTAGGTAGCGACCCTATCCTTCGATCAACGCCAGTGTGGATTAAGAAGAATGTGTCGGCCTTATTCCAGCCAGGTAATTACTTACTATGCCGCGTCAACATCTAGCCAAGGCGCGAGGATTGCGGCGTCGTTGGCAGCAGCGAGAAGCTGTTGTGAAAATTTTCTCATGCGCCGGGCTTTGATCGTGCTGGTGTAACTGCGATCAGGGCGAAGCTCCACAATCCGCCGCAGTATCCTGTCTTCGACAACCTCCATCGGCGCCAGGGGGTCTAGCAGTCCTCGCCATCTGGTTAGCATCAATGCGGTGCTGATAACATCACCTTCACAGCCTTCCTGAACCAACTGCCATTCACCTGCATAGATATGCCGAGCCATTGCAAATGCTGGCGCGCTGATTTTTGCGGGGATATTGAGGCTGGCAAGCAGTTCGGCCATATGGACCTGTTTCATTTTCATGCCTCCGGACATAATCCGAGCAAAATCTAGGTGGCGCGCTCGGTCTGCTCCGCCAAACGCCAGCCATCGCCAAGCTGGTGGCAGACTAAGACCGTGACGCATCGCCGCCAACGTGAATATTGGAATATCGTGCATCATTCCGGCGAAGGTCACCAGCTCAGCGCCTTGAGGCGCGGCTGCTAACGATTTCATTACGCCCTTAACGACCTCGCGCTCATCGAGATCCGGTGCACTAAAGGTTTCGAACGTGGCGATGTCAAAATTGCCATCCAAATGCTCGATCAACGTCATGACACTGGAGGTGGTAATTGTCTGGAATGGCCAGCGCGGCGTTTTCAAAGGGTCTTCGCTGCGCTTGTAGCCACGACGAGACGGCGCTTCATTATTTGGCTTCCAGCGCTCCATCAGTTGATAGCGTTGGTGACCCGATTCATCAAGGACCGCGCTTTCGAGATCAAGGACGACATACGACCGCGGACGGGCGGGCTCACGGGTTTGGGTAGGTTGCATGATCATTTGCGTTATTACCTTTTCTAAGTCGTTGGGGGTAATCTGTTCCGGTTAGTCACCAGCCTATAAGACGAGACATTTTCCCTTCATCTCGGCGTGCTCGTTGCTTCCATTCTTGTAGATTTGTGTTTCAACTTCAGCGATGCCGATTGCGCCACGTGATTGACGTGCGATCAAAATGCTTGCGGGCAATTATGTTGTCGCGGAGCCAATCCTCCTCAGCATCACATTCAACTGGTGATAGTTCGATCCACCACACTTTCGCACGTGCATCCCATGAATAGCCCCGACGCTTCAGCTGATGACGCTTACTATAAGGCGCCCCGCACGCTTCTAGGCGGGTCATCCTGCACGAAGCATTATCTAGCAAATCGCTTAGTACTGTTCGGCCACTGGGCAGGCGATGCGCGAGCAAATGGACCAGCGAAACGACGTCGGTCATCGCGCGGTGGGAGTCGTTAAAATAGCCAACTTGGTTCAGCAAGTGCCCCAGTTTGCGGCCGTCAAACCCAGCTGTCAGCCAATCAAAATCCTTCGCCGAGCATGCCCATGCTGCCCCTGCGATACTGGGGATCAGACGCTCCACGAAGCCAATGTCAAAACTTGCACAATGCGCGATCAACACGTCAGCAGTATGCAAACGGTGCTCCACCACCGCTGTCTCAAATTTCAGACCTTGAACGTCGGCATCGGCAATGCCTGTGATAGCAGTAATCTTAGGCGGTATCGGAATACTCGGCTCTCGAAGCCCTTCTTGCGCGCTGATTATTTTCACGATCTCGCCAACGCCATTTATCTCAAGCGTTACGAGTGCGAGGTCGATTATCTCGTCTTGTTCAGGGTCGATACCGGTTGTTTCGGTGTCAAGGATACCAACAATGCGAAATGGCCCCTTGCCACGGGGTGCGAGCTGCAGATCTTTTAGCTGCGCAACGCGGTGAAGAATGCGGACGTCTGAATCGGTTTTTTTGACAACATTCTTAGCGACGTCGACCGTTAAGCGGTTTGTAGTATTAGTCATGGTAACTCCTGCTTGCCGATCAAACAGGAGTAGAATTTTTCCTCTCCTTTCACTTGATCACAGCATCAGCAGAAATCAAAGTCTGCAGTTCATGCCGCTCCAGTCCGGCTGCGATGCTCTAGCGGTAACAATTTGATCCCAGTCGGTTGGAGGTGGCCGGTCACAACTACAAATGAGTCCTCCATCAGTGTCCGTAATTCCTCCAGATACTTGTCTATTCCAATCACGTGCATCCGTCGGTTGTAGTGCTTGGCTCCAGTTCCATCCGACGCATGGCCTAAAATGCGGTCTATGTGAGCCTGCGATGCGTCGATGCTTGCAAGAATACTTTCAGAGTAAGTTCGCAGCGAATGAAAGTCGGCGCGTTTGCCATCGGACGTCCGGGGCAGGCGAATTTGGGCGTCGACTGCGTCAACCAAATTCACCCAAGCTCGCGCATAAAACATTGTACCGCCACCACTTTTAATTGTGTAGAGTTCCGGGAAGAGCTTGGTGTTGCCATTCTTGGCAACCGCCCGAACGTAATCTGCGAATCCTAGACGTAGAAGCTCCCTGTGTATTGGAACATGGCGGATGCGATAACGTGTTTTCGCGCCAGCTCGCTCGACACCATCCTTGGATCGCGTCATGTTATCGCGGATCAAAAAATGCGGAATTGCACAGTCAAGGTTAACGTCCCTTAGCTCCAATCCGCACAATTCGTTTAGAACACCGCCACTGTAGGACCCAGCCATTGGCACCCAATAGGCTGCATCGTGCCAAACCGTGGGCAAATGGCTTTCCTCAAGGCGCCTAAGGTGACCACCACCGCCAGTGTAGAGATTCAAGTTGAATAGCGCTTCCAAATGCGAGGGAGTCCACGGCATTCGCTTTGGATCAAGCGGATCAGGCTGGTCGATCGTTTTGCGTTTAACGGCTGCCAAGACGAGCCGATCACCAGATCTCGGTTCCCAGGGGCCATCTTCTGCGCCGAGAACCTGGCATGCCGCCTGGAGAACACCAACGTCCCGATTAAAGGTTGCGGCCGATCGCGTTTCGCCTCGTTTCTCGGGAAAGCCGGCTTTGACCGTGGTCCAAGGCAACTGCGGCTTGGCCTTAATATGATCCATCCAGCGAAACCCCGCAGGTGCTTCTTCATACGCCGCGACAAATGTCGAGATATCCGATTGCCTATACTCGCATAATTGTTTGTCGCCGGTGACCCATGCAAAGATGTGCAAGATCCGGTTTTGATCGCCAGTTTCGGCCTTCCAATCTTTGTCGGCGAGCTTCTTGTCGATGATATGCCGAATAACTTCTGAAAATCTGCGCTCGTCGCGGCGCGCGAAAGGAAACTCTGTATCGTTAGCCGGTTGGGGTATCTGGATTGTGGCGGAAGCGTTCGGATTCGTGGCTTCATTCGCATGAGGATTAGCGCCCTGACTATTTGCGAGCCTTAGTAATGCAATGAAATCGTCGTCCAGCAACGCGGCTGTCGCATCGCCGCGCGCAAGGACGGCAGGATTCGCCAGGAACGCGCTGCGCTGTTGCGCCTCTATCCTTCCGGAATAATGTGCTTTTATGGCATCGAACAGATTGCCTTCGCTGACACCAATACCGAGTTTTTCAATATAATCGGGCATAATTCGCCGCTCGGTGGAATGCCGTGACACGTAAACGCCATGAAGCTTCTCTGCGATTTTTTGATCTTCTTCGTCTAAGTTGTCCCACAGCGTAGGCTGTGCGCCGCGAACATAACGCTGCCGCTCCTCATCGTAAGCAGCCGCGTAGATCCGCGCTCGTCTCTTTTCCTCGGCATCGTTAAATGTCGACCGATCAAGGCTATGAGCGGTCGCTAGCGTCAATTCCTCCGCCATTGCCATCTTGAAAATTTGGCTGCGCTGGGCGGCGGTCATGGGCGCTGCGAAAGAATGCTCCAACATCGTCATCTCCATATCCCAGCGGGAAGCCAGTCGACGCGCCAATACGCGCGCGCGATCCGGGTCGCGGGTTTTCATAGAAATGCTTATAGGACGGTAGTCTCCATTTTGACGGGTGATACGGCGGCGAAAGTGAAATGTTTTCCCGCGACGCCAGATATAGGTGTCCAAGCCCATGTAAATCGCTCCATCCGGCACGGCGGGGCGCTTAAAGGCGAACGGGACGGTGGATGAATCGTGTTACGAGGCTGATCACGCAAAACCGTGTGAACGATTTTGTGAACAGTTTTGTACACAATCCGAGTCCGCCGCGCTCACGACGTGCCGGAATATGGCGGATTTCTGCTGATTTTCAGGAAATTATGGTGACCCCTACGGGAATCGAACCCGTGTTTCAGCCGTGAAAGGGCCGCGTCCTAACCGCTAGACGAAGGGGCCAATCGCTTGGCGAGCCGCGCCTTTACGGATTCGATTTGCCTAGGTCAAGCCCAACATGATGCAAAATCAATCTGCAAAGGCGATATCGTCAATATGTAGCTCCGCCTTGGGTGTGGGACCCCAGTCGTCGATCTTTGCGCGACCCGCTAGCCAATATTTTCGGCCACGTTCTCCATGCATCAGCATTTGCCCCAATGCCGTTTCGCCTTGCCGGAAGGCCATGGCTTTGAACGACGCACCGTCGTCGCCACCGACGATGGCGCGAACATGGTCCTTGCCAACGATATCGCATTTTATAACCCGCACCGGTCCAGTAACAATTCGAGGGCCCGGCCAGCCCATGCCATAGGGGCCAGCACCTTCCATCGCCTCTATGAATGCAGGGTTCAGTCCGCGGGGTGTCAGCAGTGCGTCGACAAGCATAGCGCTGTTGGCGCTGGCGCGTGTGACATCGGCAGCGAGCCGTTCATCAAGCCAGTCGGCAAGCGCATCGACCTTGTCGGCGGCTATCGTCAATCCGGCGGCCATGGCGTGCCCACCGCCCGCAACCAGCAACCCAGCCTCGCGGGCCGAAATAATGGCGGCGCCCAGATCAACGCCTGCGATGGAACGGCCCGATCCTTTGCCGACGCCCTGATCATCGATGGCAATAATAATGGAAGGCTTTCCGGTCTTTTCCTTGATACGCCCAGCTACAATGCCGATGACTCCCGGGTGCCAGCCCTGACCCGCCAATAACGCGACGGCGCGATTATGCTGACCCGCAAGCATTGCTTCGGCTTCTTCCTGGACAAGGGCCTCGATCGACCGCCGCTCTTCATTCAAGCGATCCAGTTCGGCGGCAATGGAGCGGGCTTCTTCGCGGTCTTGTGTGGTCAATAAGCGCACCCCTAGATCGGATTTGCCAACACGCCCTCCCGCATTGATTCGAGGCCCCAGTGCAAAGCCGAGATCCGAACATACCGGTGCGCGGTTCAATCGGCTGGCTTCGATCAAAGCGGCGAGCCCGATATTGCGCCGTCCAGCCATCACCTTTAGTCCTTGCGCAACAAAAGCGCGATTGAGGCCGCGTAATTGTGCAACGTCCGCGACTGTGCCTAGGGCTACAATGTCGAGCAGCTCCATCAATTTGGGCTCGGCCCGGTTCACGAAGTAGCCCCGACCGCGCAAAATGCGGACGATGGCGGCCGCCAGAAGAAACGCAACACCAACGGCGGCGAGATGACCGTGTGAGGCCGCCTCATCATTTTCGTCTAACCGATTGGGATTTACGAGGGCGAAGGCAGACGGAAGGTCTGCGGCGCATTTGTGATGGTCAACAACGATGACTTCAAGCCCTGCTGCTTTGGCTTGCGCTAGCGCATCAAAGGCCATGGCGCCGCAGTCCACGGTAACGATCAGGCGGCAGCCGCTATCCCCGATGCGCACCAGTGCCTCGCCGGATGGGCCATAGCCTTCCATCAACCGGTCCGGAATATAATGGCCCGCGTCCAATCCCAAGTCCCGCAAAAGGCGTATCAGCAATGCGGCGCTGGTTGCGCCGTCCACATCATAGTCGCCATAGATCGTCACAGCTTCACGTGCTTCAACGGCATCAGCTAGGCGTTCAGCAGCACAATCCATGTCCCGAAAAATCGACGGATCGGGCATGAAACCGCGTATAGTCGGGTCGCGGTGGCGTTCGATATCATCGCGAGGGACGCCGCGTGCCAAAAGCAATTGCGTGACAAGATCGTCCGGCTGAAATCCCGGATCGCGTGCGTCGACATCTCCGCTGCGCCATTTCCAGCTTTGCCCGGTAACGGAATGTGTGATGTTGAGGACCGAAGACATGGCTCTTCCCTATGCGGGGTTGCGAATGCTAGCAAGCCGACATGAAAGAATTGCTCATCGTCTGGCACAGCATGACCGGCGGGTCTAGGGCGCTGGCGAAGGCGGCGGCACAAGGCGCAGAAGACGAAGGCGCTGTGAAGGTCAGCTGTGTTTCCGCAGAACAAGCCAACCCGTTGGATATGCTTGGCGCACACGGATATCTGTTTGTGTTCCCCGAAAATCTCGCCGCAATCAGCGGCGTGATGAAAGCCTTTTTTGACCGTTGCTATTATCCGTGCCTAGGCCGGATTGAGGGGCGGCCTTATGCGATGATAATATGCGCAGGCTCAGACGGGAGTAATGCTGCACGGCAAGCCGAGCGTATCGCCACTGGCTGGCGGCTTCGAAAAATTGCCGAACCCCTGATCATATGCACCCATGCCCAGACGGAAACCGCGATCATGGCTTCGAAAACAATTGGCGAAGAAGGGTTGGAGCAAGCTCGCCAAACCGGCGCGCATTTAGCGGCCGGTATGGCACTTGGCATATTTTAACGGATCGGGTTTGCCCGGCCGTGCTCGCTTTTCACGCGGCGTACGGTGCCGCTGGATGCACGCATAACGATTGTCTCCGTGGTAATGCGGCCGTCGCGCAGCGTTTTTACCCCATGCAACAGCGACCCGTCTGTAACGCCGGTCGCTGCAAAGATGCAGTCACCCTTCGCCAGTTCTTCCAGATCGTAGATTTTGTCGAGGTCTTCAATGCCCCATTTATGGGCACGCTTGCGCTCGTCATCATTGCGGAACAGCAACCGGCCTTTGAATTGTCCGCCAACACAACGCAGTGCTGCCGCAGCGAGTACGCCCTCTGGCGCGCCGCCTGTTCCCATATAAATATCCACAGTTGTTTCGGGGTTTGTCGTAGCAATAACGCCCGCAACATCGCCATCGGGGATCAACATCACACCGCATCCCAAAGCGCGCAATTCCGCGATCAGCTTCTCATGGCGTGGGCGGTCCAGCACACAAACGATGATTTCGCTGGGGTCCACACCCTTTTCCCGCGCAACAGCCGTCACATTCTCGGTGACGCTACGGTCAAGATTGACGATATCGGGTGAATAGCCGGGGCCAACGGCGATTTTGTCCATGTAGACGTCAGGCGCGTTCAGCAAGTTGCCTTCTTCGGCAACTGCGAGCACGGCGAGTGCATTCGGACCAGCCTTTGCAGTGATTGTTGTTCCTTCGAGTGGATCAAGCGCAATATCGATTCGTGGCCCCTTACCAATCGCCGATCCAACCTTTTCGCCAATGTACAGCATGGGGGCTTCGTCGCGCTCACCTTCGCCGATGACGACAGTGCCGTCCATATACAAGCCGTTCAGGGCCGCGCGCATCGCTTCCACCGCTGCCGCATCGGCTGCCTTTTCATCGCCACGGCCAATTAACTTGGCCGCTGAAATTGCGGCCGCTTCAGTAACGCGGACCATTTCGAGGACAAGCACTCGGTCGAGGATTTGGCTTGCTGCCGTCATAAGTATTTCCTAGCTTATTAAAAATCGGGTCTCTTTAGGGGAAGAATGCTCGGCAAATAGGCGTCGTAATTACGTTTCGCTGCTCCGATAAGGAAGGCTTTGCCAAATGTCGAGATTGCTTATCATTGCGTTTGCATTTTCAGCTTCGACAACATTAGCACAATCAGACTCGGAACGCGATGTCGCAGCCCAGATCGAGAAGGCGCGGCGGCTGGTCGCCGTCGACAAGGATGGCTGTGTCAAATATCCCCAGACAGATGAGATTGTTGTCTGCGGTGATCACCCTGATGATGTCAGTCAGCGCATTTTCAAGGGTTCTAAGGATGACAATGAAACGCGGCGTCGACGCTGAGAGGCCGTTTCGACCCGACGGGCAGCGGCCTGCCTCACCGGGGATAGTATGTGCAAGATATATATGAAGGGCGTTGGGGTAGGCTTCGGTTATGTGCCGCCGCCAGCAATCCCGCTGGAAGAGGTTCTCCGGGGATTACCCGAACCCGATATGATCTTGCGGGAAGACGGGCCGCAAGAATAGGCGACTTATCTCGGGTTATTCCCCCAATATGTGCATCACCATGGGCTCGCCCATCAGGCTTTCCGACGGAGCCAGCGTTTTCAATGTGTCGTTGATAGCTTGTTCGGGTCCTGCGTGGGTGACCATGGCGATCAAGGCAGACCCGTCATCACTGGTCTCGGTCTGGATCAGGCTTTCGATCGACAATCCGGCATCGCGCATCGCCGCGGTGATTTCGGCCAGTACACCGACCCGGTCTGCGACGATCATGCGGATATAGGTTTTTCCAACGCGATGTGCGGATGCGGCGCGGGGAAGCTTTTCGAGTTCGGACGATGGCATGGAAAAGGCAGGCCCTGTTTCCTTCCGTGCAATATCCACAAGGTCGGCCACAACTGCCGATGCAGTCGGCCGATCGCCCGCGCCGGCACCTTGAAATAGCAATCGACCCGAGAAATTGCCCTCGGCTACGACGGCATTGGTCGCGCCCGTGACGTGCGCCAACGGATGCGCCAAGGGAACGAGGCAGGGCTGAACTCGCTGGAAGATTTCCGAAGCACCGTTTTCGCCGTCTATTTCCGCAAGTCCGATAAGCCGAATCCTGTATCCCAGCGCCTTCGCCTGCGCGATATCCGCCGCCAAAATCTTGCGTATGCCGCGCGCTTCTACGCCCCCAAAGTCAATCTCCGATCCGAAACTGAGCGAAGCCAGGATTGCAAGCTTATGTGCGGCATCAATGCCGTCGATATCAAAACTCGGATCCGCCTCGGCAAAGCCCTTAGCCTGTGCATCGGATAGGACATCCGTGAAATCCAGACCTTCCTTCTCCATCGTCGAAAGGATGAAATTGCAGGTCCCGTTTAAAATGCCATAGACACGGTCAATCCGGTTTGCGGCGGCACCGTCGCGCAAACCTTGAATGACCGGTATGCCGCCGGCGACCGCCGCTTCAAATTTCAGGGCCGTGTTTTTGCTCTCGGCCAGTTTCGCCAATTCAGCGCCGTGATGGGCGATCATGGCCTTGTTCGCGGTGACAAAGGATCGCCCGTTGGACAGCGTCTCGCGTGCGAGGGTCAGGGCAGGTCCGTCCGAACCACCTACCAGCTCTACGACAACATCGATATCGCTGGCCGTGGCCAGTTCGCCCATATCGTCGACCCAGCGGTAGGCTGAAAGGTCGACACCCCGATTCTTGGAGCGGTCACGCGCCGTAACGGCGACAATCTCGATAGGCCGCCCCGCACGACGCGCAATGAGCGCGCTATTTTCCTCAATCAGTTGGATAACGCCGGTACCGACGGTGCCGAGACCAGCGAGCGCAATACGAAGGGGGGAGGACATTTTTTGGGTTCAAGCTTTCTGCCAAGTTGCGAGCATTGGCGGTGCGCTTAGGCGTTTCGGACTGAAATTACCAGCCCAAGCTGGCTGCCTGCATTTGGAAAACGGGTAAAACAATGGCGGCCACCGATTAGCGCGGTAACAGTTTTACCTCGGCCCGCCACACGGGGATCCAGTCTACCGAACCCCGGCATTCGCCCATCACGGTCGCTTCCGTGAGGCGAAACATCGTTCCATCCCAAACCCAGCTTTCGGATGAACCACAATCGCCCAGTCCGCGGCCTTTGGAATAGCTGCCGATCGTCTGTGTCGCGGCGTCCCAGTCGGCATTCACCAACAAGGGAATTTTACTGTCCGCGGAAAAACCCGTGGCGCCATAATCAAATTTGGCAGGCTCAAACGTCCACTTTCCGGCTGCGTTACGTTGCCCGACATAAATGCCCGAGGAAAAATTATAAGCGCCTGCGCCGCAGTTGAGCATCACGAGAGATTGTGCGCCGCCGGGTCCGTTGCCTAAACTATAGGCCGTATCCTGCGTCGAACCGAAGCGTTCCTGCGCACAGGGACTCCCTTCCGAAAGGGCTACCAGCGCCGAAGCGTCTGGCAACACATCGCTTGGTGCGATTTTCCGGACCTCGAAGATAGGAATCATCGCTTTTTTGGCAGCGGCCTTTCGCGCACCAAGCGCGATGACCGCGCCTTTGGATCCAGCACGACCTTGAACGCTATCGACATATCGCAGCGCGGCGGCCACACCGGACAAAGACGCAGCCCCGTATTTGGCGCCGCTTGCGTCCACAAGCTGTAGCGACGTTCCCTTTGCCAAAGCGCGGGCGACCTTTACCGCTGTGGCGTCTTTCAGGGTAATCGATTCAGCTCCGGTTTGTAGCGAACCGGTTTCGGTCACTTTGCCATCCACCAAAAGCCGAAAACGTCCCAGCTTTGCAGGAAAGCCACTGATTTCGACTATCGGTTGCGCTTGAAGTCCTGCTTTGCGCGTAACAACAACGGAAAGTCCATCGTCCCATGGACCATCCGGTTTTAGCGCGACTGCTTGACAGGACAGACCATTATCACAGCCGACCGTCCAATCTTTATAGGTCATGACCTTTCCAGGGGTTGGTACCGGGGCCGACGCCATGATCGATGCCCCTGTAACGAATAATGCTGACGCGAAAATTGCCCTGTGCATAGCCGCAGGCTAGCGCTTTTGGACGACCTAAGCTAGGGGCTTTCGGACTCAGTTTAGTTGGAGAAAATCATGCGCGCAGTGGGTGTTATCGGAGCGGGGCAGATGGGTGCGGGCATCGCGCAAGTAAGCGCAAGCGCAGGCTATCATGTCTATCTGTCGGACATTGATCTTGCGCGGGCCGAAACCGGAAAAGCCGGCATTGCAAAAGCTTTGGGCAAATTGGTTGAAAAAGAAAAGATAACGCAACCCGACGCAGAAGCATTGCTGGCACGCATTGAACCGGTGGGAAGTTACGCGCCTATGGCGGATGCAGCATTGATCATTGAAGCTGCAACGGAACGTGAGGAAATAAAGCGCAAGATCTTCGAAGCCGTAGGAACCATTTTAGGGGCGGACGCAGTTCTAGCCTCCAACACATCGTCTATTCCTATCACCCGTCTGGCGCAGGCTTCATCAGACCCCGCGCGCTTTATCGGCGTGCATTTTTTCAACCCAGTACCTGTTATGGGATTGATCGAAATTATCCGCGGGCTGGCGACGAGCGACGCCACAGTTGATCTAGTGCGGCGCTATGGCGAGGCGCTTGGCAAGCAATTGGTGTTCGCCAATGATGCGCCGGGTTTCATCGTGAATCGTGTTCTGATGCCGATGATCAACGAAGCCTGCTTTGCACTAGGTGAGGGTGTTGCGAGTATTCGGGACATCGACACAGCGTGCCGGTTAGGGCTTAACCATCCGATGGGGCCTTTGACACTGGCTGACTTTATTGGTCTCGATACCTGTCTCGAAATCACAAATGTGCTGTTTACGTCGACAGGTGATCCGAAATTCCGTCCAGCGCCCCTTCTGCAAAAATATGTCGAAGCAGGTTGGTACGGCCGGAAAGTGAAGCGGGGATTTTATGATTATAACGGCGAAGAGCCTGTACCAACGCGCTGAGTTTTCAGTCTAACCCTGTCGTTTGACCGAAAGCCGATTCGAGATCCGCAATCAAGTCGTCACTGTCTTCGAGCCCTATTTGTAGGCGGATGATATTTCGGCTGGTATCCCATGGGACCTCCGACCGGCAAGTTTCCGGGTGAACAGGGAGGGCAAGACTTTCAAAGCCGCCCCAACTATATCCGATACCGAACAGGTCCAACGCGTCAACGAATGCCGCTGCCTTGGCCTTGCTCCCCTTTAGTACAAAGGAAAAAAGACCAGAGGAGCCCGTAAAATCACGTGCCCAAAAAGCATGTCCGGGGCATTCGGGCAGCGCCGGGTGTAATACGGTTTCGACTTCCGGACGAGTTTGTAGCCAGCGTGCTATTTTGAGAGCAGATGCCTCATGCGCATTCATCCGAACGGCCAGAGTACGCAGTCCTCTGCTGGCGAGAAAGGCGTCATCCGGCGATACAATCTGACCGAGTTGTTGCGCAGTCTGGCGCAGACGCGTCCAATACTTTTCATGGGTGGTCACACAGCCCAACATGACATCGCTATGCCCCACAATATATTTAGTGGCGGCTAAAATGGTCATGTCGACTCCCTTGTTCAGTGCCGTGAAGAAATAGGGCGTTGCCCATGTGTTATCGAGCAGCGTGACGACACCCCGCTTTTTGGCTTCTGCGCATATCGCCGGTACATCTTGCACCTCGAAAGTCAGACTGCCGGGGGCTTCAAGCAATATCGCTCGCGTCCTCTCGCAGAAAAGGCTGCCATAATCAGTGATGAGCGGATCGAAATAGCGGGTTTCGATTCCAAAACGCTTCAGAAATCCATCGGCAAAGGAGCGACTGGGATCATATGCATTATCCGTCATCAACAGGACATCGCCCGGCCGTAAGACGGAAAGCAAGGCGCAAGAAATCGCTGCGACGCCCGACGGGTACAGCATTGTTCCTGCCGCCCCTGGTTCCATACCGGTCAGCGCGTCGGCAAGCGCCCATTGTGTCGGTGACCCGCGGCGACCGTAAAAAAAGCGGCCGTCGGCGTTAGTTTCCTTTCCCGCTTCGAGGCTAGCAACATCACAGTAGAGATGGGTACTAGCCCTCCAGACAGGAACATTTACAACCGATCCTGTAAATTCCTTCTTACGCCCGCCTGTCACCAATTGTGTTGCGGTCTTGCGGGGCTTTTCGGAACTCAAGCCGCACCCGTTTCCTTTGGAGTATCCTTATCCAAGCCCCATTCGGACCAGCTTCCGTCATATAATGCGACATCCTTCTTGCCGGTCAGTCGCGCGCCAAACAGAACAACGGCTGCGGTCATTCCGGAACCACATGTGGTAATCATCGGCTTGCCCAGATCAACGCCTGCTTGTGTATAGGCGGCGACGAGATCATCGCCCCTTTTCCATGTACCGTCGGGGTTGTACAGATTGCCAAAGGGCAAATTGCGGCTGCCCGGGATATGTCCGGACGCCATTTCGGGCCGCGGCTCGGCTTCCTCGCCGGTGAACCGACCCGCGCCGCGGGCGTCCACAACAACGGCTTCGCGGCTGTGCAGATTGGCCAGCATATCCGCCTTCGACTTTACGCCCTTATCGTCTTTCCAGACCGTAAAATGGCGGTGACGCAAGGAAGGCTTGCCGGTTTCCAGTGCGCGCCCTTCAGCTTTCCATTTGGCGATGCCGCCGTCCAGAATGGCAACGTCGTGAGCACCGAATAAAGTCAGCATCCACCAGGCGCGGGTTGCCGATTTAAAGGGGCTGTCGTCGTACACAACGATACGGCTTCCATCGCCAAGTCCTAACGACTGCATGCGACTGGCAAATTTTTCTGGCGGGGGCAGGGTGTTGGGCAAAGTGCTATTTGCGTCGGCTAACTCTTCCAGATCCATGAATACTGCAGTCGGGATGTGACCGCCTTCATACTCGGCCTGTGCATTACGACCGGCATCGGGCATGAACCACGTTGCATCGACGATGCGTAAATCGGAGGCACCGATCTCTTTTGCCAGCCATTCGGTGCTTACCAAAAGTTCCATATTCTATGTCCTAGCCCGCTGTTTTTTGATTCTTGTGCGGTGCAAGATAAGGTGCTTTTCCAATCTAGCCAAGTGTTTCCAGAAACTTCGTTGCCTGTCGTTGCAATGCCGATTTGTCTGTCGCGCTCATCCGCTCCCAATTTTTGTAGGTCAGGGCCATTCGGGGATTGCCGCGCAACTTCGCTTCATTCCGCGCGATGAAGTCCCAGTATAGGGAGTTGAAGGGGCAGGCATCGGGACCGGTTTTTGATTTGACGTCGTATCGGCACGAACGGCAATAGTCGGACATCCGGCTGATATAGGCGCCACTCGCCGCGTAAGGCTTGGATGCTAGCATTCCGCCGTCGGAAAATTGGCTCATTCCCAGCGTGTTTGGCAGTTCGACCCACTCATAGGCATCCGCATAGACGGCGAGATACCACTGATGAACTTCTTGCGGCTCTACACCGATGAGAAGCGCAAAATTACCTGTAATCATCAGCCGTTGGATATGGTGCGCATAGGCATATTCAAGGGTCTGTCCGATGGCTTGGGACATGCAATGCATGTCGGTCTGCCCGGTCCAGTAAAAGCTGGGAAGCGGCCTTGTAGCCCCCAACTCATTGCGACGGACGTAGTCCGGTCCGGCTAACCAGTAGATTCCGCGAACATATTCGCGCCACCCGATGATCTGCCGGACAAACCCCTCCGCAGCGTTTAGGGGAATGTTCCCATCCCGATAACGTTGCTCGACTTCTTTGCAGAGTTCCACCGGGTCAAGCAGCCCCGAATTTATATAGGGAGAAAGGATTGAGTGCCAGAGAAAGGGCTCATCCGTTAGCATCGCATCCTGATAATCCCCGAATCGAGCCAAGACATGGTCGAGGAAGTGTGTTTGCTGCTTCAGGGCGTCGGCGCGGGTAACGGCAAAACCAAAGGAATCCATGCTGCCAATATGATCGCTAAAATGCGCGGTGACTAACTGCATCACATCGCGCGTTATGGGATCAGGTGTGAAATGGAGAGGGCGAGGAATTGCGGTGTCCCGATTTGCAGGTTTGCGGTTTTCCGCATCATAATTCCATTGCCCACCTGCCGGGTCATTCCCGTCCATAAGAAGGCCCGATTTGCACCGCATGCTGCGGTAGAAATATTCCATGCGAAGTTGCTTGCGACCTTCGGCCCACGCTTCAAACTCGGCGTGGGTGGCAAGAAACCGATTATCTGGATTGATTGTAACCGGAACAACAAAACGGTCATGCCAGCTGTCGAGCATAGCTTTCACGCGCCATTCGCCCGCTTCGGTGACGCAGATTTGTTTGGGTGCATGACGTTCGATCGCGCGGGCAAGTTCTCCTGTAAAACTTCCCGCATTTTCAGGATCATCGAGCGTGACATAGTCTACAAGCCAGCCTTCTGAACGTAGCAGTTCTGCATGGTGCCGCATCGCCGACAGAATATAGACCAGCTTTGCTTTATGGTGTTTTACGTAGACAGACTCCTCATGCACCTCGACCATCAGAATGACCGTCCGGTTTTTATCCCTCCCTTCAAGGGATGAAATATTGAGGCTCAACTGATCGCCTAAAATAAGAACTAATGTGGTCATAAATGGTGCATAAACATTCGGGTTCACCGAACGCGATACAGGCATTTAGGCATACAGGGGACGCTGGCCCAAAGGACTGAAACTACGAGGCCCGAGGTCGAGACGTAATGGCCCCATTTTTCCTTGCGGGGGTTGCGCCTCCCGACCGACGAGACAAGCGAGGCGGCTCGAATCCTTGCCACCTGACCAGCTATACGAAAGATGGGCCACAATCACAGGCACAACAATCTGGCGCTCCGCCACTGAGTAGCCTTGTAATTCTTGCGACGGGATGGATATTTCCAATTCCAAGGCAATTTTCTCGCCTGCCTTTGCATCGCCCAAGATGTTGTCCTCGACAGGAATGGATCCGTCGAAAAAGGCGTTGATTGTGGCAACCTGGTTGCGACTTGCTGAAATCATCGTCGCACGCATGTGCATGTCCGTGGCAGTTTCCTTGCCTAAATTCTCGATAACCAGCGTCCCTATAACGGTGAGAGCGGTAAAGCTCAACGTGGCGCGTTCCGGCCTGAACTCCAGTATGATCTGCGGCTTGATTTCGTTCGGCTGTGTTCGTGCAGCGCTGTCATAGGGTGCTAGAGGGGCACCTGTTTCTTCAACTTCTATTGAAGGTAATCTTTCGTGCACCACCGTAAAATTATCGCGCTTACGGCGCCTAACGAACCAGCCGACAAACAGGATACAGAGTAAGGCTAGCAGTACTAATGCTACGAGGTGCCAATTTCTTTCGACGAGCGTAGTGGGGCTAATTGGCGCATCTTGTGGTGGTTGAGGGGCGGCGATTGCAGGTTCAGGCTCAGCTTCTGGCGTGGCAGTGGCACTGTCGTTGATTGGTTGAATCGATTCAGGTGCAGCCGCCGCCGTTGACGGTGCCTGACGATTCGGTGCGGTCTCGTCTGTCTGCCGGCGGTTTGGCGTAACATTAGATATAGGTGCCGGCCTATCGGGCGTTGTGTCTGCTGTCCTGTCGGGCGCAGCGGGTTCGGGGGCGGGCTGGGTTAGGGAGGGTCGGACCTCAGGGCCTGAAGTGGGCTCTGGTTGTGCGCGTTCAGGTTCGATCCGGAAATCACGCAGTTCGGGTGGGGTTTGGGGGAGCGCTTCTTGTGCGTGCAGCGGCGCGACCAGCAAACATAAGAGTGAAGCGAATTGCGCAAGCCGCGCCATTTTATTGACTTTCTGAACCCGATAAAAGCTGGTTCAAACAGCCCCGGGCGCTGAATGATGGATGAATAACGGCACGCTTTCCAACGAGCTGTTTGCATCCTGCGGTGAAACGGATAAATGCGCACGCTATGAGCGAACAACCTAAAACCGCCTTTCTTGGCCAACAAAGCGATTTGCCATCCTCACCGGAAGATGCCAATCTGGACTATGTTCCCAACCCGCGGCCAGGAACCCTTTACGTTGCCCGTTTTGCGGTGCCGGAATTCACGTCCCTTTGCCCCGTGACGGGACAGCCGGATTTCGCGCATCTTGTGATCGACTACGCGCCCGATGCGACAATCGTCGAATCAAAATCCCTCAAATTGTTTCTTGGATCCTTTCGCAATCATGCGGCTTTCCATGAAGATTGCACGGTGGGGATTGGTCAGCGGCTTTTAAACGAAATGAAGCCCCATTGGCTACGCATCGGCGGGTATTGGTACCCACGTGGTGGCATTCCGATCGACGTGTTCTGGCAATCCGGCGAGCCTCCCAAGGGATTATGGCTACCAGACCAAGGTGTAGCACCCTATCGCGGGCGTGGCTGATTATTTAAAGAGACTGCCCAATATGCCGCGCACCAACGATTTTCCGAGCGACCCCGCCAACTGACGTCCAACGGAGGTTGCTGCTGATCTGGCAGCTGATTGTACCATTTTTTCCGCCATGCTGGGCTTGGCCGCCTCACGTTCAGCCGCAGCTTGCTGGCGCGCAAGCTCTTTGGCAGCAGCCGCATCTGCCTTGGCCTTTTCTTTTGCAGCCAGAGCAGCCTCCTTGTCCGCTGCGGCCTGCGCTTTTGCTTCATCGGCCGCGGCGGAGGCTTGTGCGGCCTTGGCAACGAGAATTTCTTCGGCCGATTCCCGGTCGATCAGCGCATCATATTTATCGCCGATAGCATCTGTCTGGATCATGACGCCGCGTTCCTGCGGCGTTAACGGACCAACACGGCTTGCGGGTGCCTTGATCAATGTCCTTTGCACAATGGACGGCGAACCGTCGGGTTGCAGCAAGGACACGAGCGCTTCCCCGATTTTCAGTTCGGTAATGACCTGTGCGACGTCGATGTCGGGATTGGGGCGAAAGGTTTCCGCAGCCGATTTAACAGCTTGTTGATCGCGGGGTGTGAAGGCGTTCAGTTTGTGTTGAATACGATTATTCAGCTGTGCGGCCACAGTATCGGGAATATCGATAGGGTTCTGTGTAATGAAATACACGCCGATTCCTTTGGAGCGGATCAGCCGGACGACCTGTTCGATTTTCTCGAGCAACGCTTTCGGCGCGTCGTTGAACAACAGATGCGCTTCATCAAAGAAGAACACCATTTTGGGCTTGTCAGCGTCGCCAACTTCGGGGAAATTTTCGAACAGTTCGGACAGAAGCCAAAGCAGGAATGTCGAATAAAGCTTCGGGCTGGCCATTAGCTTGTCGGCCGCAAGAATATTGACAATTCCCCGGCCGGAGTCGTCGGTTTTGATAAAGTCCATCAGGTCAAGTGCCGGTTCACCGAAGAAATGTTCTCCGCCTTGGCTGCGCAATTGCAAAACCGATCTTTGGATGCTGCCGACAGACTGTTTGGAAATATTTCCATATTCAAGCGTCAATTCGTCTGCCCGCTCTCCGCAATGCACCAACATCGCTTGCAGATCGTCGAGATCGAGCATGAGCAGACCGTCCTTGTCCGCAACATGAAAGGCTATGGTCAAAACACCTTCCTGAACTTCGTTCAAGTCCATCAAGCGGGACAGCAGCAGAGGACCCATTTCGGAAACCGTTGTACGGATCGGGTGGCCCTGTTCGCCGAAAAGATCCCAGAATTGCGTGGGGTTGTCTTTATAGGCCCAATCGGTTTGCCCAATTTCGGCTGCGCGCCCCGCGAAAATTTCATGCGTTTTGGTTTGCGGTGAACCTGCCATCGCAAGGCCGGAAAGATCGCCTTTTACGTCAGCGACAAATGTTGGGACTCCAGCGGCAGAGAAGCCCTCGACGAGGCCCTGCAGAGTGACGGTTTTCCCGGTGCCTGTAGCGCCCGCTATCAAGCCGTGGCGGTTGGCTCTCTTTAAATTAAGAGCCTCCGGACCATTTGCACTTTTGCCGATAAAGATGCTGTCCATAAATTCCTACCCATAGCCATTTATTGTAATGACAGGACAACTACGGACGGCTTGGAACGTCAAGTAAATCCTGCATAGTGACGAAATTGCCTTTCCGGGCGCTTCAGCCGCTTTTCGTCGATGACACAGAATCGTTCGTCGCAAATAGAACAGAGCATCATATCGCGCGCTCGATTTCCGCTCTAACGGAAGATCATGATATCACACTCGACAGGGCGCTTTCATTTCGGTCACAAACCGGGCGGAAGGATCATTGCATCTCTTTGTTTGCTTTTCCTGATGTCCGCTTGTGTCGCGCCAGATAGCCCTATTCTACCTGCTCCAAAGCCTCCGGCACCCGTAACCCGTCCGGCAACAGGTCCCGCACCTGCGCCCGGGCCGCGTCCTGCAATGCCCGAGGTGGCACGGCCCTCTGTCGGTCGTCCGCCGGAGGGTCTCGAAAATTTGCTGCATGAGCAGTGGCGCCAATTCCCCGGAAAGACTGGCGTTGCGGTCATGCGCATCGACGGTGGCGATTGGGTACTTGGTCGCAGGCTGGATGAATTGTTTCCCCAGCAAAGCGTATCGAAAACCTGGGTCGCAATGACCATTTTGGATCTCGTGGACCAGGGTAAGCTGAAACTTGACCAGCGTGTTCGCATTACCACCGATGACTTGGCCGTGTTTCATCAGCCCATTCGCGAGCGCGTCATTGCCAACGGCCAAATCGAGGAAACGGTTTTAAGCTTGCTCGAGCAAGCCATTACGGCAAGCGATAACACTGCCAACGATTCGTTGCTGCGCACGGCAGGCGGTCCGCAAGCCGTCAGGGCTTTCATGACCCGGAAGAAGCTAAGCGCTATCCGTTTTGGTCCGGGTGAGAGAGCATTGCAAAGTGGCATTGCCGGTATGGAATGGAAGCAGGAATATGCGATCGGGCGGCGTTTCTATGTGGCGCGAGATGCCGTGCCCCTGGCTACCCGGAAGGCTGCGCTGGACCGATATCTGGCTAATCCTGTCGATGGCGCATCCCCTGAAGCAATCGTCCGGGCCTTGGGAAAGCTGGCCAAGGGCGAACTATTGTCCGCCACATCAACTCGTTTGCTCCTCGACATCATGTCTCGGACAAGCAGTGGTCCAAACCGTTTAAAGGCGGGTGTGCCTGCAGGTTGGCGGTTTTTGCATAAAACGGGGACTGGGCAGATACTTTCGCCTGTGTCGACAGGCTATAATGACATTGGCATAATGACCGCACCCGACGGCACCCGCTATGCTGTGGCTGTAATGATGGGCAGCACCACATCCTCTATTCCCGAGAGGATGGCGTTCATGCAATTTGTGTCGCGGTCCGTAGCCACGTATCACCAGCGATAGCTGTTATGTTGTCAGCCCTTATGTGGGCGGTCGTTCCATATATTTTTCGGTATAAGGGGCAACAGTTAATCCCGCTGCCGCGTTTCATTTAATTCATTCTCGCTATCGAGTTTTTGCGCTGCATCGTCGAGTGCGCGCGCATCGTCAGCGGTTACACCACCGATGTTTGTTTCACCGGGTTCCGCTCCACAAGCGCCCGTCAGGCAGAGGAGAAGTAACAGGGCAAATGATCGCTTAGGCATTTCGAACATCTACCGACATTTGGACAAAACAAAAAGGCCGCCCTGAAGTCAGGACGGCCTTTTTTAAATCAGCTTGCGCTGAAAGTGCGATATTACTTCGCAGCTTCCTTAGCAGCGTCTGCAGCTTCACCAGCCTTAGCAGCGGCTTCACCAGCCTTGTCAGCAGCTTCACCAGCAGCGTCAGCCATTTCACCAGCCTTGTCGGCGGTTTCAGCGGTTGCGGCAGCAGCGTCGGTTGCAGCAGCGTCAGCGCCTTCTACAGCAGCGTCAGCAGCTTCGGTGGTTGCTTCTGCGGTTGCGTCAGCAGCTTCGGTGGTTGCTTCTTCAGCGCCCGAGCATGCAGCCAGGCCGAGCGAAGCGGCGAGAACGAGAGATACAGCAATTTTCTTCATTTGGGAAAACCCCCTAGCAAAACTTATTGAAAACCTGACAGGCACAATGCACGAATGCAAATATGACTGCGGTTTGCTCCTCTAGCCGCTTCAATTTTTCATGGCAATCGGGTTTTTGCGACTTGTGCGGCGAGCACCACTATATTTGGGGTAAACTCTACCTTTAAGGTAGAAAACATGGCGAATTTGAGCCAATTGACAGCATATAAAGATTTCTTTATATGCCTGTCTTGTGATCGATTTACTTAACATTATGCGAGCTCTTGCGGATCCGACGCGGTTGCGAATCGTGTTTTTGATACTTCGGCTCGAACTTTCTGTTGGTGAATTGGTACAGATTTTGGGTCAGAGTCAGCCCCGTGTTTCTCGGCACATCCGCATTTTGGACGAGGCCGGAATATTGGAACGCCGAAAAGAGGGGAGTTGGGTGTTTATGCGGCCCGGCAGTGTCTTGAGTGAGGGCAGACTGTCTCCGCTCTTTGCAGATGTCGATATTACCCAAGCAAAGTCCTTTCAGCGCGATCTGCTTAAACTTGAAGAAGTAAGAGCGGCGCGCACGGCGACTGCAGCCGCCTATTTTTCGGCACATGCAGAAGAGTGGGACTCGCTACGTTCATTACATGTAGCTGAATCAGAAGTCGAAAACGCCATTCACAGAATTCTTTCAACTGCTCCGATCGGTCGCGTGCTAGATGTAGGTACCGGCACTGGTCGCATGATGGAGCTTTTTGCAAGCGATGCACAATCGTTTGTGGCGCTGGATAGCAGTACTGAAATGTTGCGGATAGCCCGAGCAAAATTGGGTAATCTGGATAGCGCTGTTGCTGCGAATGTTGACTTCATGCTCGGCGATTTCAATGCGCTGCCGTTCAACGACGCAATGTTTGATACGATCATCTTTCATCAGGTCTTGCATTATGCGCAGCACCCTGAAGGAGTTATAGCGGAAGCGTGCCGGGTCCTCGCACCCAAGGGTCGTCTCGTCATTGTCGACTTTGCAGCGCACGACCGCGAAGAATTGCGCACCGTCCATGCGCATGCCCGACTTGGTTTTGCCGATGATCTTATCGTTAAAGCTTTTCAGGCGAACAATGTGCATCTAGCGCACCAGCTCGCGTTGGATGGCGGCACGCTCGCGGTCAAAGTCTGGATGGGCCAGAAACAGGCACAGGCTGCAACCACACAGAATAGCAAATTAAGGATAGTTGCATGATTTTCCCTCTTGCGCAGATGCAGGAAGCTAGCCGTGCGCTGGCGGACCCTCTTTTTGCGGGTCTGCCCGGCGATTGTGAAATCAGTTTCGAATTTTTTCCACCAAAAACAGAAAAGATGGAAGAACAGCTGTGGGACTCGGTCGTAACTTTGGCGCCGCTGGCCCCGCGTTTTGTGTCGGTGACCTACGGTGCCGGGGGTTCAACTCGGGAGCGCACCCACAGCACGGTTGCACGCATCGCCCGTGAAACAAGCATTCCTGCTGCTGCCCATTTGACATGCGTCGAGGCAACCAAAAGCGAGATAGCCGAAGTTGCCCATGCCTATTGGGAAGCAGGAGTACGCCATATCGTAGCTCTGCGTGGGGATTCGCCGACGGCAGATGGAAGATTCACGCCTTATCCGGATGGCTATGCCAGCGCAGCGGAACTTGTCGAAGGCCTGCAAAAAATTCATCCGTTCGAAATTTCCGTCAGCGCTTATCCAGAAACACACCCGGAAGCCGCTTCGGCCGCGACCGATATCGATTTCCTGAAGCGTAAGTTGGATGCAGGTGCCAGCCGGGCGATCACCCAATTCTTCTTTGAACCAGAAACCTTTTTCCGATTCCGCGACGCTGTTGCCGCAGCAGGAATCACCGCAGAGATAGTGCCCGGTATCATGCCAGTATCCAATTTTGCGGCAATCACCCGCATGTCCAACATGACCGGAACCGCGATACCTGCATGGATGGCGCATTTGTTTGAAGGGTTGGACGACCATCCGCCCGCCCGTCAGTTAGTCGCCGCGACCATCGCGGCCGAAATGTGCCGCCGCTTATATGCCGGCGGGGTTCGCGATTTCCACTTTTACACGCTCAATCGTGCGGAATTGTCCTACGCAATCTGCCATCTGCTTGGAAAACGTCCGGTGTCTGCAGCGCAGGAGAAGGCGGCATGAGCGCGCGTGATGCATTCCGCGCACGGGCGGACAAGCGGATACTCGTTTTTGATGGCGGCTATGGAACAGCCATCCAGGGTTACAAGCTTACTGAAGCGGATTACCGGGGCAATCTTGAACTAACGCACGATCAGAAGGGTAATAATGATCTGCTATCGATAACCCGCCCCGACATCGTTAAGGCGATTCATAGCGCCTATCTGGAAGCTGGTGCCGACATGATCGAAACCAATACCTTCAGTGCAACCCAGATCAGCATGGCAGATTATGGCTGCGAACATCTGGTGCGGGAACTGAACCTTGAATCAGCAAAGCTGGCGCGAGCGTGCTGCGACGAATTTGAAGTAAGGGATGGCAAGCGCCGATTCGTAGCCGGTTCGATCGGGCCGACGAACAAGACGTTATCGCTGTCGCCCGATGTTAATGACCCCGGATTTCGGGAGATTGATTTCGACTATCTGAGAAATGTCTATCGCGAGCAGTGCGATGCCTTGATTGAAGGCGGTGTCGATTTCCTGTTGATTGAAACAATATTTGATACATTGAACGCCAAATGTGCCGCAATGGCGGCGCAGGAGGCCGCCGACGCCTGCGGCCGCGATGTCCCCTTGATGATCTCGATGACTATCACCGATATGGCGGGCCGCAACCTTTCCGGCCATACGGTCGAAGCCTTCTGGGCGGCGATCCGGCATGTAAAGCCGCTGACAGTCGGCTTGAACTGCTCTTTCGGCGCCGACTTGTTACGACCGCATTTGGCGGCACTGGCAAAGCAGGCAGACGCGCTTATCATGGCTTATCCCAATGCGGGATTGCCGAACGAGCTTGGTCAATATGACGAGCTTCCCGCCGAAACCGCGACCTTGATCGAAGCATGGCTTGACGACGGTCTGGTCAATGTGGTGGGCGGATGTTGCGGCACAACGCCCGCGCACATTGCTGCCATAGCCAAGGCCGTCGAAGACCGTGCGCCAAGACACATTCCACAGCCCCCTGTCTTGACCAGATTAGCTGGTCTCGAACCCTTCATCATGGCCGCTTGAACTAGAAAAGAAATCATGACCCCGTCCTCCTCCCGGTTCGTCAATATCGGCGAACGCACAAATGTTACTGGCAGCGCCAAGTTCAAGAAATTGATCCTCGCTGGCGATTATGAAGCCGCCGTCGAAGTGGCGCGCGATCAGGTCGAAAATGGTGCCCAGATTATTGACATCAATATGGATGAAGGTCTGCTCGACGCGCATGAAGCGATGACGACGTTTATCAAGCGGATCGCAGCCGAACCTGACATTGCGCGCGTGCCGCTGATGATCGACAGTTCAAAATGGAGTGTGATCGAGGCGGGTCTCAAATGCGTTTCGGGCAAGCCCATCGTAAATTCGATTTCAATGAAAGAGGGCGAAGAGCAGTTCCTGCAGCATGCGCGTCTGTGCATGGCCTATGGCGCCGCAGTTGTGGTGATGGCCTTTGATGAAAAGGGCCAAGCAGATACCAAGGAACGAAAAGTCGAAATCTGCAAGCGTGCCTATGAGCTATTGGTCGGCACCGGCTTTCCGCCCGAGGACATCATTTTCGACCCCAATATCTTTGCTGTCGCCACCGGTATCGAAGAGCATAATAATTACGGTGTCGACTTCATCGAAGCAGTCAAAGAGCTGCGGGTCTTGTGCCCGCACGCCCATTATTCGGGCGGTCTTTCGAACCTTTCCTTCTCCTTCCGGGGTAACGAGCCTGTCCGCCGGGCAATGCATTCGATCTTTCTCTACCACGCGATCCCGGCCGGACTGGACATGGCGATTGTCAATGCCGGCCAGCTCGACATTTATGATGATATTGACCCCGAGCTTCGTGTTGCGTGTGAGGATGTCATTCTCAACCGTGATGCCGATGCGACCGAGCGGCTGATCTCTCTGGCCGAAAAATACCGCGGCACCGATGTGGCGCAGGAAAAAGCCGAGGCCGAATGGCGCGGTTGGCCGGTTACAAAGCGGCTCGAACATGCACTGGTCAAAGGGATCGACGCCCATATCGTTGACGACACCGAAGAGGCGCGTCTGGCCATCAAACAGGCCGGTGGCCGCCCGATCGAGGTCATCGAAGGCCCATTGATGGACGGCATGAATGTTGTCGGCGATCTGTTCGGTTCCGGCAAAATGTTCCTGCCGCAGGTCGTCAAATCGGCGCGCGTCATGAAAAAGGCTGTGGCGCATCTTTTCCCTTATATCGAGGCCGAGAAGGACGAGAATTCCAAGGGCAAGGGCAAGATCGTCATGGCGACCGTAAAGGGTGACGTCCATGATATCGGCAAAAATATCGTCGGCGTCGTCCTGCAGTGCAACGGGTTCGAGATTGTGGACCTGGGCGTCATGGTTCCCTGGTCAGAAATCCTGAAAGCCGCGGTCGAAAATGACGCCGATATGATCGGTCTTTCAGGGCTTATCACGCCGTCGCTGGACGAGATGGTCACGGTCGCCGAGGAAATGCAAAAGGCGGGTATGACCATGCCGCTGATGATCGGCGGGGCGACCACGTCCAAGACCCACACCGCGCTGCGTATCGAGCCGGTCTATTCCGGTCCGGTCATTCATGTTCTCGATGCCTCCCGCGCGGTGGGTGTTGCCGGAACTCTTGTCAGCGACACCATGGCCGACAAATTCGTTGCCGAAACGCGTGCCGAATATAGCCATATCCGCGATGCGCGTGCCGGTAAGACCGCCAAGCCTTTGGCGACGCTGGATGAAGCGCGTGCCAATGGGTTTGAAATCGACGAAAGCCTGAAGCCTGCCCCACCGCGTCAACCGGGCGTCCATGTCTTTGATGACTGGGACCTGGCCGACCTGCGGGACTATATCGACTGGACACCTTTTTTCCGGGCGTGGGAATTGCACGGCACCTATCCGTCGATATTGACCGATGAGGTTGTCGGCGAAAGCGCCGCCAACCTGTTCAAAGATGCGCAAGCCATGCTGGACCGCATCATCAATGAAAAATGGTTGCGGGCAAAAGGCGTTGCCGGGCTTTGGCCCTGTTGGCGCGATGGCGACGATGTCGTCGTCTATTGCGAAGACACCGAAGAGCATATCCGCCTGCCCTTCCTGCGACAGCAAATTGCCAAGCGGGAGGGCAAGGCCAATATGTGCCTCGCGGATTTCATCAGCCCGGACGGCGACTGGATCGGCGGCTTCGCGGTAACGACGGGCCATGGCATCGGCACGAAGCTTGCCGAATTTAAAGCGCATATCGACGATTATTCCGACATCATGCTGAAGGCGCTCGCCGACCGGCTGGCCGAGGCCTTTGCCGAGCGGATGCACCAGCATGTTCGTAAGGAATTATGGGGCTATGCGCCCGACGAGCAATTGACAAATGAGGCGCTGGTTCGGGAAGAGTATCGCGGAATACGGCCTGCGCCGGGCTATCCGGCCTGCCCTGACCACAGCCTGAAGCCCATTTTGTTCGACCTGCTGGATGCAACGCACAAGACCGGCATCACGCTGACCGAAAGCTTTGCGATGTTGCCGACGGCAGCCGTCAGCGGCTTTTACTTTGGTCATCCGCAGGCCGAATATTTCGGCGTGGCGCGCATCGGCGAAGATCAGGTGACCGAATATGCGGCGCGCCGCGGTGTCGATATGGACACGGCGACACGCTGGTTGCGGCCGAACCTCAACATCTAAAGGTGGCGCTGTCCCCCAAAGGGACGGCGCCCTGCCGCCTTGGTTAACCGGCTGGTTCAGCAGGGCCGTCTCGGATATGAGGCTTAGGCTATGCGAAAAACCCAGCTTCTGCTCATCAGCCTGCTCAGCGCAGTTCCAGCCACGGCGCAGTCGTCCGCACCGTTCCAGAATGCCGAAACCGGACGGAGCTATACAACTTTGCAAAAAGCCGTGGATTCGATCGGCGAGGATGAAGGGACCATCATCATCGCGCCGGGCAGCTATCGGCAATGCGCCATCCAGACGGCGGGTGTGATCGCGTTCCGCGCGGCAGTTCCGGGGCAAGTGGTGTTCGACGGCGCGACCTGTGAAGGCAAGGCCGCGCTTGTGCTGCGCGGGCAAGCCGCAAGTGTCGACGGCATTATTTTCCAGAATATGCGCGTGCCCGATGCCAATGGTGCGGGTATACGCCTGGAAAAAGGCGACCTGACCGTCACGCGGGCCATCTTCCGGAATAGCGAACAGGGCATCCTGACTGCGGAGGACCGTTCGGCCTCGATCCGCATCGACCAGTCGACCTTTTCTGGATTGGGACGCTGCGACCGGGGGCTGAGCTGCGCGCACAGCATTTATATTGGCGGCTATGGCTCGCTAACGGTGACCAACAGCCGGTTTGAACGCGGCAATGGCGGGCATTATGTCAAAAGCCGGGCGGCGCAGGTGACCATCAGCGACAATGCCTTTGACGACACGCGCGGCAAGGAAACCAATTACATGATCGACTTGCCCAACGGGGCAACCGGCAGCATCGTTCGCAATATTTTTGTGCAAGGGGCGAGCAAGGAAAATTACAGCGCCTTTATCACCGTCGCCCCCGAAGGCCGTCAGCAGACAAGCGCTGGCCTCGCCATTAATGCCAATGAAGCCAGCATCGCCCCCGGGGTGGACCGGCAAACAACTTTTCTAGCCGACTGGTCGGGTGATCGTATCGCGTTGGGTGGCAACCGGCTGGGACGCGGACTGAAGCCGTTCGAGCGCCGCTGAACTTAGGTCCTGACCCTAAAGATACAAAAGATACGCAAACGAGGGGCGAAACTGTATCCTTTGTTGCGTTAAATTAACGGACAATCAGGCGGACTCCGTAAGGATATTCAACAGTTCAAAGAGCCGCGTCCTGCCCTTCGGCAGGCGCAGCCTTGCTGCAAAATCTTATCCAACATTGCAACCATGTGGCATCGGGTTGCCGTTGCGCAGTTGCGCAAGGCGAAGCCGCCTTACCGGCCCTGGGCGCGCCACCTTCTGACGACACGTTCCAATATCTCGCTTTCGCCGCCGGTTTCCTGCCACAACTGGCTGAACAGCGGGTCTTCCGATGCCGGGCGCTTTTCTTCCTCGAGATTGTCGAGAGCGACGCGGATGGGAATGCTCACACCTTCACCGCAAATGATGCATTCGCGGTTGCGCAGCGCGGGGATGGAATCCAGGAAGCCGCGTGCACCTTCGGGCATCGCTGCGCGGACAAAGGCCTGGTCGCGGTCGTTGTTGAGACGCATCGAGATGATCGTGCCGCACTGCGACAACACACCTTCGGCCAAGTCGGACGGACGCTGCGTAATGAGGCCCAGCGACACGCCATATTTACGGCCTTCCTTGGCGATACGCTCCAAGATCGAGCGTACGGCGCTGGCTTTGGACACGCGGTCGGACGGAATGTAACGGTGGGCTTCTTCGCAGACCAGCAAGATGGGACGCTGCGGTTCGTTGCGCGACCAGATGGCATAGTCAAAGACAAGGCGCGACAAAACGGCGACCACTGTTGACGTAATATCGGACGGAACGCCCGACACGTCGATGATCGAGATGGGCTTACCGCCCGATGGCAGACGGAAAATCTTGCCGACAAAATCGGCCATGGTGTCACCCACCAACATGCCGGAGAACATGAAGTTATAGCGCGGATCGGCTTTCAGTTCCTCGATCTTGCCCTTCAGACGCATGAACGGCGCACTGTTTGTCGCCTTGTCCAATTTGCCCATTTCGGTCTGGATGATGTTGGTCAGATCCGACAACAGATAGGGGATCGGGGCATCGACGGTCAGCTTGCCGATGCTTTCGGCAATCCGGTTTTTCGAACGGGCCTGCAACAGGCAGCGGGCCAAAATGTCGCTGTCGATCTGCTTGTCGTCCCCGGTGGATGTCACAAAGACTTCGCAATGTTCGGCAAAGTTCATCATCCAATAGGGCATGGCGAGGTTGTTGACGTCGAACAGCGCGCCGTTGTTCTTGAACGCGGCGGAATATTCGCCGTGCGGGTCGATCATGACGATATGGCCCTCGGGCGCGATATCGCATATTTTATGCAGGATCAGGGCCGCACTGGTGGACTTACCGGTACCGGTTGATCCCAGAAGCGCGAAATGCTTACCGAGCATCGCGTCGACATAGAGCGCGCCGCGAATATCCTTGGTAGGGAAAACGGTGCCGATTTCGACATGCGCGCGGGCATCGGCGGCATACACCTGCTTCATATCCGAGCTGGAGACAGCGTAAACTTCGCTGCCCGGAACGGGATAGCGGGTCACACCACGGCGGAAATTATAGATTTTCCCCGTCAATTTTTCTTCATCGCCTTCGCCGAGGAAATCCACGGCGGCCATGATGACTCCCTGTTCACGTTCGTGCAATTTCTGGGTCCGGATGCTTGCCAGCAGCCAGGTGCTGCCGACGCGTATCTTGATCTGACTGCCAACCTGCCCGGCCATGGCAATGCTGGGATCGCTGTGCGCCATCAGCTCGTTGAGCACGCCGGAATCCAGCGTGACCTGCGAACTGGACCCAGCAATTTCCATAACGAAACCGATATGGTGCAATGCCGGACCGTTTGTCGGGACGTGCGTGGCTGCCTCGCGGGCGGCCGGTGCCATTGCGACGGGGCCTGCCTGTGCCGTCGCCATGCCCGCGCTGTCGAGGGGTTGCGCCGATGAAAACTGGTGATTTCCGCTAATATCCATGGTCGAAATGCCCTTTATGATCGGGCCGACTGTAGAGTTAGAAAGTAAAGATTTATTTACTATCGGGCCCCGCACTTTTTGCTGATTTAGCCAAAATAGGCCGTATCAGATGCGTTGGAAGATATAGCCTGCAAACCAGCCCAGAAGCAGCGACACCAGGACCGCCATGGCCCCGTAGAACAGGGAATAATCCTGCGCCAGAACGGTGATCAGTTGTTCGAAACCTGTCTTGCGCACACGCACCTCGACATTGTCATCGGCCACAATCACCCGCCCGTTCCGGATCAGCAGCGTTTCGGCGACATAGGTGCCTACTGGAACACTGGACGGGATTTTCAGGCGGGCGCGATAAAGCACCTGATCCGTGATTTCGACCGATCCGGCCTCTTGACGAAACAACCCGTTGCGCTGCTTCAAGTCGACAAGGCCATTGCTGAAACGGCGCTGTTCTTTCGCGTCCACTTCGCCGCTGGGCGAAAGCTGCAGCTTATCGAGGCCCAATTCGTAAATGGCGGCGGTTTTGCTGTCGACAATATTGCGGAGCGGACGGGAGGAGGCGATTGCATAATAGACCGGAACCGAGCGGAAATCGCTGCTATCCGCGTTAATCCAGATGCCGGCGATCTTCTGCTTTTCACGCAAGGTGATCGGCCGGGCGGGGCCGCGCAACACGACGGCGACATCGACCTGGCCTTCGGGTGCAACGCCGCGTGGATATATGATGGCCCCGAAAAGCAGCAATTCGGCCCCTGTAAAGCCGGACTGGATGTTGATCTGTCTCTGCGACACATCGGGTACCAATTTGGGTACCGCCTGCGCCGAAAGCGAGAGGGGCAGGAACATCAACGCCAGCGCCACGATCCATTTCATAGCGCCTGCACCGTGTAAATCTCATCGGGCCGCCATCCCAGACCCAGTGCCATGCGAAGCGCGACGAGCAGGACGATGGCCGCCAGCAAAAGGCGGAGATAGTCGGGCCGCATACGCTGCGCCAGACGGGCGCCGATCTGCGCACCGGTGACGCTGCCGATCAGCAAAAAGACAGCAAGGACGATATCCACCGCCTTGGTGGTCAGGCTGTGCATCATGGTCGATGCCATGGTGACGAACAATATCTGGAACAGCGATGTGCCGACCACCACCTGCGCCCCCATGCCCAACAGATAGAGCATTGCGGGAACCATGATGAAGCCGCCACCGACGCCGAGCAGCATGGTCATGATACCAGTTACAAAGCCCAGGATCAGCGGAGCCAGCGGTGAGATGTAGAGACCCGAACGGTAGAAACGCCACCGCATCGGTAGGCTGGCAACAAGCGGATGGTGGCGGCGTTTGGCGGCAGGGCGGGGCTTGCCGGCCCGCACCGCCAGCACACTTCCCAGACTTTCCTTTGCCATCAGTCCGCCGATGCTACCCAGCATGACGACATAGAGAATATTGATGACGGTATCGATTTGACCCAGCGCCTCCAATATCTCGAATATTGCGGCCCCGGCGGCTGTCCCGAACATGCCGCCGACCACGAGCACCGCGCCCATCTGAAAATCGACACCGCCGCGTTTCATATGGGCAAAGACACCTGAAACACTTGCTCCGGTGACCTGCGTAGAGGCAGACGCCGCCGCGACCGTGGGTGGAATGCCGTAAAAGATCAGCAGCGGCGTGGTCAGGAAACCACCGCCAACGCCAAACATTCCCGACAGCATGCCGACCGCACCACCCAGCAGGATGATGACAAGGGCATTGACGGACAAATTGGCGATGGGAAGATAGATATCCATTTGTGATGGCGGAGACCCTAACCCGTTTTGGACCGGGGATAAAGACCGCCGCTCAGAAACTGGTGGACAATGTCATCGCCGGTCCGCTGGCAGGTGCAGCGTCGCCCGCAATGCGGATGCGCCAATCGGCACTAAGGCGCAGATTTGTTCTGGCGATTGCGATGTCGGTGCGCACCGTCGGGCCGACATCAATACGGAACACACCGCTTTGGCCGCCGCCCCACAGGCCGGCTCCGGCCCGCGCTGTGCCTGTTCGATATTGAACAAATTTGCGGTCCGCTTGCGCGGAAAAATCGAAAAAGGGACCTGCCGCAGGTCCCGAAACTATTCCGGCCTGCGCAAAGGCGTCCATCCGAAAGGCACGGGGCAGGGCAAGCGATGTGCCCCCTGCAAGATAAGCGGCATTGGCATCGGCGCGCGTAGGCCGGAAACGGCGTTCGACCGAAAGCGAAACGGGCAAGCGGGGCAGCGGCTGCAAACGGATACCGGCGGAAAGCTCACGGTCGGGCGTTTTGCCATGCGCAATCGCCGCGCGCGCCAAAAGGGCAATGCGGAACATGTCGCGGCCTCGGCGCGGCGGAACAATGTCCCATGTCGCAACAAATCCGCTCTGGCTGCCGCCATATTGCGCCCCGGGAGCGGTCAGGCCGGAAGCGGATGCCTTGCGGAAAAAGCTGTAGCCGTAGACATGTAGCACGCGTGGCTGCTCTACCTGTGTATTCCCCGATGGCGCGGTGGGAGCGAATGATGTCGCGGGGCCTTGCCATGGGGTTGTTGCTTGTGCCGTTACCAACGCTGTCGATGGCGGGATGATATGCGCCGATATCGGTGACAAGGCCGAGATCGGTGTGACCGGCAGGCGATGCCCTGCAGATCGGGCTATGCGCTCCGGAGAGGGTGTGGGCGTGGCGCGGTGGAGCTGTTGCGGGGTTGTCGTCGATGGGGACTGTGCAGCGACCGTCTTGAGTTTGGGCGCTTGCTGCGATGCGGGAACGGATTGCGCGGTCATAATCCGGCCCGCACACCAGAACCCGGCCAACAGGGCCAGAAATCCGAACTGACGTCCGCGCATGTCAGACCTGCAAATGTTGCGGCACGGGGACGACCAGATGCTCGGTCTTGTCCCAGGAAAGAGGTGCGCCAAGGCAGTGGCGTAGATAGCCAAAAGCGGCTTTGCGAGCCGACAAGATGGCGATCATATTGCCCACCAGACTGCGCGGAATAGAGAGCATGGCCTCGGCAGGTCCATAGACCGAAGCCACAAAAGCGGCACGGATGGCCAGTCGCCAGAAAAGGAAAAGGGAATTCAGAATGAGCAGCGATGTCAGCGAAGCCGAGATCGGCTCTGGTTCGAGATAATGCGCCTTCCCCAGTAACGCTGTGAAGCCCGCCACCGCCATTCCCAGATAGGCGGCAAGCATCACGGCTGCGGCGAAGATCGAGCGCCGGTCGTGCAGCAGCATCCATTTCTGGGCCAGACCGCCGTTCCAGCGCAGCCGGTCCCAGCCTGCAAAGGCGATGCCGGTAAGCCATCGTGTCTTCTGCCGGACGGATGTCGACAAGGTGGCCGGAAAGCAGGATCGCGTTCCAATCAACTGCCCATCGCGTCCGCGTGTCCGGGCCATGATCGTCCGGCCGCCCAGCCTGCCTATTGTCAGCCCTAACTCATAATCCTCGGTCAGGCTGCTTTGGTCAAATGGCTGGCCATTTGCCTGACCCGCGATGCGCTCCAGCATATGTCGATCAATGGCGCAGCCGACCCCTGCAAGCGGGAGATGCGCGCCAAGGGCCTGCCGCACGACCATGGTCTTGCCATGCGATTCAGCAAATTCGTCGCAATAATGGCCGCTCACCCAGCGCGATCCGGGCGCCCGAACGGGGATCACGGGCAGTTGCACGGCGGCATAGTGCGGGATCAGACGATGGAACAGGTCAAGCTCGCCCGGGTGCACGGCGTCTTCCGCGTCGTGCAGGATGATGGCCTTTGTGCTGAAACCTTCCGCAATTTCATCGGCCAATAGCGCAGCCCAAAGATGATTGAGGCAGTCGGCCTTCGTCGTCGGCCCTTTATGCGGCAGCAACACGGGACGGATCTGAAGCGCGGTTCGCGAAACTTCCAGAATACGGAGAACCGTATCCCGGTCATTGGGGTAGCATCCCACATAAATGCGAAAGCGGCATGGGCTGTCTCTCCAAGCGGTGAGGCAATGCAGCAGCATCGTCCCGATAACCGCCTCCTCGGCCCATGCGGGAACGAAGATGGCCATCAACGATCCATGGTCATCCAGCGGCGCGGCACGGTCCTCTTGCCTGCCGGACCGGCGCAGGAACGACCGCATCCGGTGCCCGAACCACAGCAGGTCAATGCACAGATCGTCGACTGCACCGACCAGAAACCAGAAGGCACCGAACAGAAGCAATTCATGCTGCAAATGCTGTATCCAGCTGAAAAGCGGCGTCATGGGCCTTTGCCCTTTTGGGTCGCCGGACCCGGAGAACGCATAACATCCGGCTGCACCATATCGAGCCATGTCCCCGCCACCATCACGCCGAGTATCGGAATGCTCCAGAAAGATAGCAGAGCCTGATAGGCTATCGGCACAATGTCCGGGATCCATAGGGTCGCGACATGGGTCGCAACCGCCACGATCTGGAATCCGGTTGCCCAAATCGGCCAATAGCGGCTGCTGTTGCATGCCAGAAGGACGAGGGCGATTAGGCATGCGGCATCCGTCGCCAAAACGGCATAGGAGGTGCCCGCCCAATCCGGTTTGGCCGCTGCGCCAAGCGCCGTGAAAAATGTTGCTGCGGCAAATATCACGGCGCCAGCCCGTCCCGTGCGACCGCCGAACCGCGCGGCGTACGCAAGACACAGAAAGAGGCCGCCCAGAAATGTTGCCTGCAATATGTCCATGGGCCGGAAACGGGACGCGGTTCGGCTGGCTTAGCTGCCGACCACGTGCAGACCGGCGGGCGCGGTCAGGGGACCGGTTCCGACACAGCCGAAATTGGTTTCCTTCAAGTTGCTCTTGCTTTGCGCGATGGCAATTTCGCGGTGGGCACGCACAAATCCATCGCGTGCATCCACCATTTTCACGAGGCCCGCCGTGATCTTCTCGATGGCTGCCTGCGTCTCTGCGGGAGCGGCATCCGATGACCGGCACGTGTTGATGACCGAACAGGTTAGCGTCGCCAGATCGGCAAGTGCGGCGTCGATCGCGCCATGTGCGGACCGGATATCGGCGGCAAGTTGCTGCGCAGACCGGATGTCATATTTCACCATGAACATTCTCCCATGTCATGCCCGGCATCGCAGCACCTGTTGGAGACGTCCTATCGAAACAAGCGAAGTGTTCCGGTGAGGATGATGACGACCAAAGCAATCAGGAGCGTGCTGAAAAATGCGATGTTGAGCGATTGAACCAATATTTCCCTTTTCGGCAGATGATGCCGTTTCCCCCCAATCGGCGGCACGGATATCCGTGATGCCGCAAAGGCAAATATCCCTGTCCTCCCCTCGGGCGGTGGGTTCTGCATATGGACTTCACGCTCCGCAGCAATATCCGACGGTTCGTATACGAGCGGCTCGGATAGACTTTCCTGTTCCATGGCCATGAAAATGCGGACGGCATCCTTCCGGCTGTGCGCATTCAGCTTGCGCCGGGCTGAATCCAGCCTTTGGTCAACGGTGAAATGGGAGATGCCGAGTTTACGGGCGATTTCCTTGGACGTCAGATGTTGACCTACAAGCCGGAGGCATTGTTTCTGCCCATCTGACAAATCAGCGCGTGAAGGGTGTGTCACCTCGGCAATCCTGATATAAAAAAAGGGAGATGTTTCATCAATTTAGCCATTTAACATAGCTAAACTATGTAAAAGCTAAAAAGCAAGGAAATTGCGTGATTCTGGCCGATTAGCTTGCCAAGCAGGGGCGGGAATTGCATAGGCATAGGCAGTGACAAAGCGCGATCAAAAGAGCAGCGGGCGTTCCGCACTGCGGGAGTTTCTCGCCAGCGAAGCTGCCGGCGGGATATTGCTGATGGTGGCGGCGGCGTTGGCGATGCTTGTTGCCAATACCGCCTTCGCCGAAGATTATTTCCATCTCATCCATGCCGTTGTCGGCCCGGAGCTGACGCCCAAGCTGGGCCCGATGACGGTCCATCTGTGGATCAATGACGGACTGATGGCGATTTTCTTCCTGCTCGTCGGCTTGGAAATCAAACGTGAATTTGTCGACGGGCATCTGGCAACCTGGTCGGATCGACGACTTCCCGTTATCTCTGCCGCAGCCGGCATGATTGTCCCAGCGGCAATCTATCTCGGCTTTGCGGGAAGCGACCCGCAGCTCGTGCGCGGTTGGGCGATACCGGCCGCGACAGATATCGCTTTTGCCATTGGCGTGCTTGCCCTTTTGGGCAGCCGGGCACCTGCTTCGCTCAAACTGTTTCTGACGACCGTGGCGATTGTCGACGACATGGGTGCGGTGGCGATCATTGCGCTTTTCTATACCGCCGAGTTGAACCTGACGGCGCTTCTGGCCGCCCTCGTTCTGTGGCTGGCCATGCTGGCGCTCAACCGGTTCAAGGTGAATGCGCTTTGGCCCTATCTGATACTAGCGGCATTGCTGTGGTACGCGACCCTGCTGTCCGGTGTGCATGCCACCATTGCGGGCGTTCTTGCCGCCTTCGCCATACCGTTCCGGCGTACATTGGCTGCACCCGATGCAGAGGATTCGGCTTTGCACCGGTTGGAACATGCACTGGCAAAACCGGTGGCTTTTGCGATTGTGCCCATATTCGGCTTCGCCAATGCCGGCGTTTCGCTGGATGAGGTGACACTTGCTTCGCTTATGGCACCCTTGCCTTTGGGTATCGCCCTCGGCCTATTCGTCGGCAAGCAATTGGGCATATTTGGCAGCGTGTGGTTGGCGGTAAAGCTGGGGATTGCCATAAGACCCAAGGACGCTAACTGGACGCAAGTCTATGGTGTCGCCCTGCTGTGCGGCATCGGTTTCACGATGAGCCTCTTTATCGGCGGCCTCGCCTTTACTGATCCCGCCCAAGGAGATGCGGTTAAAATCGGGGTGTTGATGGGCTCGCTTTTGTCGGCCATCTGCGGCTACGCCCTGTTACGCTTCGCGGCCCCCAAATTCAGCAAATCCGGAGAATCCGAATGAAATATCGCGCCCTGCTTCTGCCGCTGATGCTGGTCATTCCGGCATGTGCGTCCACTAGCACCCAGCCGATAGCGTCGCCCGTAGCGACCAGCACGGCCATTAGCGAAATCGCGGATGCCTATATCAAACTAACACTGGAAGCCGGCACGCATGAGGCGGAATATGTCGATGCCTATTATGGCCCGGCCGCCCTGCAAGAGGCGGCGAAGGCTAACCCGCGGAGTCTTGATGCCTTGTTGGCCGACGCGCGTGCGTTGACTGTGAAGATCGATCAGGCTTTGCCGTCCATCAAGAGCGACGCCCAACGTCGCCGGGCCGTTGCGCTGAGGGGAATGCTGGTCGCGGCGGAAACGCGTCTCCAAATGCTGCAAGGAAAGAAGTTCCGGTTCAATGATGAAGCCAAGGGACAATTTGCGACCATTCCCGATCTCAAGCCTCTTGCGCATTATGACGCGCTTTTGGCCGATCTGGAAAAGCTGATCCCCGGAGACGGGACCTTGGCGTCGCGTGTCGATGCGTTCAATGACCGCTACATTATCCCGAAAGACAAGCTGCAGCCGGTGTTCGACGCTGCAATCGCCGAATGCAAGCGTCGAACTGCGCAGCATATCGCGTTGCCCACGGGCGAAACTTTCACAATGGAATTTGTGACCGGCAAGACATGGTCGGGCTATAATTATTACAAGGGCAATTATAAGAGCCTGATCCAGATCAACACCGACCTGCCCATCCGGATCAGCCGTGCCGTCGACCTTGGCTGTCACGAGGGATATCCAGGCCACCATGTGCTCAATTTGCTGGTGGAAGAACGTCTGGCCCGTGCCAAGGGGTGGAACGAATATGAGGTCAACCCGCTCTATAGCCCAACCAGCGTCCTGTCCGAAGGTAGCGCTAATTATGGCATCGACCTCGCTTTTCCGGGGCCGGAACGCTTGGCATTCGAGCGGGATGTTCTGTATCCTCTCGCCGGGCTTGACCCCAAAACGGCCGAAGCCTTTTGGAAAATGCAACAAATGACCGAAGCCTTGTCCGGCGCGCGGCTAACCATCGCCAAAATGTATCTTGATGGAGAGATAGATCGCACCCAAGCCTTGGGCCTCACCCAGAAATATCTGCTGCTCTCGCCCGCCCGGGCCGAACAGTCCGTGGGCTTCACCGACCATTATCGCAGCTATGTTATCAACTATGGCTGGGGCAAAGATCTGGTGCGCAACTATGTCGAGCGGGGAAATCCGGACTCGGCTACACGCTGGCGACGGATGGAAAAAATCTTGAGCGAACCGACGCAACCGGCGGACTTGCTGCCCTAGTGCCTCAAGAAGAGGTATCGCCGGATCCCGCACCGCTTTCCTCAACCTTCACGCTTTGCGAAATCAGGTTGGCGGTTCCGAAGATGGTCATGAAGCTGATATCGGTGGCATCACGTCCGACAGCAATGCGAACCAGATGCTCTTCCGGCGCAAGGCGAGTCGGATCAATCAGATGCCAGCGCCCCTCCAGATAGACTTCGACGACGGCGTGAAAATCGGGCGGATCTATGCCCAGACCATAGCAGGATACCATACGCGCAGGCACATCTGCCGCGCGGGCAAAGGCAATGAGCAGATGGGCAAAATCGCGGCAGACACCGCGATGCGAAATGAAGGTATCGGTCGCGGTCGACCCCGTGCCCGAAAAGCCCGGCGCATATTCGATATTCGTATAAATCCAGTCCGCCATCTGCAGGATCCGGTCGCCTTTGCTTTTGCCGTCGAATCGCGTGGTGACGAAATTTTCGTGCCGGTCGGACGGGCAATAGCGGCTGGGCATCAGATATTGGATATAGGCAGGCGGCAGTTCGGCATGCGGAACCGTATCCAGTCCGGCAATGGCCATCGGCGCGCGATCGATGGCGACTGTTGCGGTATAGACAATGTCGATCCGCCCTTCCGCATGCAGCCATGTCCTGCGGCCAAGACCGTCCATCCCTTCTATCGTTGTCAACGGCGAACAATCGCCTTTGACCTTCAGGAGGTCGGCCAGCAAACGCTGGTCCGCCATCGGAATCGCCTCCACGGCAAGCAACACATCGGCGGCCTGTGGGAGATGGTAGTTAAGCGTGGCGATGATCGCGAGAGTGGTCATGCGCCGCCCTTCGGGTATTTAACCTTGGCGCGCAAGGGGAGTCATCATAAGTAGATTAGGAGGCCCTCATAATGTCGAAGGCAATGCGGCAATGGGCTATTTGGAGCATGTTTATGATCGCTAGAACAATAGTTCAGATGCTTCTTGCGTCTTGGATTACGGGTGCCGTCGCCTTTTCAGTCGCACAGGCCCAGACCCAGGCTGTTGCCTTGGAAGCATTGCGCCCGACTTCGCAATGGAAGGTTGAATATGCGGAGCGCGAGTGTCGGCTGACCCGAAATTTTGGCACCGACCAGGACTTGATCCTGTTCCGGCTGGCGAGGGGTACATCATTCACGAATTACGATATTATGCTCGCAGGCGTTTCCATCCCGAAGCAGTCGACGGGCGTTGATATCGAGATCACCATCTCTCCCCAAAACTCTACGCAAAGTTTTAAGGGCGAAAATAGAGATATCCCAAACCGCAAAGAACGGATTCTGCGCTGGTATGATGGAGATCTGATACCCATTTTGGCCGGTCCCAAGAACCAGGAACTGTTTGTGACGTCGGATGAAAATTACCGCGTCAAACTCAAGATAGACGATTTTCCGGCGGCGCTCAAAGCGATGGAAACTTGCCATGACGATTTGTTGAAAGGTTGGGGGATTGATGGCCCGCAGATGCGATCTCTTGTGTCTTTAGCCGAACCGAGAATGAACCCTGAAGAATGGGCTAACATACTCGATTATCCCGATGACATGCTACGTGACGGGATTTCGGGTATTGTCTCCTTCAAGCTCGATATCGATGCAGCAGGATTGCCAACCAAATGCCTTGTGATCATTTCAAGCAAGACGCCGAAATTAGATCAACACACTTGCCGCCTCATGATGAAGCGCGCGAAATTTAAACCCGCAATTGCAGCTGATGGAACCGCAACGGCGTCGCACTATATCAACCGGGTTCGTTGGAGCCTGCCCGACTGAAACACGCGTCTACTATTATCGATCGCGGTTTGACTTGGATATTCTAAAATCAAGGAATCTGGAAGCGCACGCGATTGCGGTAAAAGGATGCGAGAGCTTTTCCATCGCGATCCAAGGCGGGCACAAATTGCGCACGGCGCATGACTGATTTGCAGACGGCTGCGTCGAACTCCTTGGGCCGGGTCGTGGACTGGATGTGGCAGGATGTTGCCTTGCCGTCTGCACCAACGCTCAGCCGGAATTCTATGATCGCAGGTTGCCCCGCCGAAAGCATGTTTAACGGATAGTCTGCGGCAACGATCCACTGGCCGGGATTGTTGGCAGGACGAACCGACCGGGTCAACGTCCTGTGCCGTTCCACATCAATCCCCCAGACCGTCATCAGATTATCGATGCAGGTGTCGAGCGCTTTCAGCGGTCCGTTCATGGAGCCTGTTTCGAGAATGACCTCGTTGCGCAGCGGTCTTCCGATTTTCAAAAAGCGAACGGCCTTTTTCCGCTCCGCGCTGATCGGCTCGACTATTCGGGGGTCTTCAGGCTTTGCACGGTCCAGCCTTTGGCGCTCATCAAACGTCACCGGCCCGATCCGCTCTCCGCTCGAAAAGACGATCGCTGTTCGTTCGGCGAGATTGCCTTTGAAAAAGGCAAATTTCTGTTCGCCTTCGGCGGGCCCGAATTGTACGGAAGCCTCACCTTGATCCAACGAAACGCGCATCGGCTTTCCGGCGAGGGTCAGGCGGAAGGATTCCTCCGGGCCATAGCGGTCGAAAAAGGCAAAGACCAGGTCGTCGCCTGCCCCGAACTGCCGCGCCAGGCGGCAGCGGTCATCGGCATAGTCGACATGCCACGCGGATGTCGGTTTCAAGCTTAGCGGCCCCTTGGGCGTATCGGCCATGGCTGACGTTGCGTAAGCGAAAAGCACGAGCGAGGTGGAGATTTTTCGAAGCATAGCAAGAAGCTATCGGAGTCGCGGGACAGGCGCAATAAAAAGGGGCGGCCATTTCTGGCCACCCCGTTCAATTCATCGCAGAACATAAAAAATCAGAGTTTGCTGACCAACTCCGGCACCGCGGTGTAAAGGTCGGCCACAAGACCGATGTCGGCGACCTGGAAGATGGGGGCATCTTCGTCCTTGTTGATCGCAACGATCACCTTGGAATCCTTCATGCCTGCCAGATGCTGGATCGCGCCGGAGATGCCGACCGCGATATAGACTTCTGGTGCGACAATCTTGCCGGTTTGGCCGACCTGATAGTCGTTGGGGACATAGCCCGCATCAACAGCTGCGCGGCTGGCGCCGACGCCTGCGCCGAGTTTGTCGGCCAGCGGCAGGATGACTTCGTTGAAGGTCGCCGAGTCCTTGAGCGCACGGCCGCCAGATACGATGATCTTGGCCGATGTCAGTTCAGGGCGTTCCTGCTTGGCGATCTCGGCCGAAACAAAGGTCGAGATACCGGCATCACCGCTGCCCGATACGGCTTCGATTGCTGCCGAACCACCGGTAGCGTCTGCCTTAGCAAAGGCGGTGCCGCGCACGGTGATGACCTTCTTGGCATCCGATGACTGCACAGTGGCAATCGCGTTGCCGGCATAAATCGGGCGCGTGAAGGTATCGGCGCTTTCGACCGAGAGGATATCGCTGATCTGCATCACGTCGAGCAGGGCCGCCACGCGCGGGGCGATGTTCTTGCCGTTCGACGTTGCCGGAAAGACAAAAGCGTCATGATGATCAGCCATGCCCGCAATCAGCGGCGCGACATTTTCGGCAAGCTGGTTGGCATAAGCCGCGTCGTCGGCAACATGGACCTTGGTGACGCCTGCAATCTTTGCAGCTTCTTCAGCCACGGCGCCGCAGCCGGAACCTGCGACCAGCGCATGGACTTCGCCCAGCTTGGCCGCGGCGGTTACCGCAGCCAGCGTTGCGTCCTTCAACGACGCATTATCATGCTCTACAAAAACGAGGATGCTCATGCTGCTACTCCCATTTCCTTGAGTTTCGCGACCAGCGCGTCGACATCGGCAACCTTGATACCGGCGCTACGTACAGGCGGTTCGGTGACTTTCAGGGTCTTCAGCCGCGGAGCGACGTCGACGCCATAATCGGCAGGGGTTTTCTGCGCGAGCGGCTTGGACTTAGCCTTCATGATATTCGGCAACGACGCATAGCGTGGTTCGTTCAGGCGCAAGTCGGTGGTGACAATCGCCGGGGTCTTCAGGCTGACAGTCTCCAGTCCGCCGTCGACTTCGCGGGTTACGCTGACCGTATCGCCGCTGACTTCGACCTTGCTTGCAAAGGTGCCCTGCGGACGGCCGGTCAGCGCGGCCAGCATCTGGCCGGTCTGGTTGCTGTCGTCGTCAATCGCCTGCTTGCCTAAAATGACAAGGCCGGGTTGCTCTTCGTCCATGATCTTGGCGAGGATTTTGGCAACGCCCAGAGGCTCGACATCTTCAGCAACTACCAGGATCGCACGGTCTGCACCCATGGCGAGCGCGGTGCGCAAGGTTTCTTGCGCCTTGTCCGGACCGACCGACACAGCGATAACTTCGGTCGCTACGCCCTTTTCGCGCAAACGAAGAGCTTCTTCGACCGCGATTTCGTCAAACGGGTTCATGCTCATTTTCACGTTCGCCAAGTCGACGCCGCTGCCATCGGGCTTTACCCGCGGCTTCACATTATAATCGATGACCCGCTTTACGGGGACGATGATTTTCATAGCTCATCCTTCCTTACCGACTCACATGACGAGTGAATGCCCGCCAAATCTGTTGCGCCTATGCTTGACGTTTACGTGAACGTCAAGTGGCCTCTTATCTTTCCATTCAAATGCGGTTTGGCGGCGATCAAGCCGCCTTGCGCACCTGCGCCACGATCTTCTCCGCTGCGTCGCCCAGATCATTGGCCGAAACGATGGGAAGGCCGCTATTGGCAAGTATGTCTTTGCCCTGCTGCACATTGGTGCCTTCGAGGCGGACGACGAGCGGAACCGAGAGGTTCACTTCCTTCGCGGCGGCGACGATACCGTCCGCAATGATGTCGCATTTCATGATACCGCCGAAGATATTGACGAGAATGCCCTTTACAGCAGGATCCTTCAGAATGATCTTGAACGCTGCCGTTACCTTTTCCTTGGAAGCGCCGCCGCCAACGTCGAGGAAGTTGGCGGGGAATTCGCCGTTCAGCTTGATGATGTCCATTGTTGCCATCGCAAGACCGGCACCATTGACCATGCAGCCGATGTTTCCGTCGAGCTTGATATAGGCGAGGTCATATTCGGAAGCTTCAACCTCGGCGGGGTCTTCTTCGGTCAAGTCGCGCAGTTCGGCCAGATCCTTGTGGCGGAACATGGCGTTGCCATCAAAGCCGACCTTGGCGTCCAGAACCAGAAGTTCGTCGCCATTGGCACCTTCGCACACTGCCAAGGGATTGATCTCGATCTGCTCGGCATCGGTGCCGATGAACGCAGCATAGAGACCAGCAAGAACGGTCTGCGCCTGCTTGGCCAGATCGCCGGTCAGGCCAAGCGCCTTGGCGACGCTGCGGCCATGATGGGGCATCAGACCAGAGGCGGGGTCGATGGTGATGGTGTGGATCTTTTCAGGTGTGTCATGTGCGACATCTTCGATGTTCATCCCGCCTTCGGTCGATGCGACCACCGCGATGCGGCTGGTGGCACGGTCAACGAGCAGCGCCAGATAGAATTCCTGCTTAATGTCGGCGCCATCGGTGATGTACAAACGGTTGACCTGTTTGCCCGCTTCGCCGGTTTGCACGGTCACCAGCGTATTGCCGAGCATGTCCTTGGCATGGGCTTCAACCTCATCCAGATTGAACGCCAGACGGACACCGCCCTTGGCATCCGGACCCAGTTCCTTGAACTTGCCCTTGCCGCGTCCGCCCGCATGAATCTGCGATTTAACGACATAGAGAGGACCCGGAAGTTGCTTAGCGGCGGCGACGGCTTCTTCGACCGACATGGCGGCAATGCCCTTGGGCACCGCGACACCGAATTTCGCCAACAGTTCCTTGGCCTGATATTCATGGATATTCATGGGAAAAATGCGTCCTTCCAGGTGGCAGAGTCGCAGGCTCTAAAGCACAGACAAGCAGGGAATGGAAGGGTTTGGCACACAAGTTTTTCTAATGGCACATGCCTGCGCCGCTACGGCTCAAGGCATCATGGTTGGTCGGCTCTATCGACACCTATTCATTGCAATAGCCCCAAGCCCACCAGTTCGGCTCGGAGTGTGCCGGCATCGGTGAAATGATGCGCGGCAAAGCCGTTGGCTCGCGCGCTGACGACATTGGCATGATTGTCGTCGACGAAGATTGCTTCACCCGGCTGTAGGCCAAAGCGTTCCAGTGCGAGCGCATAAATTGCCGGATCAGGTTTCGCGAGTTTTTCGACCCCAGAAACGACGATGTCGCCAAATAGGTCGAAGATCGGCTGTGTGGGCCGGAACATATCCCAGAACTCGGCTCCGAAATTGGTAATGGCGAACAGTGGCACGTCTTGCGCGGCCAAGTCATGCACGATGTCCAACGAACCGGGTACGGGTCCGGGAATCGTTTCGTTGAACCGCGTGCGGTACGCTTCAATCAAGGGGCCATAGTGCGGATATTGCGTAGTCAGCTCCGCCGTCATGTCCGCCAAAGGACGGCCGGCATCATGCTGGAAATGCCATTCGGGCGTCACGACATGCGCCAGAAACCAGTCGAGTTCCTCCGAATCGGGGATGAGCTTGGCGAACAAATGCCGCAAATCCCATTCGAACAGCACCCGGCCAACATCAAAAACTACCGTTGAAATCTGTGTCATATTCGCCATTCCCTAGATTTCAGGCACAAAAAAGCCGCCCACGAATCGGATTCGGAGCGGCGTTTTGCTGGAACCATCTGCCTGCGCGGTGCAGGCAGGACCAATTCAGCCCTGACGCGCCTTGAAGCGACGGTTGGTCTTGTTGATCACATAGACGCGGCCACGACGGCGAATCACGCGGTTATCGCGGTGGCGGCCCTTGAGTGACTTCAAAGAATTGACGATCTTCATCGGAATTAACCCGTTTTTCTGTGCATAAAGCTTTAAATGAAGGCGCGCTCCTATGGGCGACACCGGTCAAAGTCAAGCATCATTGGCCGATTTTTGCGGATTCATTCGCCATACATCGCTTGCCATCAAGGATGCGCGGCGTAAGGAGTGCATCATGAATACACGAAATCGCCTTTTACCCCTGCTGTCGCTGGCGCTGCTGTCTGCCTGCGTTGTACCGACCGGCCCCGTCGAGGTTACCCGATTCAACCGTGCATCCGAAGGTGTCGTTTATGGCACTGGATCCGTTTCAGTGGTTTTGGCGGGTGAAACCGATCAGGGCCAAAGCCTCGCGGCGTCCCCCTATCTGGCGGCGGTCGCGCGGGAATTGCAGCGTGTCGGCTACTCCGAAAAAAATGCCGATTCCGATATCGTGGCTGAAATCCGCTACGGGGTCGTCACGCTCGAACGCGAACGCCGCTCGCCTGTTTCCGTAGGTGTGGGCGGTTCGACGGGCAGCTTTGGTTCGGGATTAGGCGTCGGCGTCGGCATCAATCTGGGCGGGGGCGCCTCCGCACAGGTCGAAACGACACTTGCGGTGCGCCTCCTGCGGCGCAGCGACAAACTCGTCATCTGGGAAGGCAAAGCAAGCCAGATTGCGAAAGTCGGTTCGCCTGCAGCCCAGCCGGGCATCGCGGCTGCAAAATTGGCGGAAGCGATGTTTAAGGGCTTCCCCGGTGTGTCCGGTGAGACTATCCGCGTTCCATAATCAAGGAACATCTATGCCCATCACCGACATCAATGCTGCGTTCGATAGCGGCAATATCATCGTTCATTCCATTCAGGAAAATTCCGCCAATCTCTCGATCCGCAAAGACCGGGAATCGGAATTTGCCCAATGGTTCCACTTCCGCGTCGCCTGCACGGCCGGTGAAGAACTGACGCTGCGGATCACCGGACTGGAGGGCAGTGCCTATCCCGGTGGCTGGCCCGATTATCGCGCCTGCGTCTCCGAAGACCGGGACTATTGGGGCCGCGCAGACAGCAGCTATGACAAGGGTGAAGATGGCGGGACGCTGACTATCCGCTATACACCGGCGAGCGCAATTGTCTGGTTTGCCTATTTTGCGCCGTACAGCATGGAACGCCACCATGATCTGGTCTCGGAAACAGCGGGATGCGAAGGCGTCACCTATCGCTGCCTCGGCCATAGTCTGGAAGGACAGCCGATCGATTGCCTCGAAATGGGCTCGGGGGATATTCAGGTCTGGCTCTATGCACGTCAGCATCCCGGCGAAAGCCAGGCCGAGTGGTGGATGGAAGGTGCGCTGGACATGCTGACCGATTTGAGCAACCCGCATACGCGGGTCCTGCTCGAAAAATGCCGCCTTCACATTGTTCCGAACGCGAATCCGGATGGCAGTTGCCGCGGGCATTTGCGTACAAACTATGCCGGTGTGAACCTGAACCGCGAATGGGCTACGCCGAGCCTTGAAAAAAGTCCGGAGGTTTTGGGAATCCGGAACGCCATGGACGAAAGTGGCGTGCACTGGGCCATGGATATCCATGGTGATGAGGCGATTCCGGCAGCCTTCATGGCTGGTTTTGAAGGAATTCCGTCCTGGACCGATGATCAGGGCGAGCGGTATAAACGCTATATCCACCGCCTTGCGGACCGCACGCCGGACTTCCAAACCAAATTGGGTTATTCAATTGCCGCACCGGGCAAAGCCAATCTGACCATGTCTACCAATCAGCTCGCGGAACGTTTCGGCAAAAGCCATGGCTGTGTGTCGATGACGCTGGAGATGCCTTATAAGGATACCGTCCACGGCAATGATCCCGAACAGGGCTGGTCGCCCGAACGGTGCAAATTGCTCGCGCGGGAATGTCTGGCAACTCTGGCGGAAATGGTGTGACCATTGGCAATGCGGATCATCGAAGACGATCTTTCCGGTCCTGAAATTCGCAGCCTTCTCGAAACCCATTTTGCCGGCATGCTGGCAAATTCGCCTGCGGACAGTTGCCATTTCCTCGATTTTGACGGGCTCAACGCGCCCGACGTGACCTTTTGGTCCGTGTGGGACGATGACGCTTTGATGGGGTGCGGCGCCTTGAAAGAATTGTCGCCCGATCATGGCGAAATCAAATCGATGCGCACCCATGCCGACCATTTGCGCAAGGGTGCGGGGGCCGCGATGCTGACGCACATCATCTCGGAAGCAAGGGAGCGTGGATATCAGCGCTTGAGTCTGGAGACAGGTTCATCCGAGGCTTTTGTCCCCGCTATCGGCATGTATCAGGCGCACGGCTTCGAATATTGCCCACCCTTCGGGGACTATGTCGAAGATCCGTTCAGCCGTTTCATGACCTTGTCGCTTTGATCGGCATGATTGTGCCTTGCATCCCCCGACGCTAGAGGCAGAACCGAATCAAGACCGAAGGATCATCTATGCCCAAACTCATCCTCATCCGTCACGGCCAGTCACAGTGGAATCTGGAAAACCGTTTCACCGGCTGGTGGGATGTCGACGTAACCGAAAAGGGTGCAGCGGAAGCTTGGGCAGCCGGCGAGTTGATGAAGGAAAAGGGCATTACCCCCGACGTCGCTTTCACCAGCGTCCAGACCCGCGCGATCAAAACGCTCAATCTGGCGCTGGAAGCCATGGGTCGGCTTTGGGTTCCGGTGACCAAAAACTGGCAATTGAACGAACGCCATTATGGCGGATTGACGGGCCTCGACAAGGCAGAGACTGCCGCCAAACATGGTGAGGATCAAGTGCATATCTGGCGTCGCAGTTTCGATATTCCGCCGCCACCACTGGAGGCCGGTTCCGCCTATGACCTGTCGTCTGACCCGCGCTATGCGGGTATCGCCATCCCGAATACCGAAAGCCTGAAAGACACGATCGCGCGCGTTCTTCCCTATTGGGAAAGCGCCATTGTGCCGGAATTGAAAGCCAACAAGACAGTGCTCATTTCTGCGCATGGCAATAGCTTACGGGCATTGGTCAAGCATCTGTCCGGTATTTCGGACGAGGATATCACCGGGCTTGAAATACCGACGGGGCAGCCGATCGTATATGAACTTGACGCCGCGCTGCAAGGCGAGCGCTATTATTTGTCCGACCGCTAATCGGCGCGTCCGCCTTCTTTGGCCTGCTTGGCCGCATACATGGAACGGTCGGCACGCAGCAGCAGTTCGGACGGCTTAACCCCCGGTTCTATGACGGCATAACCTGCTGAAATGCTGGGTGCCAGTTGTGCGCCATCGTGCGGAATCTTGAGCTTTCCGACCATTGCCGCCACGCGATCCGCTTTGCGGGCAAGCTCGTTTTCCTGAATATTGTCGAGCAATATCGCAAACTCGTCGCCACCAATCCGCGCGATCAGGTCGGAACGGCGGACCGTGCCCAATAGGGCTTTGGCAATGCTGGTCAGCAGAACATCGCCCGCAAGATGGCCGTGGCGATCATTGACCGATTTCAGATTATCGACGTCGATGTAGAGCAAGCCATAATGGCCGCCATAGCGATGCGCGCGCCAGCACCACCGGTCCAATTCTTCCATGAAATGGCGGCGATTGAAAAGCGGTGTTAATGTGTCGCAGGCAACCAGACGTTCCAGTTCGGCGACCCGCGCCTTCAATGCGGCATTTTCGCGCGCAAGATCAGTCGCGGATCTTGAATCGCCTGTCGCCGTCAAATTGCGGGCTTTTTCGTCCAATTGAGCAATCCCCGATATTTGCACGACCCGGGGTATCTTTTATTGTTTTTCCGCTCAACCAAATTTCCCTCAAAAAAGCATGAGTTTACATCCTATTTGGACCTCGGCCCGCTGCGAAACGTCCTGTCCATTCACAATTGCGGTTGCGTTGCTCCCACGCTAAGGGCGGATGCTTCTTATGGTCGGGGGAACGACAGGTGAGTGAAGCGCAACCTCTAGTCGGAATAATCATGGGCAGCCGTTCGGACTGGGAAACGATGCGCGAAGCATCGGCGACACTGGCCGCATTGCACGTGCCGCATGAATGTAAGGTCGTATCGGCCCACCGCACACCTGACCGCCTCTACGATTATGCCAAGGGTGCAGCGGCCCGCGGTCTGAAATGCATTATCGCAGGGGCAGGCGGCGCAGCGCATTTGCCCGGCATGGCTGCATCCATGACGCGCCTTCCGGTTCTTGGGGTACCTGTACAGTCCAAGGCCCTCGACGGTATGGATAGTCTGCTGTCGATTGTGCAGATGCCCGCCGGAATTCCCGTCGGCACGCTTGCCATTGGTAAGGCAGGCGCCACAAACGCGGCGCTTCTGGCAGCGGCGATGCTGGCCAACGAAGATAGCGAGCTCGCCGAACGGCTGGACGCATGGCGCGCGGCGCAGACCGCATCGGTGGCCGAGACACCCGAATGACCGCATTACCCCCGGGTTCGACAATCGGCATATTGGGCGGCGGCCAGTTGGGCCGCATGCTGGCGATGGCGGCGGCACAGCTTGGCTACCGCTGCCATATCTACGCACCGCCCGGCGATAATGTGGCCTGTGAAGTGGCGGCTGACTGCACCATCGCGGAATATGACGACTTGGCTGCGCTCAAGGCCTTTGCCGACGCGTGCGATGTCGTCACATTCGAATTTGAGAATGTGCCGGTGGAGCCGCTCAGATCAATCGCCCATACCGTCCCGATCCACCCGCCGATCCAGGCGCTGGAAGTGGCGCAGGACCGAGTCGAGGAAAAGGAATTCGTGCGCAAACTGGGCGGCGAAACTGCTGCTTTTGCCGTCGCGCGGTCCGAAATCGAAGTGGAAGATGCAGTGGCCGTTGTGGGGACACCGGCGATATTGAAGACAATCCGCATGGGCTATGACGGCAAAGGCCAGGTCCGCGTTTCGGCGCAAAGCGACCTCGCCAGCGCATGGCGGCGGGCGGGCGGTCAGCCGCTGATCGCCGAGGCCATGGTCCAGTTCGACGCCGAATTCTCGGTGGTGCTGGTGCGCAGCGCCGACGGCGAAATCCGCTTTTGGGATTCGCCGCGCAATGCGCATGAAAACGGCATTTTGGCGACCTCCACCCTACCTGCAGGTCCCTTGATTGAAAGCCAGCAGGCGGCGGCACGGGTCATGGCGGCGGCGGTGGCCGATGCTCTGGAATATGTAGGCGTATTCACTGCGGAATTTTTTGCCAGCGGGGAAGGCCCGCTGTTCAACGAAATCGCCCCGCGCGTCCACAATAGCGGCCACTGGACAATCGAGGGCGCCGAGACCAGCCAGTTCGAAAACCATATCCGCGCCATCTGCGGATTACCCCTAGGCAGCACGGCAACAATTGCCGAGCGGGTCGAAATGCAGAACCTGATCGGCAAGGATGGCGAGCGTTGGTTACAGCTTTTGGGTGACCCCGCGGCCAACTTGCATCTCTACGGCAAGGCGGAAGCACGGGAAGGACGTAAAATTGGTCACGTCACCCGCTTGTATAGATAAACAAATGTCGGCAAAGCGGGGGATATGAATCACCCCGAAATCATCCTTGTCCTCGCCCGCGCCGCCAATGGAGTCATCGGGAGCGATGGCGGGATGCCTTGGCATATCCCGGCCGACCTTCGCCGCTTTAAACAGATCACCAAAGGCCGCCCGATGATTATGGGCCGCAAGACCTTCGACAGCCTGCCCGGATTGCTTGAGGGCCGCCGCCATATTGTGCTGACCCGCGACAAATCATGGGAAGAAGAAGGCGCAGAACCGGTCTATTCGGTTGAAGAGGCACTGAAGCGCGCCAATGGCCCCCATGTCTGCGTCATAGGCGGAGCCGAGATATATAACCTGTTCCTGTCGCTGGCCGACCGTATCGAACTCACCGAAATCGCGATCACGCCCGAGGGCGATACGATGATGCCCGCATTTGATACAAAGGACTGGCAAGAGGTCGCCCGCGACAGCCATCCCGCAGAGGGCAAGGTTCCCGCACATGACTTTGTCACGCTGGTGCGGCGCGTCTGACTTTTTCGGGGGGGGGGAGAGAAAATGCGTAAACGGGTCTGGATTCCGCTGGCACTGATCGGCGCGGCCGCCATCGGCTTTTTCGGGGTCGCCCCCGGTTATGTCGAAGGCGCGATGAACCAGATTGACGGCAAGCCGCTGATCAAGGTGAGCGAAGAGGCCAAGGCGCTCCACAAGACACTCAATATTGTCGATCTGCACAGCGATACGTTGATGTGGAACCGCGACCTGAATGACCGTGCATCGCGCGGGCATATGGACGTCCCCCGCTTGCAGGATGGCAATGTCGCGCTGCAGCTGTTTTCGTCGGTCAGCAAGACGCCCAAGAACCAGAATTATGACGGCAATGGCGCCGACAGCGATAATATCACCCTGTTGACCATTGCGCAGTTGCAGCCGATGAAGACGTGGAACTCGCTGGTCGAGCGCTCGTTATATCATGCGCATAAGCGGGATGTAGCGGTCGCGAAATCGAAGCGCGCCTTGCTGGCGGTAAACACATCGGAGCAACTCGACAATCTGCTAGCGCTGCGGTCGAAAGACTCGCGTCCTGTCGGTGCGATGCTGACGATCGAGGGGCTGCAAAATCTGGAAGGCAAGGCGTCCAATCTCAATCGCCTTTACTCCGCCGGTTTTCGCATGGCGGGATTGACGCATTTTTTCGACAATGAACTGGCCGGATCGATGCATGGCCTGAAAAAAGGCGGGCTGACACCCTTTGGCCGCGACGTCGTAAAGTGGATGGAGGCCAGGGGCATGATCGTCGACATCGCCCACCTGTCGCATGCCGGCGTCGCGGAGATACTTGCCATGGCCAAGCGCCCCGTGGTGTCCAGCCATGGCGGCGTGCAGGCGACGTGCAAGGTCAACCGCAATCTGACCGACGATGAAATCCGCGGCGTGGCGAAAACCGGAGGGGTCGTCGGCATCGGCTATTGGGATGCCGCCATTTGCGACACATCCCCGCGCGCCGCCGCAAAAGCCATGAAGCATGTGCGCGATCTGGTTGGCATCGACCATGTTGCCCTGGGATCCGACTATGACGGGGCGACTACCGTACGCTTCGATACATCCCAGTTGGAGCAGGTCACGCAGGCCCTGCTGGATGAAGGTTTCACGGCTGAAGAAATTCGGGCGGTAATGGGTGAAAATGCGCTGCGCGTCATCAAGGCCGGACTGAAGCCCTTGGCAGAGTTACCCGCCACACCATGACCATAAAGCGCCTGTCTGCCCATGATGTCATGCCCGATGCCTTGCGTGGTGCCATTATGGCGCTGGGCAATTTTGACGGCTTCCATCTGGGCCATCAGGCCGTAGCGGGCGAGGCGATTGCACAGGCCAGAGCAGCCGGAAAGCCCGCCATTATCGCGACCTTCGATCCGCACCCTGTGCGTTTCTTTGCCCCTGAAGCGCCATGGTTTAGGTTGACGACCCTCGACCAGCGGCAGCGGCTTTTCGAAGTGGCGGGCGCGGATGCGATGCTGGTCTTTGATTTTGACGCTGCCCTGGCCGCGACCACCGCCCAGGATTTTATTGTCGAACTGCTGGTGAAGCGGCTCGGGTTGACGGGTGTGGTGACGGGTGAGGATTTCACCTTTGGCAAAGGCCGTGGCGGCAACATAAAGGTCCTGCGCGAGCTGGGAGCGGATCACGGATTGCACGCGACGGCGATGGGTCCGGTGATGGACAAGGAAGGCGTCATTTCCTCCAGCCGCATTCGCGATGCCTTGCGCGCTGGCGACTGCGCCACGGCGACCCGCCTGCTGACCCGACCCTTTGCCGTCGAAGGCGTGGTGCAGCATGGCGATAAAAATGGCCGCCTGCTCGGTTTTCCGACCGCCAATATCGACATGGCGCATTATCTGCGCCCGCGTTACGGCATATATGCGGTCAAGGGCCGCTTGCCCGACGGTCGCGTACTCGACGGTGCTGCCAATCTCGGGATCCGCCCCAGCTTTGATCCGCCCAAGGAATTACTGGAACCACATTTCTTCGATTTTTCGGAGGATTTGTACGGGCAAATAATAGAAGTCGAATTTCATGCATATATTCGCGGGGAGGCCAAGTTCGACAGCATGGACGCGCTGATGGCGCAAATGCAGGCGGATTGTGATCAGGCACGCGCAATATTGGGCAATTGATAATCTTTGTGTTCTTTGTGCCTTCGTGTGAGATAATTTTTGCTCACACAAAGACACGAAGACTCAAAGAAGAAGGATAAAGGGAGGAGTTTACGGTGAAACTATCCCGTACCAAAAAGCGTATATTGGGGGTTGTTGCTCTTATCCTCGTCGCGCTGTCGTTGCTGAATTCGAGCTGGCTTGCACCTGCGCCTGTCGGCAAACCCAAATTGATTGCCCATCGCGGCGTCTATCATCTCTATGACAAGCGCGCCGCCTTTGGCCGCGACACCTGCACCGCCCGCTTCATCAACCCGCCCGATCACGAGGTGTTTGAAAACACCGTGCCGTCGATTCAGATGGCGGCGGGATTGGGCGGCGATCTGGTCGAAATTGATGTCGCGCCGACCAAGGACGGCAAAATGGTGCTGTTCCATGACTGGACCGTGGATTGCCGCACCAATGGCAAGGGCGAGACGCGCGATCTGACACTTGCCGAACTCAAGGCGCTCGACATTGGTTATGGGTACACGGCCGATGGCGGCAAGACATTCCCGCTGCGCGGCAAGGGCGTAGGGCAAATTCCGACCGTCGAGGAAGCGCTTGCCGCGCTGCCGTCGCGTCCTTTGCTGTTCAATTTCAAATCCAAGGATGCAGGAGAAGCGGATCAGCTTTTTGCCATCTTGAAGGCCTCGGGCCGGGATTACGAAAAATTGGGCGATGCCTTTTATGGTGCAACCGGCCCTGTCACCCGCATCCGCCAATTGGCGCCGAAAAACTGGGCTTTCGACCTGAAGGGCGAGGCGCAGAAATGCACGAAGGATTATGTCGCCTATGGCTGGACCGGGGTCATTCCGGAAAGCTGCCACAATGGGGTGCTCGTCATTCCGATCAATTACCAGTGGATCATGTGGGGCTGGCCCAACCGCCTGATCGCCCGCATGGAATCGGTGGGGGCAAAGGTCATCGTAATGGGCCCCTATGAAAGCGGGAAGTCCAATGAAGGCCTGACCGATGTGCACCAGCTCGGCAAGATTGCCGGAACCTTTAACGGCTATATCTGGATCGAGGATATTTGGGGCATTGGCCCCGCGCTGAAGAAGTGAAATCGGACCCCGAAACAAGTTGAGGGTGACGAAAGGCAATTTGTTGCGCTAAGGGCGCTTTCGACATGACAGAAGCTATAGACTATCGCGATACCGTCTTCCTGCCGAAGACCGATTTCCCCATGAAGGCTGGCCTTCCGCAGAAGGAACCGGTGATCCTTGCCCGTTGGCAGGAACAGCGCCTCTATGAAGAGCTGCGCAACCGCCGTAGCGGCCGTGAAAAGTTCATCCTGCATGACGGCCCGCCTTATGCAAATGGCGACATGCATATCGGCCATGCGCTGAACCATATCCTGAAAGATACGGTCGTCCGGACGCAGACATTGCTCGGCAAGGATGCGCCCTATGTTCCCGGTTGGGATTGCCACGGTCTGCCCATCGAATGGAAGGTCGAGGAACAATATCGCAAGAAAAAGCTGAACAAGGATGATGTCGATCCGGTCGAATTCCGCGCCGAATGCCGGGCCTATGCGCAGCATTGGGTCGATACCCAGCGCGAGCAGCTGAAGCGGCTGGGCATCAACGGTGACTGGGACAATCCCTATCTGACCATGGATTTCCAGGCCGAGGCAACCATCGTTTCGGAACTGTTGAAGTTCGCCGAAAGCGGCCAGCTTTATCGCGGTGCCAAGCCCGTCATGTGGTCGCCGGTCGAAAAGACCGCCTTGGCCGAGGCCGAGGTGGAATATGAAGATATCACCTCGACCCAGATTGATGTGGCGTTCGAGATTGTCGAAAGCCCGATCCCCGAACTGGTCGGCGCGCATGCGGTGATCTGGACGACGACGCCCTGGACGATTCCGGTTAATCAGGCGATCGCATATGGGCCTGATGTTGAGTACAATTTATTGGCCCCACTAGACGGTGAGGGACCGTCATTATTGATTGCTGCGGATCGGTTTAATGACGCGACGCATCGGATGGGCCTCAATTCAACCGAAAAACTTGGCTACGTTATCGTCAACGACTTCCCCGGCTCAATGCTAGCCGGAACGATCGTCCGTCACCCGATGCACCATCTCGGCGGCTTCTTTGCCAAGCCCCGCCCCATGCTGCCCGGCGATTTTGTTACCACGGACAGCGGTACCGGTTTGGTCCATATGTCGCCCGACCATGGCGAGGACGATTTCGACTTGTGCAAGGCGCATGGTATCGATCCGGTCTTTGCGGTCGAGGGCGACGGCAAATATCGCGCTGACTGGCTCTGGCTGGGCGGTGAGGGCAGCGTCATCAACCCCAAATTCAATGCGCCTGACGGACCCATCTGCTCGGCGCTGCGTGAAGCGGGCGGGCTGCTTGCGGCGTCTGCCGATTACCAGCACAGCTACCCGCATAGCTGGCGGTCGAAGGCCAAGGTCATCTACCGCTGCACGCCGCAATGGTTCGTGCCGATGGACAAGGCCATGCCGGATGGAACCTTGCGCGAAAAGGCAATGACCGCGATTTCGCAAACACGCTGGGTGCCGGAAAAGGGACAGAACCGCATCACCGCGATGGTCGAAGGCCGTCCCGACTGGGTGCTCAGCCGTCAGCGTGCGTGGGGCGTACCGATCACTTTGTTTGTCGACCGGAAGACGGGGCAATATCTCAACGACCCCGCCGTCAATGCGCGGATTGTCGCCGGTGTGCGGGAATCGGGCGTGGATGCGTGGAGCGAGGATCGCGCACAGGAATATCTGGGCAGCGATTACGCTGTCGCCGATTATGAACGCGTCACCGACATTCTCGACGTCTGGTTCGATTCGGGCTGTACGCATGTGTTTACGCTGGAAAGCGGTCGCTGGCCCGACCTGCAATGGCCCGCCGACCTCTATCTCGAAGGCAGCGACCAGCATCGCGGCTGGTTCCAGTCGAGCCTGCTGCAAAGCTGCGGCACGCGCGGGCGTGCGCCATATAATGCGGTGCTGACACACGGCTTTACGATGGACCAAAAGGGCATGAAAATGTCCAAGTCGCTCGGCAACACGATCAACCCGCTGGACCTGATGCGCGATAGCGGCGCGGACATACTTCGGCTGTGGGCGCTGACCGTGGATTTCACCGAGGACCACCGGATCGGCAAGGAAATCTTGCAGGGCGTGTCGGACCAGTATCGCAAGTTGCGCAACACCTTCCGCTATCTGCTCGGCGCGCTCGACGGATTTTCGGATGCTGAAAAGGTCGCCGTTTCGGACATGCCGGAACTGGAGCGCTACATGCTCCATCTGCTGGCCGATATGGACGCGAAGCTGAAAGTCGCGGTCAATGACTTCGACTTCAACAGCTATGTGCGCCTGCTGACCGATTTTGCCAATGAAGACCTATCGGCCTTCTTCTTCGATATCCGCAAGGATTGCCTCTATTGCGATGCCCCGACCGATCCCAAGCGGATGGCCTATCGCACGGTGCTCGACATCCTGTTCCACGCACTGGTGCGATACATCGCGCCTGTGCTGGTTTTTACCAGCGAAGAAGTGTGGCAGACCCGCTTTGGTCCGGATGTGGATAGCGTGCATTTTTCGGATTGGCCGGAGGTTCCTGCCGCGACCGACCAAACGCTTGCCGCAAAATGGGAGAGCATCCGTTCGGCACGCATGGTGGCCACCGAACAGATCGAACCTATGCGCCGGGAAAAAATTGTCGGTTCAAGCCTGGAAGTCGAATACACCTACAATGGTGATTTCGGCGATGTCGATTTGGCCGAGGTCTTTATCGTTTCGGCCGTTCATCAAGGCACCGAAACTGCTGCACGGAAAACCACCAACCATAAATGCGGGCGCTGCTGGCGGCATCTGCCCGAGGTTACCGAAGACGGGGCACTCTGCGCCCGGTGCGAGGATGTGGTCAATGGCTGAAAATCTTCTTCGCGTCTTCGCGTCTTCGCGCGAACAATATGTATTTGGTTCGCGCGAAGACGCGAAGACGCGAAGATTTCTCATTCGCCGTCATCCTGAAATTGTTTCAGGATCTTACTTTCAACGGTGCAGAATTAAGACCCTGAAACAAGTTCAGGGTGACGATGCGGGGTTTGAGGGTGACGGCTTAAGGTTCGCGCGTTAAGGGACGATCATGAATCCCCATTCCAAATTTCGCCTGCAGGGCATCATGCTTGCCAGTCTTGTCTTCATCGCTGACCAGATTGTGAAATATATCATGCTCGGCCCGTTGCAGCTGCAAAGCCGTGGCGTGATCCACATCATTTCCTTTTTCGACCTGCGCTATGCCGAAAATCGCGGCGTATCGATGAGCTTCCTGACCGCCGACAGCGATGCCGAGCGGTGGGCGCTGGTCGCTTTGACCGCGGCGATTGCGGGTGGGGTTGCGATCTGGATGTGGCGTGAAAAACTGCGCGGCGACATGCTTGCGCTTGCGCTTGTTCTGGGCGGTGCGCTTGGCAATATCGTCGACCGGGTCCGCTATGGCTATGTCGTCGACTATGCCGATTTGCACTTCGGAATGTTCCGTCCTTTCTACATTTTCAACCTAGCCGATGCCGCCATAACCTTTGGCGTGCTGATATTACTTGCCCGTGCTTTCCTGATGCGCGAAAAGGCACCCGTTCAGGAACCCGCAAGCAGCGCGGACATAGTGGAGAGAGTATGAAGCGGAAACTTATCCTGACGGTCGTGGCCTTCGCCTTGACCACCCTTTCGGGGTGCGGTTCGACGGGCATTTTGGACCGTCAACGGCCTGATGAATTTGCGGTCACCCGTTCCAAGCCGATTGAAGTGCCTGCCACATTCACTCTGCCCGCGCCGACGCCCGATGCGCCGCGCCCGCAAGATGGTGACATCAAGGAACAGGTTCTCGATGCGCTCTTTGGCGGCACAGCGCCCGCTCCCCGGCCCTAATCCGCGCCCTGAAGGACTGATTATATGAAACAGAAACTGATTTTGGCCTTTTGCGCAACCGCAATGGTAACCCTGTCCGGCTGCGCTTCGGTAAGTCAGGCAGGACAGGCGCTGTGGGATTGGGATATTCGCGGCAATCAGGTGGCAGCGCCTGCAACCGGTCGTGCGGCACCCCTGGTTGTGCCCCCCGATTTCGCGCTTGAACCAACGCCAGCCGTCGCGGCCCGCCCGACAGAGGCCGGTCAGGAGCAGGTTCTTGAGGCGATGTTTGGCGGCGCGGCACAACGTTCGGCTGCAGAACGCGCTATATCGACTACGCCCGGTGCGGCTGAAATGGGTATCCGTTCGTCAGTGGGTGATCCCCAGACAAATACGGTGAACAAAGGCTCGATCACCCGCGACATCATCGCCGCCCCCGAGGGCGACGGTCAAACCGCACAGGCGGTTATTCCCGGCTAAAATAGGGAAGGGCGATTACGCCCTTACCCCGGCTTCCTCTACTTCAACGCCCGCGCTGTTGTGGCGCAGGGCCTTTAGTACGGTTTCGACTATCTGCGGCGCGTTCAGGCCAGCCTCGTCATATTGCTTTTGCGGATTGTCATGCTCCTGAAAGATATCCGGCAGGCGCATCGTGCGGATCTTCAATCCGGTGTCCATCAAACCCAGATCGCTCGCCAGCGTCAGGACATGGGCGCCGAGACCGCCTACGGCCGCTTCCTCCACCGTTACCACCACTTCATGCGTAGCGATCATGTGACGGATCAGGTCTTCGTCAAGCGGCTTGGCAAAGCGCAGGTCGGCGACACTGGTGCTAAGGCCCTTGGCGTCCAGCGTATCGGCAGCCTTGAGCGCCTCGGCCAATCGGGTGCCCAGCGAGAGAATCGCAACCTTCTTGCCTTCCCGCACCACGCGGCCTTTGCCGATTTCAAGGCGCTGGGGAACTTCGGGCAAGGGGACGCCGATCCCGTTTCCGCGTGGATAGCGGAAAGCGATCGGTCCGCTGTCATAGCATGCGGCGGTATAGGTCATGTGGACCAGTTCGGCTTCGTCCGAGGGTGACATGACGACCATATTGGGCAGGGTCGCGAGATAGGTGATGTCGAACGATCCCGCGTGTGTGCTGCCATCGGCGCCGACCAGACCGGCGCGGTCGATGGCGAAGCGCACGGGCAGGTTCTGGATCGCCACGTCATGCACGACCTGATCATAGGCGCGTTGCAGGAAGGTCGAATAAATCGCGCAGAAGGGACGCATGCCCTGCGCTGCGAGGCCTGCCGCAAAGGTGACGCCATGCTGTTCGGCAATGCCGACGTCAAAGCTGCGGTCGGGATGCGCCTGCGCGAATTTATCGACGCCCGTGCCCGAGGGCATGGCGGCTGTGATCGCGCATATGGTTGGATCCGTATCGGCAAGCTTGGCCAAGGTTTCACCGAACACATTCTGATAGGCAGGTGGGCCGCCACCTGGGCCCTTGTCCTGCTTGCCGGTGATGACGTCGAATTTGACAACACCATGATATTTGTCAGCCGCCGCTTCGGCAGGGGCATAGCCCTTACCCTTTTGTGTGACGACATGGACCAGCACGGGGCCTTCCGCATTGTCGCGGACATTTTCGAGAACGGGAATGAGCTGATCCAGATTGTGGCCGTCGATGGGGCCGACGTAGTAAAAGCCCAGCTCTTCAAACAAGGTGCCGCCCATGGCCATGCCACGGGCATATTCTTCTGCCTTGGCCGCAGCATTGTGGATACGGCGCGAAAGCTTCCGGGCCAGCTTGCTCGCGAGGCTGCGTAGCCCCAGATATTCGCTGGAGGATACAAGACGCGAAAGATAAGCCGATAGCCCGCCGACCGGAGGTGCAATCGACATGTCATTGTCATTGAGAATGACGACCAGCCGGTTGCCCGCTGCCTGGGCGTTGTTCATGGCTTCATAGGCCATGCCTGCGCTCATCGCGCCGTCGCCGATTACCGCGATTGCCTTGCCAGGTTTGCCGGCCATCTTGTTTGCGACAGCAAAGCCCAAGGCGGCGGAAATCGACGTGGAGCTGTGCGCGGCGCCGAATGGATCATATTCGCTTTCGCTGCGCTTGGTGAAACCCGAAAGCCCGCCACCCGTCCGCAATGTGCGGATCCGGTCGCGGCGTCCGGTGAGAATTTTGTGCGGATAGCATTGATGGCCAACATCCCAGATCAGACGGTCGTCGGGCGTGTTGAACACATAATGGATGGCGGTGGTCAGCTCCACAACGCCAAGTCCGGCCCCCAAATGTCCACCTGTTACCGAAACGGCGGAAATAGTTTCAGCGCGAAGCTCGTCGGCCAGTTGGCGAAGTTGCGAAACCTGAAGTCCGCGTAGATCGGCGGGTATTTTTACCGTGTCGAGCAACGGCGTGTCTGGAACATGGGTCATGGGTTAATGTGATAGCGGGTAAATTTAGGCCTGTCAGTCACAATCAGCGCACTTGCCGCGCACTTCGATAACCGGACGCACCTGTGCAAAACCGGCACCTTCGGCGGCGGCGCGGACATTATTGGTCAGCTTGTCGTCATCAATATGTGTCGCCGTGCCACAATTATCGCAGATCAGGAATATGCAGTCGTGAAGGCAGCCGGGATGGGAATTGGCCAGATAGGCGTTGGCGCTTTCGACCCGGCGGGCGAGGTTGGTCGCCACGAACAGGTCCAAAATGCGGTACACACTGTTGGGTGCAACACGCTTGCCGCGCTTTTGGGAAACGAGGTCGGCGATGTCATAGGCCGAGGCCGGCTTTTCAAAAGTCGCCAAGACATCGAAAATGTCCGCGCGCATTTCTGTCCACTGCTCGCCCGCGTCGATAAGTGCGGCCTGCGCCGCATGGGTAAGCGATGCGCCTTCATGTTCGTGATGATGATGTGCTGCCATCTAGCGAATTTAGGCGTTCACGGGCACATAAGCAAGCACAGGGTCTTAGTCGGGAGTGAAGATGATCTTCGGGCCTCGATCCGTCATGCATTCGGCGGCTTGGGCAAAGGGCATTACGGAATGGGTCACATGCTCAGGATGCAAGTTACCGCACGCCATGCAATCCAGCACATCCGGTAGCCAGGTACGCGCGCTCGCCCGGCTGGTGTGGAATGTCAGCCCGCGATAATAGGCTTGCGACAAGGGCACAGCCGTGGTCGGCTCCAAATGCATGGCGACGCTCGTCAAAATGGCATTGGGACGGCACGACCGAACGGCAAATGCCAACGCATCGGAAGTCCCCGCGGCTTCGACAACGATGTCGAAAAGCTCTTGAGGCTCCCGCCCGGCGGCCAAGGCCATCGGTCCCGAATCGGCTCCCATATGCCTTGCCCGTTCGCAATTGGCCTGGTTGTCGTCCAGATACAACACGCGCCCCGCCCCCAAGGCGACGGCGGCGCCAGCAGCATATAGACCGACGCTCTGGGCCAACCCTCCGACGATTAGCACGCTGGCGCCGGGATATTGGGCCAATTGTGGCGCGACCGCGCGCCAGCCGTCGGGAATATTGTCGGCTGCACTTGCCGCATGGATGGGGTCAACGCCCTGCGGCAGGGGAACCAGCATGAAGTCAGCATAAGGTACACGGATGGCATCCGACAAAGCGCCGCCATATTCAACTCGGCCACCCCCCAGCCCAAACGCAGCGTAAGGGGGTACCGACTCGCATGATGCAGTGAAGCCGCGCCGACAGGATGTGCAGGAACCGCAGCTTATCTGAAACGGTACAACGACCCGCTGTCCAGGAACGACATTGGCGAGCTTTCCGGCCTCCACCACTTCGCCCACCATTTCATGCCCGAACGCAAAAGGTCCCGGAAAGGGAACCACGCCCGTGGCAATGTAGAGGTCAAGGTCACAGCGCGCGACGGCGAGCGGGCGAACAATGGCATCCCGATCATGCTGAAGCTTCGGCGATGGAACATCGCGCCATTCAAAATGCTTGGGGGCCAGGAAAGTCAGTTGGCGCATTAGCGCTCGCTGCCGTTTTCGATCTGGACGGGGACATCGAACCAGCGGACTTCGGGCTCGCTTCCATAAAGCGACTTGGCTTTGGCGCGCCATGCGCTGCTGTACCAGGCTTCTGCCGATGCGCGATCTTTCCAAAGATACATGCCGCCAAATTGTTCGGCATCAGCGATAAAATATTTGCGAATCAATCCCGGAATCTTTTCATAAATCGGTACGGCACGTTTGAATTCGACCTCCAGCATTGGCCGGCTGATACTGGCGGGGGTTTTAATCGTGACGATTGTGGCGACCGGTGGGGGCGAAGCTTGATCTTGCGCAACAGCGTGGGTGCTGACGCTGAGCGAGAGGCAGAGCGCAGACAGTAAAAGGATTGGACGACGCATACAAAATCTCCTTTTCAATGCCGCTATCTTCACCATTGCCCGGGCAGTTTAAATGCGCGATATTGCAAAACAGATGTCCATTATTGCAAAACATGCTTGATCCGCGTGACCTCGATGATCTCATCGCCATTTGGCAGGCGGGGTCATTAAGTGCGGCCGCAAAAAGACGCCGAGTCGCCATATCGACAATCTCGCGCCGCATTGAATAGCTGGAAAATGCCCTCAAACTCCGCCTCGTCGACCGGCAGGCCAAGGGAACCACGCTCACCTATTTTGGCGAACTGATTGCTAAGACGGCGGAGCCGATTGCCGAGCAACTTGCCCGCGTCAACAGGCTGGCGGATGGTTTGCGAAGCGAAGGCGGGAATCTCCCGGTCCGCCTGTCCGCTACCGAATTTGTAATTTCGGACGTACTCGCGCCCGCTTTGCCGGCCCTATGGACGCAAGGCGTAGACTTTCCTGTACATCTCCAATCGCAGGCAGATGTTGTCAGCCTCGCGGGGCGCGATGCCGACATCGCTGTCCGGATGTCCCGGCCCGAAGGGGCAAGTTTGATAATGCGCAAACTGCCTCCGCTGCATCTCGGCTTTTTTGCGGCGCGCGCATATCTGGACAAAAGACAACCGTCAGACATCGATTTAGTACGCGAACGCTTGATCATCTATGATGACAGCTACGGTCGATTGCCCGAACTTATCTGGATGGAGGAGATGGGACTACGAACTTCTGTAGCCCTCAGGACAGGGAGTACCCGGGCGCTCATGACCGCTGCGATAAGCGGTGCTGGGATTGCCCTGTTGCCTGTTGCCATCGCGCAAAGGGAACAGGAATTGGTGCAAGTCCCGACGACCCATGCCCCGCCGCCAAGAAACCCCTGGCTGATTGTGCACCGCGATTTGCAGCATCAGCCATCGATCCGGGTCGTCCATAACTGGGTGCTGTCGACATTTGCCGCATTAGTCAGCGGGGGGAATTAGCGCGGTAATTATGCCTTAGTGCGACGCGCGGTGATTAAGGTCGTGGCCAAGCGCCAGAACGGCAACGCCCATGACCGTCCAGAGTATCTCGGTCGTTCCGTGCGGAATGGTCAGTGCACCAGCCATCATGCCAATGCCTAAAGCGCCGATAGCGGCGGGCATGACAAAGCCGTGGTCCCACAAGCCCTTGCCCAAGGCGAGCATACCGAAGAGAATCGCAAGGAAAAGGCCAGCTTCATGGATAACCGGATCGAGCAGCAGACCGCCCGCCGAGGCCAGAAATACCAGCAGTACGGATGTCGCGAGGCAATGGACCAGACACAGGCCAGCAATGCTCAAACCGAGCCCGTCCCAACGCCATTTTGTCCAAACCTGTGTCATTCGCAGGCCGCTCTATACCGATTCGGCGCACGTTACAACATATCATTTGGAAGAATGATGGATTGATCAGCCGATTTCGAACAGTGAATAGACGGGGCCAGTGGCTGTTTGCTCGCCAGTTCCGACTGCCACAACGTTGTTGAGCCAAGCATAGCGGTCTTCGCCGCATTCAAATTTTGCGACGATGGCAAGGGAATATTCTTCGGGTTCAAGCAATTCGCCCTTTGAGAAGCGCGACATCGCTTCGGCAGGCGCCAGAAAGCGGCCCTGATAGGACAGATAGATTAAAGCTGAATCATCCGTTCTCAGGGCGAGGCGAACATCGATGACCATCACGCCATCGCTGCGATTTATGACCCAGTCTGCTCCCGGTAAAACCGTGCCATTCAGCCGTTCGCCCGAAAAATGGCCACCCGTGACCGGCGCGATCCGGCGATGCCCGCCCGGGGTTGGTCCTATGACCAGCATAGACCGGAAATCGACATCCAGGGTGAGGGTGACTAAATGCTTGTGCGCCAGATGATCCATTGGCATCACGCTAGCATTTGCCACCAAGAGCAGCAATGGGGGAGACTATGGATATCATCGCACGGCGGCCCGGACCCTCGGTACAGGAAGTGTTTGAACAGGATATCAATCCGGCGCCTTCCATTTTGCGAGAGGAATCCCCTGCGCAAGGGCAGGATATGTCCGACGTTTCCAGCGAGCGCTATTTCTCCAAGCAGTGGCACGATTTGGAAGTCGAGAAGGTGTGGCGCAAATGCTGGCAACTGGCATGCCGGGTCGAGCATATTCCCAATGTCGGCGATCACATCGTTTATGAAATTGTCCATGACTCGTTGATTGTTATTCGGACGGCGCCTGATGAAATTCGCGCCTATGTCAATTCATGCCTGCACCGGGGCACGCTGCTGCGCACTGAAGGTGGCTGCGTAAACCAGTTGCGTTGTCCATTTCACGGCTGGACATGGAAGCTGGACGGAAGCCTTTCCATTATACCCGGACAATGGGACTTTCCCCATGTCGACAAGGACAAAATGCGGCTGCCCGAAGCGAAAGTCGGTATTTGGGGCGGATTTGTATTCGTCAATTTCGATCCTGATTGCGAGCCGCTTGAAAATTATCTTGAAAATCTACCCGAACATTTTGAGGCCTTCGATCTTGAGGACCGCTATGTAGCGGCGCATGTTGGCAAGATCATGCCGTGCAATTGGAAGCTGGCAATGGAAGCTTTTGTGGAAGCCTATCATGTCAGCATCGCGCATCCTCAGGTCATGGGCTATTATGGCGACACGAACACGCAATATGATGTGTGGCCCGATATCCGCCATGTCAGCCGCATGATCAGCGTTCAGGGCGTTCCTTCGCCTTCCATGAAAGGCGTTCCTGCTGAACGTACGATCGAGGAAATGCGCAGGGATGTTCCGTTCTTTGCCGGGAAACCCATCGAAGTGGGCGAGGGTGAAACGGCGCGCGGCAAATTGGCGGAACGTGCGCGCGAGAAAATTTCGCGTAGCTCGGGCCGCGACATGTCGGCCTTGTCCGACAGCGAATCTCTCGATCTCATCGAATATCTCCTGTTCCCGAACATGGTGCCATGGGGCGGACAGGCTTTGCCGATCACATATCGTTTCCGGCCCAATGGCGATGATCCGGAAACCTCGATCATGGAAATCATGTTTCTGTTCTCGAAGGCACCGGATGGCTCGCATCCCGAACCTGCGAAACTTAATATGCTGGGATCGGACCAAAAATGGACTGATGCGCCGGAATTGGGATCGGCCGCCATGGTTGCTGATCAAGATACGGATAATCTCATGCGCATTCAAAAAGGGCTGCGCGCCTCCAAAAAGCCCGGCGTCACCCTGGCCCGTTATCAGGAAAGCCGCATCCGGCATTACCACGAAACATTGGATGCTTATATGTCGCGTCCATAGAGGGCCGCGTTTCGCCCGCCGATTTTCTTCCTGCATGCCGGGTAAGACAGATTCTGCAACTACCGACGCTTAAAAAGCAATGCGTCGTCCCGTTGCCGCACTTGTCTTAATCTTCACGTCCGCGCATATCGGCGCGCATGCAGAACACCTTGGCCGCCGAAAATCTTGCGCTTCCCACGACCACCCGCCCCGATGCGTTGGTTAAATGGTTGATATGTGTCGCCCTGCTGGTGTTTGCGATGGTGGTGGTCGGCGGCATTACGCGGCTGACGGAATCGGGCCTTTCCATCACCGAATGGAAGCCCATTGCCGGAACGCTGCCCCCCTTGAACGAAGCGGCCTGGGTGTCGGAGTTCGAGAAATATAAGCAGATCCCCGAATATACCGAAATCAACGGTCCGGCCGGCATGACGCTGGCCCAATTCAAATTCATCTATTTCTGGGAATGGGTGCACAGATTGCTCGGCCGGGTGATCGGACTGGCCTTTGCTCTGCCGCTTGCCTGGTTCTGGGCCAGGCGCGCCATTCCCGAAGGCTATAAGCCCCGGCTGCTGGCCTTGCTCGCGCTTGGCGGATTGCAAGGAACCATTGGTTGGTGGATGGTTTCATCGGGTTTGACCGCACGTACCGACGTTAGCCACTATCGCTTGGCGGTGCACTTGCTGACGGCGTTGTTTATCTTGGGCGGTCTGGTCTGGACGGCACTTGATTTAAAGGCGCTTGCACGCAATCCGGCTGCGAAACCGGCAAAGCTTACCGGATTTGCGTTGGCCGTTTTGGCCATTTTATTCGTCCAATTGCTGTTCGGCGCATGGGTTGCGGGCCTGAATGCCGGTTATGTTTCAAATAGTTGGCCCCTGATGAACGACCGGTTTGTGCCGGATGGTATCGATACAACAAAGGGCACCTTCTATGCCATCGTGAACGATCCCTTCTTAACCCACTTTGTGCACCGTTGGTGGGCATGGGTTGCGGTAATAGCATTGATCATGCTTGCACGCAGAACCAAAGCGGCGGGGGCGCGTCCTGCGTCTATCGCCATTCACAGCGCCTTTGGCGTGCAAATCCTATTGGGCATTGCGACGGTCCTTACCGGCGTTAACATCGTGCTCGCTGTTTCGCACCAAGCCGTAGGCGCGCTGCTTGTGGCGGCTACGGTGTGGGGTGCCCATGTCATCGGTCGCGATCATGGCACATAAGGCCGCCAACAACGACGTCGCTGTAATCTACGCGGTATTCCCGACTGCGGGCGAGGGGCATGATGTTTGTCGAAAACTCTTGTCCGAAGGCCTGATCGCCTGCGCAAATCGTTTCCCGATGGTGATCTCGCATTTCCGTTGGGAAGGCGAGATTGAGGCGAAGGAAGAACATCCGGTGTTGTTCAAAACCTCCCCCGCCAAAGCCGAGGCCGCCATGCAGCGCATCGCGGCGCTGCACCGCTACAAGGTCCCCGCCGTCCTGCGCTTGTCGAGTGAAGGTGCTTTACCTGCCTATGCCGAATGGGTCGCATCAGAGACGGCATAGCCGGTCTTGGCAGTTCGTTTTCGACCGCCGGAGTGGCAGGGAGGTATTATTATACCTTCCGTAAAACCCCTGCTTTTGCTTGACTATTGGACGCTTCATCGTCATTAGCGCCGCTTCGCGACCAGTTTCCTTGCGATTCTGGTCCTCGTTTTACAAATTCCGAAAGGTTCGATTAGCGATGAAAACGCTATCCAGAGTTACGAAATCGATCCGCCCGCAGGACGTCCAGAAGGAATGGCATATCATTGATGCCGAAGGTCTGGTTGTCGGCCGCGTTGCGTCGATCATTGCCAACATCCTGCGCGGCAAGCACAAGCCAAGCTACACCCCCCACGTTGATTGCGGCGACCATGTTGTCGTTATCAATGCCGACAAGGTGCAGTTCACCGGCAAAAAGCTGGGCGACAAGGTCTACTACCGGCACACCGGCTATGCAGGCGGTATCAAGGGTATCACTGCTGCAAAGGTGCTGGAAGGTAAGTTTCCTGAGCGCGTTCTTGAAAAGGCTGTCGAGCGCATGGTTCCCCGCGGACCTCTCGGCCGTGCCCAGATGCGCGCATTACACCTCTACAATGGCACCGAGCATCCGCACGATGGCCAGCAGCCCAAGACGCTCGACGTCGCTTCCATGAACCGCAAGAACAAGGTGGGTGCATAATGTCCGATACCGCAAATTCACTCGCTGATCTCGAAACCTTGGGCGCCGAAGCACCCGCCCAGATCGCTGCAGTTATCCGTGAACAGGAAATTGACGCGCAGGGTCGTGCCTATGCTACCGGCCGTCGTAAAGACGCCGTTGCGCGCGTTTGGCTGAAGCCCGGCACTGGTAAGATCGTTGTCAACGGCCGTGACCAGGAAGTCTATTTCGCACGTCCTTCGCTGCGTCTCGTCATCAACCAACCGTTCGGCGTGACCGAGCGTACCGGCCAGTATGACGTCATCGCGACTGTTAAGGGTGGTGGTCTTTCGGGCCAGGCTGGCGCCGTCAAGCACGGTATTGCCCAAGCTTTGTCGAAATATGAGCCTCTGTTGCGCAGCGCGGTCAAGGCCGAAGGCTTCCTGACCCGTGACAGCCGTACCGTAGAACGTAAGAAATACGGTAAGGCCAAGGCACGTAAGAGCTTCCAGTTCTCGAAGCGTTAAGAATTTCAACGCACGGGGCCGTCAAGGTCCCGGCCTGTTGGAAACAAAGAGGCGGTCCTTTCGGGGGCCGCCTTTTTTCATTGTGCCCGAGGGCCACGACAGGCACATGGGGCGCATGATAAAAGCAATCCTCCTCACCCTTCTGGTCCTGATCGCTGCCATTGGCCTTTGGTTCTGGTCCAAAACCGATCCGCAAAAACTTGATCTGGTCGACCGGATTGCGCCTGGCGCAACGGAATATCAGGGCAAGGCTTCGGTAGGCATCGCCTATGGCCCCGATGAGCGGCAAAAGCTGGATGTCTATATTCCCACTGAAGTAGCGGATAAACCTTATCCGGTTCTGCTCTTCTTTCACGGCGGTGCGTGGCGCGACGGGGAACGTGATGGCTATGGCTTTCTAGGCCGTGCCTTCGCAGCACGCGGTATTGTGACCGTTGTCGCCGACTATCGCAAAACACCTAAAGTCCGGTTTCCGGCTTTCGTCGAAGACACCGCTGCGGCGATTGCGTGGGTTCAAACGAATATAGGCACCTATCGGGGTGATGCGGGCCGCATATATCTGATGGGGCATAGCGCCGGGGCACATATTGCCATGATGGCTGCCCTGGATCCGCAATGGCTTGCAGCCCAAAAGCTGGACAGCACGTCAATCAAGGGCGTCATCGGCCTTGCCGGACCTTATGACTTTCTTCCCCTGACCACCGATTCCTCCAAGATCGCGCTCGGCCACTGGCCGGATCTCAAGGAAACCCAGCCGATACATTATGCCCGCGCCGATGCGCCGCCGCTGCTGCTGCTCACCGGCGATATAGATACAGTCGTCAAACCGCGTAACAGCAAGGCGCTGGAGGCGAGGATGGCGGAACTTGGCGGCCAATCGAAGTTGAAAATTTATCCGAAAGTCGATCATGCCGATATCATCATGGCGATTGCCCGGCCGTTTCGGTCCAAAGCTCCGGTACTCGCGGACAGCGTCGCTTTCATCAAAGGCGAATAATCCCGCTGCCTATGGTTAACGGCTGCTTTACCATTCGGCGTTAAGGCGAATGGCGGAAATATCCGTCGGAAACCTTGCATGCGCGAATTGCACCATTTGAAAGACATGTTTGCCTTTTTCACCGATTTGACAGGTGAGTGGGCAATATTGCGTCGTTCAGCCAACTCGCAAAATCGAGATTTGATGGTAGCGCAACTGCAGGCGGCCGGTCGGTCGCACGTCGCGGCATTCATATCGGGGCTGGTCACCATGTGGCCTGCGCTCGCCATATTGTGGTTTGGCGGCGCCCAACCGCATTACGCACAATATGCCGCGCCCCTTTATAGCATAGCCGCCATCGTCGGATATCGCGTCCATGTCCGGATCAAGAATTACGATAGCCAGCATGATCCCGACGGGACCTATTTGCTGTTTTTGCGGCGTCTGTTCGTCCTTCAGGTAACCATCGAAGCCTTTAGCTGGGTGTTGTTGCTCGCCGATGTGTGGAGCTATCATCAGGATATCGGCATTCTTGTCGGCAGCGCGATGACGTTCGGGCTTATTGCCATCGGTGCGCTCATCTATCTATGCCTTCCGGCCGCAATGGTCATGTGGCTGTCCGTGATGACGATAGGCAGCACGATATCCGCGAGCTATTCCGGAATGGACATGCCGTGGTTCTTTTACGCCGGCATTGCCTTGTTCGGCGTCTCCTTGCACCGCGTTGCAATGATGCAATGGCGATCGTTCATGCAATCTCTGGACGATGCGCAGAAATTCGCCCGCGAACAGGAACGCTTCTTTGCAGCGGAGCAGGAACGACTGGAGGCGTTGGAAGCCGAGCGTCGTAATACGAGCGCGGTGCGCCAAGAAGAGCGTCTGCGCGCCGATCAGGAACAGCGTCAGGCCATGACGGCGCTGGCCAGCGAATTTGAACATTCGGTGCATGCCATTATCGATGTGATGGAATCGGCGGTCCGCGCGGTGGGTGAATCCTCACAGCAACTGGCGGCCATCGGTACGCAGACGCGGGAGCGGACTGATGCTATGGCTAACATGGCAACTAACATGAGCGGGGCGATCCAGATGGTTGCCGCGGCCGCCCGGCAGTTGAGCGAATCTTCGGACGCCATTTCCCATCAGGTTCATGACCAGGTCACGGCATCCGAAGCCGCAACCAAAAGCAGCAAGCAAGGCAGCGGCGTAATGGCGCATCTTGCGGGTGAAGCGGAAAAGGTCGGCGAGATTGCGGCCATGATCCAGGACGTTGCCGGAAAAACTAACCTGCTTGCGCTGAATGCCACGATTGAAGCTGCGCGCGCAGGTGATGCGGGACGTGGTTTTGCGGTTGTAGCCCAGGAAGTGAAAAGCCTTGCCAACCAGACCCATGGTGCCATCGGGTCTGTCACCACGACGGTGACGACGATCAAGGATCAGATGGACAACGCCGCGCGCATGGTCGGTTCGGTTGCCCATAAGCTGTCTCAAGTGCAGCAGGGCGCCAACAATATCGCGGTCGCTATCACGCAACAGCAGGCAGCCACCCGCGACATTAGCGGCCACGCCCATCATGCGGCGCAAGATGCCGAGCATGTGCGTGAATTCAGCAAGGAAGTGAATGTCGCCGCGGTTCAGGTCGGTGAAGTCGCCGACGAGATGCAGTTGGTGATGGGCGATCTGCAAAGCAGGGCCGGTGCCCTGCGCGAGGCAAGCCGGAATTTCCTCGACCGTTTACGCGCCGCCTGACGCAAGCGCGGCGTCAATTGCTGCCGTTGCCTTCGCTTTGACCGTTGCAAAAGGTTCCCGCCCGTCGAGTTCGATGATTGGCGCGCCTGCAAAGGTGAGCACAGGCGTCACGGCAATCTTTTTTTCCAGCAAATCACGGGCGTGGTCCGGTTTGCGCGCAAGGGCCGTTTCGATGTCGATGTTGATGCGGATCACCAGCGTCGGTAAATGCGCCGCCATCCATTCATATTTGGCCCGCTCGCGCCGAGACAGCCATGCAATAAAGCTGCTGCCTGCCTTTGCGGCTGAAAGACCCGGGCCATCGTAAAAGCCCGGCACTTCCACCTGCGGATAGCGGTCGGTAATGACAAGCCGGCCCGCGCGGCGATGCGCGAGCGTCTGCCGGAAGCGGCGCAAGCGTACGGTGGAAAGCAGATAAATGACGAGTGCCGTCGCTACACCGGGGATTTTCTGCTTCGTATCGCGCGCCTGTGACGCCCGTTTCGACAGCTTTTTCTCCAGCCAGCCACCGATAATTGGCCACTGTTTGATGGCCTCGCCCATCGCACCCGATTTGAGCCCGAGATAAACATAGGCCACAGGACGACGGGCGCTATAGTCGGCGACCAGCGCCTCGGCCAAAGTGGACTTGCCCGACCCGTCGCATCCGATAACCGCAATCAGCGGGGCAAGCGACGCCATCAGCTCAGCTCTTTAAAGAACCCGATCATTTTCAATCCGCCGATGATGAAGCGAAGGACGACCAGGGCGGCATAGGCCATAACCCAGTTGCCGTTCAGTGCCGCGACATCAAAACCGGTGCGGGCAAACCAAGTGAGAAACACACCGGTAGCAAGCAGGAACAGCTTATTCTGTTCGCGCCAAATCATACGTTTCCACCAGAAAGGATATTTGGGCGAGACCCAACCCGACAAGCGCGGAAGCAGGGCCGGGACATGCGCGGCCCAAGCGGCATGCGCTTCACCGAACTTGTCGCGCAAATACTCTTCTTCATAAACCGAAATCCGCTCGTAAACCAAAATGGCGAGTAGAAATACCAGAGCACCGAAGACCCAGCTTCCCGACAACATGGCAAGTCCGGTAAAATTCAGGATGCGGCCGACATAAAGCGGATTGCGCACCAGCGAATAAGGTCCGGTTGTGTTGAGTTCGGCAGCTTCAGCGGCGACCTTTGCGCGTCCCGATGTGCCGAGCGCTGCCCAACCACTGGTAAAGATGCGGACAATGGCGCCAGCGCTGGCGACGGCGAACGAGACCCAGAACCAGGCGCAGTCGGCTTGCGCCGTCGCAAAGGGGCCGATATCGCGGGTTAAAAAGGCGATCAACGTCGAAATCGCTATAATTGTGTAGATATATGTGCCGCGAATGAAGAATAGCGACTTGCCGCTGCGGGCCATTTCCTGTTGATACACCAACAATCCTAACTCGATGCTTTTAGAAGAGGACGTTCCCTTTGAACAACAATGGGGCAAAATCATGACATCCCCTTTAGCGCAGGGCCACACAGGCTGGTCCGCGCTCGTTCTGGCGGGTAGCAGACCCAAGGGCGACGCGCTTGCGGCCCATTTTGGTGTTTCAGCCAAAGCGCTGATCGACTTTGATGGTCTGCCAATGCTGAGCCACGTGCTGAAGGCGCTGCACGCCACCCCTGCCGTGCGCCAAATCATGGTGATCGCCCAGAACACCGACGCTCTGCTTGACGCTGTCGAACAGGGCGGTGGGGCGGTTTTGCGCCAAAGCAGCGCGGGTATCTCCAGCAGTATTGCAGAATTGGCCGGAACCAGCGGCTTACCCTTTCCGATCTTGGTGACCACAGCCGACCATCCCTTGCTTGAAGCGGATCTGCTGTCTGCGTTCATCACCGATGCAGGCGACGCCGATGTTGCCGTGGGCATGGTGGAGCGCTCTATTCTGATTGAGCGCTACCCATCGAACAAAAGGACATGGCTGAAATTTGCGGATGGCTATTGGTCCGGGGCCAACCTGTTTGCGTTGCAGTCGGTAAAATGCTTGCCCGCGCTTGAACTCTGGTCGCGTGCGGAACAGGATCGTAAAACGGCTTGGAAGCTTTTTCTGCACTTCGGCCCGTGGCTGGCCGTGCGGGCGCTAACGCGCACCATAGGGCTGGGTGAAGCACTACGGCAGGCGGGCAATAGACTGGGCCTGAAAGCCCGGCTTGTGCCCTTGGCAACACCCGAGGCCGCCATTGATGTCGACAAGCCGGATGACCACCGGCAGGCATTGGAAATCCGGCTCAACCGGAAACAGTCAAACCAGACGTAATTTGCGGGCCGTTTTGTCGCCAATGGCGCGGCGGTCTGCCTCGGGCAGGGCAAGGCGCAGGGATAGCCACAATGTGCCGATGACGACCGGCAACATCAGGACAATGGTCACCAGACGCGAAAGCAATTGGGCGGGCAAGGAAAACTGCGTCTCGATAACCCATTCAGCAAGCCCCACAAACGCCAGTCCGATAGCCACGCGGGGCGCGAAGGCAAAGGCCACCAGCACTAGGCCGGCGAAAAGCACTCTTTGCGCGAGCAGAGGTACGAACTGGATCGCCACGATCAGGAGCGATCCGGCAATGGCAACGCCCAATGCCTTCAAAAGAACCGCCAGGAAGGGCCGCTCGAACGGGTGGAGGTCGTCATGTAGATTGAGCTGGATCATGGGTATGGCGGACGCGGCTGCAAGGCCGATCGCAACGGCCCACGCCATAGCGTTCAGACCATATTGCGGTGTGAAATATCCCCCGATGACGAACGCCAATACCACGCCGGTGATGCTGCCAACCAGTTGGTGCCGGTGGGCCGACACGACCTGCTGGATCGGTGCCGCTGCGCCGCACACGGCTTCAAAGGCACGCGAGGCAAGCAAAATCCAGACCGCGATGAGCGCCTGTTCGACACCCGGACCAAAGACCGGCAGGATTGTCGGGCCCATCGCGCCCAGAACGGCGGCCAACGGGAGCGCCAGCGTCACAAGGACACGCGTCGAAAAACCATAGATGGAGGATACTTTCTCCTTTCCATCTTTGGAAAGGGCCGACGCCAGGGGTGCCAGCACATAGGCAAAGGCGGTGCGCACCAATTGCACCAGGCTCGATATTTTGCGCGCGACAATATAGAGGCTTGTCGCCACCGCGCCGCTCGCACCCGGCAGGATTGCATTAAGGGCAATGGCAGGGCCGTCGCCGAATATCCGCAAGGCAATGTTGGTCGGAAGAACGGCCAATCCTGCCTTCAGTGTGGCGTGAAACATGTCGTCGACCAGCGGACCTTTGAACATCAGCCGCAATTCGAAATTCTTTGCCAAAAGGCGGACGCATAAAAGGCAGGTTGCGCCCAAAGAAATTAGGTGGCCGATATAAAGCGCCCGTGTCGACCAGCCCGCAAAGAACAGGCTGACGACGACCAGCAAGCGGATCAATTGTTCCCAGAACAGGCGCAGCCGGATCTCCGCGCCAAAAATGCGGCGCGCACGCAGGGCCGATGTTGCGACTTCGACAAAGGACCAGAGCGGAAGCGCCCAGATGAACAGGCGAATGATCTCGGTTGCCTGTGCGGAATCGCGGGCGTCGGCGTTGAAAAATTTCGAAACCGGTTCTGCGAGAATGAATACGGTGATCGCAATGAGGATGCAGGGTATAACGCCAAGGATTAAAGCGGCGCGTAAGGCGGCAGCCTCCTTTTGCGCGGATGTTGCTTGCGGGATGACGCGCTGCATCGCCCCGGTGGTTCCCAAATCCGCTACATTCTGCGTCAGATTTGTCGCGGCCCACAGCGCGCCGTAAAATCCATAGCCTGCCAATCCGAAAAGCCAGATGTAGAGCGGTTGCGCGACGACTTCGAGCACACCGCCCAACCGGGCGAGCAGGGTGGTGCCTGCGCCTTTTGCCACATCGCGTGCGGAGATTTCGTCGTCCGTTTTTGTATCTGTCATTGGTGGCGCCCCGCTACGCCGCGACTTCCCTCTATGGCAAGCGCTATTAATAGGTCCCGACCCTAGGGCCTGTCACCGCCCCATTTTCTTTTGCCGCCGCCGCTGCACCGAAGAACCGATCCCCATGGCTTCGCGATATTTGGCGACAGTCCGCCTCGCAATGTCGAAGCCTTTGGCGTTGAGCAGATCGACTAACGTATCGTCCGACAGGATTTTGGCACCCTCGCCATCGATGAGTGTCTTGATATGGCTCTTGACCGCTTCGGCAGAAACCCCGTCGCCATCGGCGGACTGGACCCCGGAGGAGAAGAAATATTTCAGGTCAAACAAACCCCGGTCGCAATGCAGATATTTATTGCTGGTCACCCGGCTGACCGTCGATTCATGCATTTCGATGGCGTCGGCAACCTGGCGCAGGGTCAGCGGCCTGAGATGCGCCACGCCGCCACGAAAGAAACCGTCTTGTTGCTTCACTATTTCGGTTGCGACCTTGATGATCGTCCGCTGCCTCTGGTCCATGGCCTTGATCAGCCAATTGGCGTCGGCCATGCATTCGTTGAGCCACGCCTTCGTCGCTTTGTCCTGCCCCAGTTCGGCAACATAGGTCCGGTTGATCAGCAGGCGGGGTAAATTCGCGCTGTTCAATTCGATGGCCCATCCCGCCCCGCGCGCGGTTACAAAGATATCGGGGGTAACAGCGACACTGCTTTCGCTTTCAAAACGGCAGCCCGGTTTGGGATCGTAACTGCGCAGCTCGATCATCATGTCCCGCAAATCTTCGTCATCGACGCGGCACATGCGCTTCAACTGGTCAAAGGCGCCTTTGGCAACCAGATCGAGATTGTTGATCAGCTTGGCCATGCACGGGTCATAACGGTCCGCTTCTTTGGCTTGCAGCATGATGCATTCCGCAAGGTCGCGTGCGCCGACACCAGTGGGATCGAAACGCTGCACTTCGGTCAGCGCCTCTTCCATCTCGGCCATGCTGACGCCCAGCCGGTGTGCCATCGCCAGAAGGTCCGCGCCCAAATAGCCGGTTGGCTCGATCTGCTCGATAATCTGTTGCGCCAGAAACAGCAGGCGACCCGAAAGGCTTGCCCCGGCTTGCGCCATCAAATGTTCGCGCAGGCTGATATCGGCGGCGGCGAAGCTATCGAAATCGGGACCTTCCCCGTCGAAGCTGCTGGCCGTGTTTCCACCGGACAGGCCCAGCATGCCATCTGCGCCCCCAACGCTATCGGCAACGCCATCATGGTGGAAGGTTTCCGCGCCGAAATCGACGTCCAATGCTTCCGAAGCGGCCATATCCGTGCCGCCCAAAACATCGTCGCTGCTGCGATCGCCGCTCTCGGTGGTGGGCAATGCGGTAAAGTCATCCGGTGGACTTTCCGCCTGAATCTCGCTGGTTCCGGTTTCGAGCAGCGGATTGCGCTCCACCTCTTCGGCGATGAACGCCTCGATCTCCATTGAGGACAGCGCCAAAAGCTTGATCGCCTGCTGCAACTGCGGCGTCATCACCAGCGATTGGCTTTGGCGTAGGTCGAGGCGGGGCGCTAATGCCACAGGCTAGTTATTCAGACTGGGGATGGCTGGAAATTCTGCATGAGCGCATGCCATTACATCGCAAAACTCTCGCCGAGATACAGACGGCGCACATTGGGGTCGGCGACCAGCGCTTCCGGCGAGCCTGAAAACAGGACTTGTCCGCCATAGATGATGCAGGCGCGGTCAACAATTTCCAATGTTTCGCGCACATTATGGTCGGTTATCAGAACGCCAATGCCGCGTGTTTTGAGGTCTTTTACGAGATTACGGATATCCGAAATCGAAATGGGGTCGATCCCTGCAAAAGGTTCATCGAGCAGCATGATCGACGGGTTGGCTGCGAGTGCACGTGCAATTTCGCACCGCCGCCGTTCACCACCCGAAAGCGCCATGGCGGGTGCGCTGCGCAACCGGCCAAGTCCGAATTCATCCAGCAGGGTTTCCAGCCGTGCCGCACGGGCGCTGGCGTCCGGTTCGGCCATTTCGAGGACGGCGCTGATATTCTGCTCGACGGTCATGCCTCGGAAAATCGAGGTTTCCTGAGGCAGATAACCAAGCCCCAATATCGCCCGGCGGTACATGGGCAGGCCAGTTATGTCGGCGCCATCCAATGTTATGCGTCCGCTATCCGGTTTGACGAGACCCATGATGGAATAGAAGCAGGTGGTTTTACCCGCACCGTTCGGCCCAAGAAGGCCCACGACCTCGCCCTTGGCGACCGAAAGCGAAACATCGGTGAGGACGGCGCGCTTGTCATAGCTTTTGGCAATGGAGACCACGCCCAGTCCCGACTGTACGCTTTCTGAAATGTTCGCATCCGCGGCCGGGCGCTCTGCTGTTATGCTGTCCATATCAAATCATAGTCCGCAATTGACGGGTGGTATCGTTTCAACAGCTACCCAGTCTGCGGACAACATGCAATTGGCATGATTCATGCCTGACCATTTTGGCGCAATTAGTTTTTGCGGGGCGGTACGGTAAATGTGCCGGATACCCGGCCACCCGAGGTGCTTGTTCCGGCAGGGCCACCGCCATTGATCGTCGAACGGCCGGAATTGAGATCAATGACCAGGCGTCCGCCGTTCAGCTTGTTGCTTCCCTGCACGAGGTTCACATTGCCGATTAACGTGATCAGGCTGGAATTTAGGTCGTAGATCGCCGCATTGCTTGTCGCGCGCAGGTCGTCTTTGGTGATCGTGACGCCCCCGGTGGCGTCGAGCCGCTCGACATCGGTGCCTCCGCCATTGCTCGAATAGGCTGCGGTCAGGCGGCTTGATTTCAGCACAAGTCCCGCCTGCGTCACGGTAACGCCACCTGCCAGGACAACCCGGTCGGCGCGGTCTTGCAATTCCAGCGAGCCGGCCGTGAAATCAACGGGGGCGTTGCTGTTGTGGTTGCGGATGGATTGCGCCGAGGATGCGGTAGACAAAATAGCCGCCGCGCCGAGTACCGTGCAAAGACCTGTCATGAAAGAGCGTGTGTTCATTACGGCCTCACTTAATCGCATTCTGGTTGATACGCAAATGGACGCCGCCATCGAGCCGCACGACCCGGGTTTCCAGATCGGCCTTCAACCGCTTTGCCTCAAATGTACCAACTTTTGTCCGTCCGCTGACCGCGCCGAAACTTTGCATGGTCTTATCTTTCAGCGACAGCTCCACATTGCTCGCGACCATATTATAGTCGGGCGAGGTGACGGCGAGCGGTCCATTCACACGCATGGTTTCGCGGTTGAGATTGTAGGAACCCCGCTGCGCTGAAATAGACGCAGGTCCGTCTTTCAAAAGGATGCGGGCGGATAGGGATGTCATGTCCAGCACGGGTTCGGCAGATGTTTTCTGCACGGCGCTACCGGCGCGAAGCGAAAAAGGCCGGCCCTCGCTGTCCTCACCGCGATAGAGCGCCTCGATAAGCCGCATGCGTTCGCGCGAAAGACTGACTTCATCCTTGTTCAAGACAAAGCTGAGCTCCTGGGTGCCGGCGAACGGGCTGAACGCCAGCACGGCGAGCAATATCCCGATGATGCTCGGCAACCCGACGCGCAGGAAACGGATGAGCCGGTCATGCCGTCCGCCGGGCAGGGCCCAACGTTGCCTTTGTGTGCGTTCAAGATCGGCCAGTTCGGACATAGGAGCGTTAAACGCCTTCGAACCTTAACTGTGCCCGAATATATCGATTTCCGGCCATCCCGCCAAATCCAGTTCGGCGCGGTGGGGGAGGAAGTCGAAACAGGCCTGAGCCAGCTGCATCCGGCCTTCACGTTCCAGCCGGACGACAAATTCGGCATGCAGACGGTGCAGATAGCGCACGTCGCTTGCCGCATAATCCTTCTGCGCCTCGGACAAGGCAGGGCCGCCCCAATCGCTGGACTGCTGCTGCTTGGAAATGTCCGTCGCCAGCATTTCCTTCACCAGTTCCTTGAGGCCATGCCGGTCGGTATATGTCCGCGTCAGACGCGATGCGATTTTGGTGCAGAACAGCGGCGCGGCCGTCACATTCAGATAATGCGAAATGGCGGCCAGATCGAATCGCGCGAAGTGGAACAGCTTCAACCGTTGCGGGTCAGCCAGAACGGCGCGCAGATTCGGCGCGGCGTAATCGCTATCCGGGCCGAAACGGACGAGATGCTCGTCCCCTTTGCCATCCGAAATCTGCAACAGGCACAGCCGGTCGCGCGGCGTGATCAAACCCATTGTTTCGGTGTCGACAGCAACAGGTCCCGCAGCCAAAACGTCCGCGGGTAAGTCTTCTTCATGCAAATATACGCTCATGACTGGTCCCTTGCCCGACCATGCCCGTCAACGCAAATAAAACTGCGATTCTGTGCGCCGGAATAGGGCACGTAATATTTGCTATCGCGTAATCTTTTAATGGGATATAGCTTGGGCTTGCGCGATCAGGAAGGGCCGCGCTTGTGATGTGCAGGACTGGCGCCCTCGACTGCATAGACTAATTTGTTTTGGGCGGTGAGAAGGCAAGTACGAAGACATGGGTTTTGATCGCAAGCGTAACGGCCGTGGCCGGGACAAACGAGACGGTTTTGGGGATGACAGCTATGATGGCTACCGGGCACCCCCTCCATTCCAGAGTGATTTTGGCGGCGGACGTCCTAGTGGCGGATTCGGCGGCGGCGCAGGTGGCGGTGGCGGCTTCGGCGGACCCCGTCGTGGTGCCGGCGGACCCCCGATGCCCGCGCAGGTCATTGGCTCCGGCAAGGGAATAGTCAAATTTTTCAATGGCCAAAAGGGTTTCGGCTTCATCCAGGTGGATGACCGCCCCGATGATGTGTTCGTGCACATCAGCGCTGTTGAGCAGGCCGGTCTTTCCGGTCTGGCCGAAGGGCAGCCGCTCGAATTCACGCTGGTGGATCGTGGTGGCAAGGTGTCTGCGACCGATCTGGTCATCGATGGCGAACCCATCGCCGTACCCGAGCGCGCACCGCGTCCTGAACGTAGTTTCGACCGCGATCGTGCCCCCCGCGAAGGTGGTGGTTTCCGTGGTGGCGATCGTGATTCGGCCCCTCGTGGACCACAGCGCGAATCGACCGGCGAACGCGCCAATGGCACTGTGAAATTCTTCAACGACATGAAGGGTTTTGGATTCGTGCAGCGCGATGACGGCGGCGAAGATGTGTTTGTGCACATCTCGGCCCTGGAACGCTCGGGCATGGGTCAGGTGACGCAGGGCGATCGTTTATCGTTCGATATCGAGATTGATCGTCGTGGCAAATTTTCGGCGGCTAACCTCAGCGCGCTTTCCGAATAAGCCGAACGCAAATTTATAGAAAGGCGGGTGCAGCGTAAAGCTTCACCCGCCTTTTTTATGGCTTAAAAAAGGTCAGGCTTTCCCGATGGTCGCCGCAAGGAACCATGCGCGTTGCTCTGCCTGATCCGTCCAATCGTCGAGCAGCCCGTCGGTCGCATTGTCGCCCGCCTCTTCGGCGAGGTCTTTGGCTTCCTTTAGCGCTTTCACCAAAGTCTCGTTATCCGAATGCAGCTCCTTCAACATCTTGGCGGCATCGGTGGACGTGGAATCATGATCCTTTATACGCTGCTTGCCCGCTATGGCGCCGATCGAGGTCAAGGTATCCTGGCCCAATTTCCGCACGCGCTCGGCTACAAGGTCGGTCGTTGCGATCAATTCGGTGGCCTGTTCGTCGAACAGCAGATGATATTCACGGAAATGCGGGCCGGTGACATGCCAGTGAAAATTTTTCGTCTTCAGATAGAGCGCATAATAATCTGCAAGCAGCCCGTTCAGGGCGTCGGCCAATGCCTTTTTGCTGTTATCACCTTCTGCCATTTACAATCTCCGTATCGGGGTTCTTTGATTGAACGCAGTATAGAGGGGCTGGTTCCCTCTTGCCATCGGAGCCTGTCGTTCAGACAGAGTGACGGAGTCGCTTAAGAGATCCCGAACGCCTGCGTTGCCAGCATGAAACCCCATAGCAACAATAGTCCGCCAGAGATCCAGCGAATGGGCTTGAGAGGCACAATTTGCGCGAGGCGTTCGCGCAGCAGGACAGCCGGGATGGTCGCTGCCATGATCCCCGTAAAGCCACCTATAAGCGCCATTCCCCAATAGGGCGTGCGCGCGCTTTGCGCCGCGATGATGAACTGGCTCTTGTCTCCGAATTCGAGAATGAACAATCCCAAAAAGGCGGTGAGAAAAGCGGGTAATTTCCAGTTTGTCAGCGGGTCAACTGTGCGCCGCCACATCAACATTCCGGCACCGGCAAATATATAGGCGAGGCCGGCAAACAGCTTGACCGGCGCTTCGCTGATCCACTGATCTATAACGGAACCTCCTGCGGCAGAAAGGGCGCTGTTGCATAAGGTCGCAAGCGCAAGTCCGGCGAGGATCGCGCCATTTTTATGGTAGCGCAACGCGAGCGCAGCCGCCAGAATCTGTGTCCGGTCGCCCATTTCGGCGAGAAAGACGGACAGGAATGTGGAAAGCAGTGCGTCCATGGCATGCTACTAGCATCGGGGGATTAAAATCTGGAGAAAAAGATATCGGCCTGTTCGGCGTCAGTTGGGGAGGCGAACAGCCACCGATGCCAACAGCGATTGCGTCACCGAAGGGCTGAGTTGCGAACAACCAATCGCATCTTCCAATATGCCGGTAAAGCTGCTGACCACCGAATCGCCACCTCCATGATCAATAACACGCTGCATTGTGGCTTCGAATACGCTGGCAATCTCGGCAACCGTCGCGAACTGGTGGACCGTTGCCGTCTTGCGGATGGCTTCAAGGCGGACGAGGAATTGCAGGGGGTTGGTATCGAACGATGTCAAGCGAAGAGCTTCCAGCAAATCGCTCAATTCTGCGCGAATCAGCATTTGCCGATCATGATCCATTTCCATGGCAAAGCCCCTATGCGCCGTGATAAAGGCAGTTTGCGCCAACATGGTTAACAAGTCGTGAAACTGTGGTCCTGATCGCAGATGACATTCATATGGGCCAGAATCTGGCCAGAACCCGACTCAAGGCTTGACTTTAGGCGCGCGAATCCGCAAAGGCGCGCGTCTGTGAACGGGCCGCGTCATTGCTGCCGCTGTTTTTAACGAAATTCGAACACGAAGGAATGGGCCATGGCGAAGCCAGCCACGATCAAGATCAAGCTGCTCAGCACTGCTGACACTGGCTTTTTCTATGTCACCAAGAAGAACCCGCGCAACATCACCGAAAAGATGACGTTCCGCAAATATGATCCCGTTGTGCGCAAGCATGTCGAGTTCAAGGAAGCCAAAATCAAGTAAGCTTTATAGCTGCTTGTAGTGGTAATCGATCAGGGCGCTTCGGGCGCCCTTTTTGATTCATATCGCTCGCGCCCTTGCGCATGACGGGCTTGCGTCTACATCATATCCCGGATGCACAAATTAATTCACCAATGGACCTGGGCCGCACCTGTGTTGGCCTGGCTACTGATTGCGGCGGCGGTTGGCATGACATTGCCAGCCGGACTTCTGGCAGTGGTCCTGATTGCCACCGTATTGGCCGCTGTGCACCATGCAGAACTCGTCGCGCACAGGGTAGGGGAGCCTTTCGGCACCTTTTTGCTCGCCATTGCCGTTACAATAATCGAGCTCGGCCTGATTATCACCCTCATGTCAGCCGCAGGTCCTGATGCCGCGAGCCTAGCGCGCGATACCGTTTTCGCAGCGGTAATGATCATCCTCAACGGCCTGATCGGCGCTTGCATATTTTTCGGCGCAATCGTGCATAAAGAGCAAAGTTTCAAACAGACCGGTGTGAGTGCGTCGCTCGCAACGCTCTGCGCCTTGACCGTGTTGACGCTCGTATTGCCCAATTTCACCGTCAGCGAACCGGGGCCGGTCTATTCCCCTTCGCAACTGGGCTTTGTGGCGATTGTTTCTTTCCTGCTCTACGCAACCTTCGTGGCCGTGCAGACCGTGCGCCACCGCGACTATTTCTTGCCCGCCAAGACACTGGCGGCGGATGAGGATATCCATGCCGACCCGCCTACCAACGCGCAAACGGTGTTTTCCGCTGTCGCGTTGCTCGCCTGTCTGGGCGCTGTGGTGCTGCTTGCCAAAACACTGGCGCCAACAATCGAAGCAGCGGTTGCCTCGGCCGGTGCCCCGCGTGCGGTTGTGGGGGTGATTATCGCGGCGCTTGTTTTGCTACCGGAAAGCGTGGCTGCGGTTCGGGCGGCTCTGGCCAACCGTCTTCAGACGAGCCTCAATCTCGGTCTAGGGTCTGCGTTGGCGACGATCGGCTTGACGATTCCTGCCGTTGCCGCGCTGTCCTTGATGGTTGGCCTACCGATCGCCCTGGGATTGGACATGAAGGGAATGGTGTTGCTGTTCCTGACTCTGGTCGTCACCACCTTGACGCTTGGCACCGGCAAGACGACGGTACTTCAAGGGGCAGTGCATCTGCTGATTTTCGCGGTCTATCTGTTTACGACCATCGTGCCGTAAAGGCATCGGGATCAACCGATAATAGCCCGGACAGCTTCCAGAAACTTCATCACAGATACTGGCTTTGACAGATAACCGCGCGCGCCTGCCTGCAGGATGCGCTCTTCGTCGCCTTTACCGGCATAGGCGGTGACGGCCATCACCGGAATTGCGGAAAGAACAGGGTCCTTCTGCATGGCCTCGATCAGGTCGATGCCGCTGACATGCGGCAACTGGATGTCCATGATCACGAGATCCGGCGCGAACATCCGGGCCTGTTCCAACGCCAGCCGCCCATCACGCACACCTTCAACAGTGAACTGGTGCGCACGCAGCAGGTCGGTGAAAAGCTTGAGGTTCAATTCATTGTCCTCAACAATCATCACCTTTTTTGACATGTGCGCCCTTTTCCCGCTTTGCGTTCGACCGATGCTTCGCTTAAGCCAAAGCCATGCACGAAACAAATAGCAAGTTAGAAGCGTCGAGTCTGGCGTTCCAGGCCTTGGCTTGGGCGTTGATGGACACGTCGCGCGCCGACCGGTTGCTCGCGCTCACGGGCCTGACACCGGAAGGCTTGCGCACCTCAATCCACCACCGCGGGACTCAAGCGGCCATACTCTCTTTTCTGGAGGCGTATGAGCCCGACCTGATTGCCTGCGCAGAGGTCATCGGTGTGCCCCCGACCCATTTGGTCAAAGCCCGTGAGGAATTGGAAATATGAGCAAGCCTTTGTTGATTTCGGACTGCGACGAAGTGCTGTTGCATATGATTGTTCCGTTTCGTGACTGGCTGGACGAAGCGCATCATATCCATTTCGACCTCGTCCATGGGGATTGGGGGGAGGCCTTGCGCCACAAGCATGACGGCACCGTTGTCGAACGGGGACAGGTCTGGGACTTGCTCAACGGCTTTTTCGATACGGAAATGCACCGGCAACAGGCGATTGACGGGGCGGTGGCTGCGGTTAACCGGCTAAACGAAGTTGCCGATGTGGTGATATTGACCAATTTGCTCGACCATCGTGCCGAACCGCGCGCAGCGCAGTTGAAGGCGGTGGGTATCACGGCGCCTGTCTACACAAATCAGGGCGGCAAGGGCGAGGCGCTCGGCCGCATATTGGACGAGTATAAACCGAGCGTAGCGGTCTTCGTCGATGATCTGGGGCACCAGCATGATTCGGTCGGGGAGCTTTTTCCCGACGTCTGGCGGCTGCATTTTGTCGGGGAGCCTTTATTGTGGGAGAGGGTGAAGTCTTCCAAGGCCGCGCATGCACGTTTGGACCGATGGGCGGACGCTGAGCATTGGATCCGGGAGAAACTGGTGGCAAATGAAGCCGCACCTGCTTTGGAAAAGGGATTGTCATGATTGAAGAAAAACTCACCGAATTGGGCATCATCCTGCCTGAACCTGCAGCTCCGGTCGCGTCCTATGTACCGACGGTCGACGCGGGCGGGATGCTTTATGTGTCCGGGCAATTGCCCTTTGTCGACGGCAAGGTGATTACCGGAAAGGTTGGCGATGCGCGCAGTTTGGCCGATGGCCAACTCGCCGCCCGGGCGTGCGGCATCATGCTGATCGCGCAGATCAAAAAAGCGCTGGGCGGGGATCTGGACCGTGTCGAGCGGATCGTCAAACTGGGTGTCTTTGTTGCATCGACATCCGAATTTACCGATCAACCGGAGGTCGCAAACGGCGCGTCCGACTTGATGGAGGCGGTGTTCGGCGATGCCGGAAAACACGCGCGTGCAGCGGTATCGGTGCCTGTCCTACCGCGCGATGCGACCGTGGAAATCGACTGTGTTGTAAAGGTGCGCGCGATTTAATGGCGCCCTTCATTTCCGTTCGTGTCGAGCGCAGTCGAGACACCCGGAAGGCGCGCACTCCCTCATGGCATCTCGACTGCGCTCGATGCGAACGGTTTTGGGTGGGCTATGTCTGAGGTTACTGCCGAACTGCTGAGCCGGGTTAGCGATGTCGCGCCTGCCGCTTGGGATGCGCTCAACCCGCGCGGCAACCCTTTTGTCAGCCACGCCTTCCTGTCGGCGCTTGAGGAATCGGGTAGCGTTGGCCCGGGTACGGGATGGTCGCCCGCCCCTATCGTTATCCGGGATACGGAGGACACCCCTGCGGCGGCACTACCTGCTTATCTGAAGACGCATAGCCAGGGCGAATATGTGTTCGACCACCATTGGGCCGATGCCTTCGAACGGGCGGGCGGACGTTATTATCCAAAGCTACAAATAGCGGCGCCCTTTTCGCCGGTGCCGGGTCCAAGGCTTATGATGCGCGATCCGCTGCATGCGGCATCGCTGCTGGCGGCTGCCGAAACCGTGGTCGACCAAAATGGTCTGTCCTCGGCCCATGCGACCTTTGTCGACGAGTCCGAGCTGGACTATTATCGCGCGGCGGGCTGGCTTGTGCGCATCGGTACGCAATTCCACTGGCAAAATCGCGGCTATGGCAGTTTTGACGATTTTCTGGGCGAATTGTCTTCGCGCAAACGCAAGGCAATCCGCAAGGAACGGGCGGCGGCGCAGGCATCTGTTCGGATCGAGCAAATTTCGGGGGCGGATATCACCGCCGAAATGTGGGACGCCTTTTGGGTTTTCTATCAGGATACCGGCGCACGCAAATGGGGGCGACCCTATCTTACGCGGTCCTTTTTCGATATCATTGGCGACAGCATGAAGGACAGCATTATCCTGTTCCTTGCCTATGATGGCGCCACGCCCATTGCCGGTGCGTTGAACTTCGCCAGTCCCGAGTGCCTCTATGGCCGCTATTGGGGCTGCACCCGTGACGTCCCCTTTCTCCATTTCGAGCTCTGCTATTATCAGGCCGTCGACTATGCGATCGCGCATAGTCTGCCGCGTGTCGAAGCTGGGGCGCAGGGCGAACACAAGCTGGCGCGGGGCTATGAGCCGGTCCCGACCTATTCTGCGCACTATATTGCCAATGGCGGCTTTCGTTCGGCGGTTTCCGATTTTCTGGAGCGCGAGACACACGCCATGGAACGCGAGATCGAGTTTCTGGGCGAAATGGGGCCGTTCAAGCGGCTCTGATTTTTCGGAATGGAGGCGCAAAACGCTGCTTGCAATCCCGAATTTAATCGCGCAATTAAACATGCAGAGAGGAATCAGCCATGAGCAAACCAAGCCCCCAAGAACTTGCGGATTTCGAAAAGCAATGCGACGCCTGGTTCGCCGAGAATACAGTGCGCGATCCCGGATTCATGCTGCCCCTGACCTTTATGGAAGTGTCCACCGACCAGCAGTTCGACTTTCTGCGCGCATGGCAGCGCAAGGTGTATGAGGCTGGCTATTTCGGCATGAGCTGGCCCACCGAATATGGTGGCTATGGCATGCATCCCGAATATCAGCGGATCGCCACGCGTATCATGAAATCGCATGATGCGCCGATCATGATCAACGCGATTGCCAATGGCTGGACCGGACCTCTGTTGCTCGACATCGGCCGGGAAGAGGACAAGCGCCGTTATATCAAGCCGATGCTGAGCGCGGAGGAAATCTGGTGTCAGGGCTTTTCCGAACCCGAGCATGGCTCCGATCTCGGCTCCGCGCAGACCAAGGCTGTGCGGGATGGCGACGAATATGTGATCAACGGATCGAAAATCTGGACCTCGCTAGGTGACCGCGCGGATTATATGATCCTGCTCGCACGGACCTCGAATGATGGCCCGAGCAAATATGCAGGGCTCAGCTTTTTCCTGGCGCCGATGAAGATTCCCGGCGTGGAAACACGGCGGCTGAAAAAACTGACCGGTGAATATGGCTTTACCCAATGCTTCTTCACCGACGCGCGGATCCCTGCATCGGGCCTTGTCGGCGAAGAGGGACAAGGCTGGATGGTCGCCATGAAAACGCTGGAATATGAGCGCGGCGCGAAGGTCAATCCGGTGGGTGGTTATTTCGTCAAGGAAATGGATGTGATGAGCATCGTCGATTTCGCCCGCACGGCAAAACGGGGTGGCAAGCCGGTGCTCGACGATCCCGTGATGCGTGACAAGCTGGTCGAATATATGATCGACATTCAAGCGCTGAACCTGAACAACCAGCGCCGCCGCATGGCGCCCTTGACCAGTGACCGGCCGATGGGGCTCGCCCTGATGAACAAGCTTGCCCGCACCGAGCTGGTTCGGGAGCTGACCGAATTCTCGTTGCAGTTTCAGGGGAACCGCGCGGGCTATTATGTCGGCGATGAGAATGCGGTCGACGACGGTTATTGGCACCGTTCCTATCTGAACAGCTTTTCCGCCACCATTGGCGGCGGCACCAGCCAGATTCAGAAGAATATCATCGGAGAACATGTGCTGGGACTGCCCAAAGGGCGGTGATTGCGCCTACCCCGCAGCCATGACGATAGTCCGCTCAAGGCTGCCCTGACCAATTGGAGGTAAACATGTCTGAAGTTTTGACCCAGGCGCAAGATGGCGTCCTGATTATCACGATCAACAGGCCCGAAGCTAAGAACGCCGTCAATCAGGCGGTTGCGCAGGGTATTGCGGCGGCGATGGAGCAACTCGATGCCGACAAAAGCCTGAACGCCGGGATCATTACCGGCGCGGGTGGTACTTTCTGCTCGGGTATGGATCTCAAAGCTTTCCTGAAAGGCGAATTGCCGAGCATCAAGGGCAAGGGTTTCGCAGGGTTCATTGAATCGCCCCCCGCCAAGCCCTTGATCGGGGCGGTGGAAGGATATGCCCTGGCCGGAGGCATGGAGATAGCCATCGCTTGCGACCTTCTGGTGGCCAACACCCAAGCCCAATTCGGTATTCCCGAAGTCAAGCGCAGTCTGGTCGCTGCCGCCGGCGGGTTGCTGACATTGCCGTCGATCATTGGCAAAAGAATGGCGATGGAGCTGGCGTTGACCGGTGATTTTATCTCTGCACAGCGCGCTTATGAGATCGGCTTTGTAAATCGTTTAACAGACGGCGCAGCTATCGACGCAGCTTTGGAACTGGCGTCCAAGGTGGCTGCCAATGGCCCGCTGGCCTTGATCGCCACGAAAAGGGTCATCAACGAAAGGCCGGACTGGAACTCGACCGAGATGTGGAAGAAGCAGAATGAAATCTGCAGTCCGGTCTTCACATCAAAGGATTCGCGCGAAGGCGCATTAGCTTTTGCGGAAAAACGTAAACCAAATTGGCAAGGTGAGTAATCATGGGTCATCCCGTCGTCCACGCCGCTGCATATCCCGACAAGCCTGCCGTGATCATGGCAGGGTCCGGAGAGACGGTTACATACCGCCAACTGGATGAACGGTCTAACCAGTGTGCACATCTTTTCCGGTCACTGGGGTTGAAGCATGGCGACACCGTTGCGCTCTGTCTGGATAACCGGCCCGAATTTTTCGATCTGGTCTGGGGCGCGCAGCGTGCCGGGCTGATTTATGTCGCGATCAGCTGCCGTCTGACGGCTTCGGAAATGGATTATATATTAAACGACAGTGGTTCGACCGCGCTCTTTGCCTCCACCTATCTCGGGGCGACGCTGGATCAGTTACAAAGCCCTGTTAAGCGCTTTATTTTGGGCGGTGAACATGCCGGCTGGACTTCTTATGCCGATGCCGTTGCTACCATGCCGACGACCCCGATTGCGGATGAACGGGCCGGTACCGACATGCTGTATAGTTCGGGTACAACCGGTCAGCCCAAGGGCGTCCGCTTCCCTCTACCCGAAGACCCGGACATCGCATCGCCTAACGCATTATCCGGCCTTGCCGCGATGGCGTTCAAATTTTCTTCCAACAGCATCTATTTGTCGCCTGCGCCGCTTTATCATGCGGCACCGTTGCGGTGGTGCATTGCGGTGCACCGGCTGGGCGGAACGGTTGTCGTCATGGAAAAATTTGATCCAGAGGCAGCGCTCGCCGCGATCGAAAAATACAAGATTAATGCCAGCCAATGGGTGCCAACCCATTTCGCCCGGATGCTGAAATTGCCGGAAGATGTCCGGAACAGCTATGATGTGTCGTCGCTGGAAACGGCGGTCCATGCGGCGGCACCATGTCCGATCCCGATCAAAGAGGCGATGATCGAATGGTGGGGCCCCGTTCTGCGCGAATATTATGCCGGCACCGAAGGTCAGGGCATCACCTTCATTTCCAGCGAAGAGTGGCTGACCCATAAAGGTTCGGTCGGGCGTCCGCTTAACGCCGTCATGCACATCTGCGATGAAAATGGCGACGATGTCGAAGTGGGTCAGGAAGGTACGGTCTTTTTCGAAAGCGAGAATGTCTTTAGCTACCACAACGACGAAGAGAAGACGAGGAACGCAACCAACAAACATGGCTGGACGACGCTGGGTGATGTGGGCCGGCTAGATGAGGAAGGCTATCTCTACCTCACCGACCGCAAGAGTTTCATGATCATTTCGGGCGGCGTGAACATCTATCCGCAGGAAATCGAAAACCATCTGGTCACCCATCCCAAGGTCAGGGATGTCGCCGTCATTGGCGGGCCCCATGATGAAATGGGCGAAGAGGTGATCGCTGTGGTCCAGCCACTCGATATGACCGAAGCTGGTGATTCCTTACGGGACGAACTGACCGCTTATGCGCGGGAAAAATTGTCGGGGATCAAAATTCCGCGACGGATCGATTTCCGGGAAGAGCTACCCCGTCACGACACAGGCAAATTGTACAAGCGCCTGTTACGGGACGAATATTGGGCCGAGAAAAAGGCGTGAGTGCAGGCCCGAAAATACCACCCGATCTGGCGGCGACAATCGTCGATCCGCTGGCCTATGGCGCTTGGCAACCGCTGTTGGATGCCTATGCGACGCTGCGCCGTGAGGCACCGATCGCTCTGGCGGAAATTCCCGGTTACCGACCGTTCTGGGTGGTGACACGGCATGCGGATATTCTGAAGATCAGTAAGGACAATACGACATTCCTCAACAATCCCGCGACGGTTGTTCTGGCCCCGATCATGGCCGAAATGTTCGTTGCCCACCTGATGAACGGCAGCCCGCATCTGGTGAAATCGCTCGTCCAGATGGACGCGCCAGAGCATCCCAAATACCGCCGTCTGACGCAAGACTGGTTTATGCCTGCCAATCTCAAGACGATTGAGGCGAATATCCGGACCATTGCGAAAGCATCGGTCGACAAGATGCTGGCCATGGGCGGTGAATGTGATTTTGCGCGGGATGTTGCCTCCATGTATCCACTGCACGTGGTGATGGAATTGCTCGGCGTTCCGGAAAGTGATGAGCCTTTAATGCTCAAACTGACACAGGAACTTTTCGGCGGGCAGGACCCGGACCTGAACCGGACACGCGCGGTGCAGATGTCGGCCGAAGAAGCCACCAAGATCATGGCGCAAACCGTTGCGGATTTTAACGCCTATTTCGAAGCGATGGCGCAGGACCGCAGGGCGAATCCGCGACAGGATCTCGCCACCATCATTGCGACAGGGATGATCGACGGCGCGCCGATCCCTGATTACGAAAGCGCTGGTTATTATACGATTGTCGCTACAGCAGGCCACGACACGACGTCGGCGTCGACTGCCGGAGCCATGTGGGCGTTGGCGCAAGATCCGGAGCAGTTTGCGAAGGTGAAGGCGGACCGCACGCTGTTGCCCGGATTGATTGAAGAAGCCATTCGTTGGACGACGCCCGTGCAGCATTTCATGCGGACCGTAGCAGCCGATACGGAAATTGGCGGTGTCTCCATGAAAGCGGGCGACTGGCTTATGCTCTGCTATATCTCCGGAAATTACGACGAGTCGGTGTTTCCGGAACCCGAGCGGTTCGATGCGACACGCAGTCCCAACCGGCATATTTCCTTCGGTTCGGGTGCACATCAATGTCTCGGCTTGCATCTCGCCCGATTGGAGATGAAGATATTGTTCGAAGAGTTACTCGACCGGCTGGATTCGGTTGAACTTGCTGGTGAACCCAAACGGTCGCAGTCGACTTTTGTCGGCGGGCCAAAAACATTACCGCTGCGTTTCAAAGCAGCTTGAACGAAAGAGGATGCTCCCATGGTAACGCAATATAAGAATCTTATCGGCGGCGAATTGGTCGACAACGGCAAATGGATCGATGTCGTAAACCCGGCGAACGAACAGGTGATTGGACAAGTGCCCGATTGCGGTCAGGCCGAATTGGACAAAGCCGTCGCAGCAGCGCGTGCCGCGTTTCCCAAATGGAAGAAAACAAGCGTCGAAGAACGCCGCGCCTGTTTTGCCAAAATGGCGGATGCCATCAAGGCGAACAGTGATGAGCTGATGCGCTTGCTGACCAGCGAGCAGGGTAAGCCGCATATGCAGGCAGGCAGCGAGATTGCCGGTTGCGTCGGCATGACGCGGGCTTTGCCCACACTGAATCTGGAAGAGAAGATCAGCGAAGATAGCGACAAGCGCCTGAGCCGCACCCGCCGGGTACCCGTCGGTGTTGTGGGCGGCATTGTGCCCTGGAATTTCCCGGTCCTGATGGCCGTGCAAAAGATTGTGCCTGCATTGCTTTCGGGCTGCACCATGGTTCTGAAGCCTTCGCCCTTCACGCCGTTGGCAACCTTGCGGATGGCCGAATTGATTGCCGGTGTCTTCCCCGCAGGTGTCCTGAATGTCATAACCGGAGGTGACGCGCTTGGTCCGTTGCTGACGTCGCATCCCGACATCGACAAGATTACCTTCACGGGTTCAACCGCAACCGGCAAGCGCGTGATGGAATCGGCGTCGAAGGATCTGAAGCGTATCACGCTTGAGCTGGGCGGAAATGATGCGGCGATCGTGTTGCCGGACGCGGATGTCGCGAAGGTGGCTGAAAAGCTGTTCTGGGCCAGCTTCTATAATGCGGGTCAGGTCTGCATTGCGGCCAAGCGCATTTATATCCACGAAGATATTTATGACGAGCTTTCGGCAGCAATTGCGGCCTATGCCGGTGCCGTAAAGGTTGGCGATGGTGCGGAGCAGGGCACCGCCATTGGTCCGATCCAGAACAAGCAGCAATATAACCGCGTTCTGGAACTCATCGCCGATGCAAAGGACAAGGGGTATAAATTCCTTGTCGGCGGCGACCATGATCCATCGATCCCAGGCTATTTCGTCCCCGTAACGGTGCTCGACAATCCGCCGGAAGACGCACGCATTGTGGCCGAAGAGCAATTTGGCCCGGTCATGCCTCTGATGAAATTCTCGACCGTTGATGAGGTCATCAGCCGCGCCAATGCTTCGGATTATGGATTGGCCGGTTCGATTTGGACCAGCAACCCCGAAGCTGCGGTTGAAGTTGCCGAGCAACTCGAAACGGGCACGGTCTGGATCAACGAATCGATGCATCTCGCGCCCAATGCTCCTTTTGCCGGACATAAGCAGTCGGGCTTCGGTGCGGAATTGGGTGAAGAAGGATTGCTGGAATTCACCTATCCGCAAGTCATCACAATCGCGCGCGAAGCCGCCTAACCCCCATTCGCCTTCATACTAGGGCGAAGGGTGATAATCTCAACTTGACTCTCTTGGGTCAAAGTTTAATCGTCTGATTAAATTTTGACCCATAGGAGAGTGAAGATGGCAGATGCCTATATTGTAGACGCAGTGCGGACCGCCGGTGGACGGCGTGGTGGAAAGCTCGCCGGGGTACATCCGGTGGATCTGGGTGCCGCGGTGCTTGATGCCATCGCGGACCGTAATGATTTTGACCCCGCCGCTATCGAAGATGTCATCATGGGGTGCGTCATACAGGGTGGCGAGCAAGCCGGTGATGTCGGTCGCAATATCGTACTCGCTTCGAAATTGCCGAACTCCATCCCGTCGGTGAGCATCGACCGTCAATGCGGATCGTCGCAGCAGTCGATGCAATTCGCCGCACAGGGTGTCATGTCGGGAACGCAGGATATCGTTCTTGCGGCCGGCATTGAAAGCATGACACGCGTTCCCATGGGTTCGACGTCGATGCTGTTCAAGAAAGAAGGTCTGGGCACCTATAAGAGCCCACGGCTCGAAGAAGCCTATCCCGGCATCATGTTCAGCCAGTTCATGGGCGCCGAAATGCTGGTCAAAAAGCATGGCTTTACGCGCGAAGACCTGGATCGCTTTGCGCTCGAATCCCATCAAAAAGCAAAAGCCGCCACGGAATCGGGCGCCTTTGCGAATGAAATAGTGGGCGTCGAAGTGGAAACACCCGAAGGCAATATCATCCATAGCAGCGACGAAGGCATCCGCTTCGACGCCACGATGGAAAGCCTTTCCGCCGTCAAGCTTTTGCAGGAAGGCGGATCGATCACCGCAGCAAATGCCAGCCAGATTTGTGACGGCGCCAGTGCGGTGCTGATCGTGTCGGAGCGCGCCCTGAAAGAGCATGGCCTGACCCCGCGTGCACGCATCGTCAATTTGACGGTGACGGCCGGCGATCCTGTCATCATGCTTGAAGAACCGCTCTTTGCAACCGACCGCGCGTTCCAGCGCTCGGGGATGAAGATCGAAGATATTGACCTCTACGAAGTCAACGAAGCCTTCGCGCCGGTTCCGCTCGCTTGGCTCAAGCATGTCGGCGCTGATCGGTCGAAAATCAACGTAAATGGGGGCGCGATCGCTTTGGGTCATCCCTTGGGTGCCTCGGGCACCAAGTTGATGGCAACGCTGCTCAACGCGCTGGAAGCGCGCAAGGGCAAATATGGTTTGCAGACGATGTGTGAAGGTGGCGGTCAAGCCAACGTTACAATCATCGAACGCGTGTAACGCGCATCACCAAAAACGCAGTCGCCCTGAACTTGTTTCAGGGTCTTAGTCGGCGACGTTGAAAAAAAGACCCTGAAACAAGTTCAGGGTGACTGTGAAAAGAAAAGGAAAGACATCAAAATGAAACTGGATTCCACAATTGCCGCCGTCGTGACCGGCGGGGCTTCCGGCCTTGGCGAAGCCACGGCGCGTCAGCTTGCTGCCAAGGGTGTAAAGGTCGCCATATTCGATTTGCAGGCGGAAAAAGGCATGGCAGTCGCCGCCGAAATCGGAGGCGTCTTTTGTGAGGTGAACGTCACTAGCGACGAGAGCGTGGACGCTGGCTTTGCCAAGGCGCGTGCAGCGCACGGGCAGGAGCGTATCCTGGTAAATTGTGCCGGAACCGGCAATGCAGCAAAGACGGCGAGCCGGTCGAAAGAAGATGGTTCCATCAAGCATTTCCCGCTCGATGCCTTTGACCGCATCATCCAGATCAACCTTGTTGGTACATTCCGGTGCATCGCAAAATCGGCGGCTGGTATGCTGACGCTTGATCCGATGGAAGACGGCGAGCGCGGCGCGATGGTCAACACCGCTTCGGTTGCCGCCGAAGACGGCCAGATGGGTCAGGCGGCCTATTCCGCGTCCAAGGGTGGCGTTGTCGGTATGACCTTGCCGATCGCACGCGACCTGATGAGCGAAGGCATTCGGGTGAACACTATCCTGCCCGGTATCTTCAACACGCCACTGATGAACGGCGCGCCCCAACAGGTGAAGGATGCGCTGGCCGCATCGGTGCCTTTCCCCAAGCGTCTCGGCAATCCCGAAGAATATGCGATGGTCGCGCTGACCATGATCGAATGCGGCTACTTCAATGGCGAAGATGTGCGCATTGACGGCGCCATCCGTATGGCGCCGCGCTAAGGCCATGACCGACTTCACCCAGATCCGTTATGACGTGGCCGACAGTATCGCCACCATCACGCTCAATCGCCCGGAAAAGATGAACGCCTTCACGAATGTGATGATGCGGGAAATGTGCTCGGCCTTTGATCTGGTGGATGCCGATGATGCCGTCCGTGCCGTCATCGTAACGGGTTCGGGTGAGCGGGCTTTCTGCGCAGGGGCCGATCTGACGCCTGATGGCGGCGGTGATGTTTTTGCCAGCGGGTCGAAGGTCGAATCGCTGTCGGATGAGCGGGTGCGCGATTCCGGCGGGCGGCTTACGCTTCGCATCTTCCAATGCAAAAAGCCGGTCATTGGCGCGATCAATGGCGCAGCGGTTGGCATCGGTGCGACGATGCAGCTGCCGATGGATTTCCGGCTGGCGAGCGATACTGCCCGTTTTGGCTTTGTCTTTGCGCGCCGCGGAATTGTGCCAGAGGCGGCATCCAGTTGGTTCCTGCCACGGCTGGTCGGCATGCAGCAGGCATTGGAATGGTGCATGACCGGACGGGTTTTTGACGCGGCTGAAGCGCTGAAGGGCGGCTTGGTCCGGTCGGTTCATGCGCCTACCGATCTGTTGCCCGAGGCGCAGAAGCTGGCGCGCGAGATTGCGGATAACACTGCGCCGGTCTCGATTGCGCTGACCAGAGCTATGCTGTGGCGCCTTCCGTCGGCGGATCATCCCATGGCTGCACATCAGATTGACAGCCGCGCGATATACCGCCGCGCCCGCTCCGGCGATGCGGCTGAAGGCATAGCCAGCTTCCTTGAAAAACGCTCTCCCAACTATCCGGATAAAATATCCACAGATTTGCCGGACTTCTTTCCTTGGTGGGATGAACCTGCTTATAAGTGACGCTACGTCAGGGAGGCGATGGGGAGCATATGGCCAGTAGTGGACCAAAGTTGATTAGCGACGCACCGGAAAGCGGAAATGCGCGCGACCAGTTGATTGAGGCGGCAAGCCAGATCATGCGCGATGGTGACACCATCGATTTGTCGCTTTCGGAACTGTCGATGCGCGCCGGTCTCAACAGCGCGCTCGTCAAATATTATTTCGGGAACAAGAACGGCTTGATGCTGGCCCTGCTCGACCGGGATATGGGCAATATCGTCCATGGCCTCGGGGCTTTGGTGGCCAAGGACATGCCGCCGGAAGAAAAGCTGCGGTTGCATATTGGCGCCGTGATCGATACCTATTACGCCTTTCCCTATCTCAACCGCCTGCTGATGCGCATGGTACGCGACAGCGCGCCGACCGAAGCCGCCCGGATCGCCGACCTCTACCTCCGCCCGATTTCCAAGGCCTATGACACGCTGATCAGCGAAGGCGTGAAAGCAGGCAAGTTCCGCAACATTGACCCGCAGTTTTTCTACTTCACGGTCACCGGTGCTGCGGATCGCTTCTATTCCTCCCGCCTAGTTTTGCGGCACTGTTATAATCAGGACGATTTCAACGAAAATATGCGCGACCGCTATCGCGACCATACAATCGATTTGATCATGCGGGGGCTATTGGCCTGACGCCCGGAGGCGCGCTCTAAAATCCGAGCGCGCTCCTGATTTCATCGCCGTCGGCATCAAGCATTGGCGGATGGGCGTAATTGGTCACCGGCGTTCCGGCATAATGCACCGGATGCTTCATGGTCCGATATTTCCCCAGCACAGGGCTTTCCACTTCTTCGAAAAACGCGACATCGGCCAGATGGGGATCCGTCAGCACGTCCGCCATCCGGTTATATTTCATCGCCGGTATGTCGTTTTCCGCCAACAGGTCGAGCCATTCGTCCGTGGTCCGTTCGGCCGTGACCTCTTCGATGAGCGCATAGAGTTCTCCGGTATGCTTGGTCCGTTCCTGATAGGTGGCAAATCGCGGGTCATCAAAGACGCCGGGCCGTCCACCCAGTTCGAAGAACTTCGCCCATTGCCGGTCGTTATAGGGAACGATGGCGATGAAACTGTCCTTCGTCGGATAGGGCCGCCGCCGCGGATTGACCGACCGTGTATAGCCCATCCGCCCGGTGCCCGGAATGAAGGTTTCGCCCCACAGATTTTCGACCATATGGAACCAGGTGAAGCATTCGAACATTGGAACCTGCACAAATTGGCCACCTTGTCCTCCCGCCCGGGCCAGCAACGCGGCCATGGTGGCATTGGCGGCGAACAGGCCGCTGACCTTGTCGGCAACCAAAGAAGGTGCATAGGTCGGCCGTCCGCCGTCCCGCTGTTCACTTAAGGCCGCAAAGCCGGACGCTGCCTGGATGAGATCATCATAGGCTTGCCGCTCCCCATAGGCTCCCCCTGCGCCAAAACCGGCGCAGTGCACATAAACGATATTGGGATTGATCGCTTTGACCGCATCATAGCCAAATCCAAGGCGCTCCATGCCGGCCATGCGGACATTGTGGATGAAGACGTCGGCTTCCTCCAGCAAGGCTTCGAGCACGGCCTTGTCTTCGGGCTTTTTAATGTTGAGGTTGATGGCCTTTTTGTTGCGGTTCAACGCGGCAAATATCGGCCCATGCTGCTTGGTAGGCGAATCGCCGGCGTGCCGCATCAGATCGCCCGGGGTGTTCCCTTCGCTATTTTCGATCTTGATGACCTCGGCCCCCAAGTCGGCAAGCTGCACGGTCGCGTAGGGGCCGAGCACGACGGTCGCCATATCCACGACTTTAATGCCTTTCAGGGGTCCTGTGGGCTCTTTGTCCCATTTTAGTTTCGGCCAGGCTGCCATCACGCTCTCCTTTATTCTTGCATCACCTGCTAGCATATTTAAGCGTACAGTTAAGAACTTTGTGAGAGGAATATCGGGTGGGTTTTGATGCACAAGCTCCCGTCATAATCGGGGTAGGTGAAGCAAGCCGCAGGACGGTTGCGGGCGAATGGCCGCGTCCGGTTGAACTGGCAGGCCAAGCCATAAAGGTTGCGCTCGCCGACACGGGTCAGGCAGATGCCGTCGCCGCGGCCATAGACGTGATCGCTGCTATCCGGACATTCGAAGACAGCGGTGTTTCGATGGGCACAGGTTCGCCCGATAATGTCCCCGAAGCCTTTGGCGCGGCAGGTGGCATTTCCGCCGCGCGGCTGATTTATGCCGATGTCGGCGGACAAAGTCCGCAGGCGATGGTCCACGAATTGGCGGGCGAGATCCGGCGTGGGGAGACCGGGTTGGCGGTCATTGTCGCGGCAGAGGCAATGGGCACCGCCAAGCGGGCGCGCAAGGCGGGCGTCGAACTGGATTGGCGTCTGGCGTCAGACACCCCTTTTGATAACAGGCTTTCAACTTTTCCGATATTGAGCCGGGCCGAAATCCGCCACGGCATCATATCAATGCCCCTGGCCTATTCGCTTCTCGAAAATGCGCGACGCTTGGGTCTCGGGCTGTCTCGTGAGGATTATCTGGTCCATATGGCCGAACTGGGCGCTGCCATGTCGGTCGCGTCTTTAGCGCGTGAGCATGCGCAATTCGCGAAGCATTTTACCGTCAGCGATCTGGTCCGGGATAATGAAAGCGACTATCCGCTGACCGATATATACCGACGCTGGCGGGTTGCGCAGGATGCAGTCGATCTGGGCGGCGCAGTCATTCTGACAAGCGCGGGCAAGGCGCGTGAACTGGGTGTGGCGGACGACAAGATGATCTGGCTCGCCGGTTCCAGCGAAACCAAAGAGCCCCCTTATAGTGAACGCAAGGACCTCACCCATCCAAAGGCGCTCGATTATGCGTTGCACGCGGCCCTGGACCAGGCGGGCTTTGAGGCAGCGCAGCTTGGGCCAGTCGATATCTATAGCTGCTTTCCCGTCGCGGTGTTCGCCGCCGTCGATACCTTGGGCGATCCTGCGCGCGCTCTCGGCGATTACACCATTACCGGCGGGCTTAATTTCTTCGGGGGTCCGGGCAATGGCTATGCAATGTACAGCATCGCTGCCGTCGTCCAACGGCTGCGTCAGGATCGAACCAAGCCGGCCCTGCTGACCGCCAATGGTGGCGTGATGTCCAAGCAGGCTGTCGGCATTTACACGGCGAGCCCCCCGCCGCGTCCGTGGACTGGCGAAATCCCGTCGGCATATCAGCCGGAATCGGTTGCTCTTGATGAAGCACCCCAAGGCACAGGCCGCGTGCTGACCTATGCGCGTCCCGTCGCCAAGGGCGTGACGGGCGCAGCAACGCTCTTGCTGGAAATGGAGAGTGGTGCCCGCGCGCTTGCTGTCATGGACGATGCGCCCCTCATGGATCTGGGCGGCGCGAAGGTTACCGTCACTCCAAGCGAAAAAAGACATAGCGCTACTATATATTGCTAATGTTCGGTTCAGGTTGCTACAGTTACCACTCCTCCAAGGAGAAAGATCATGCACAGCAAGTTGATTCTCGCGCTCGCCTTGCCCATTGCGGCGCTCACCTCATGCGGGGATGTCGATAGCACCCCAAAGCCTCTCACGGAAAAACAGTCTGAATTGCTGACTAAGGAACTGGCTGGCCGAGTAGCGGGCACTGCGGTCAACTGCATCAGCGATTTCAACAGCACCAATGTCGTGCGGGTCAGTGATGACATCCTGCTCTATCGTGTGTCCGGCAACCTGGTGTACAAAAACACATTGCGCAGCAGCTGCCCTGGTCTTGCGCGGGATAGCGATATCATGGTGACCGAGCAATTTGGCGGCCAGAAATGCCGGGGCGACCTTGTGAAGCTCGTCGACCGTACAAGCGGTATTCCAGGACCGGTGTGCAGCCTTGGTGAATTTGTGCCCTATCGGAAAGACAAGAGCGGCAACTGAACCTGCTGGTTAGGGCGCTCCCGCGATGAAATCGGCCAGTGCCTTGGCGAATTTTTCCGGTTGGTCCAGCATGATGAAATGATAGCTGCCCCTTATCTGGGTAGCCTTGAAATTGGGCGTTCCGGAATATTGCGGCAGGAAAGCGGCGGTGGATTGTTCGACGGTCATCGCGCTATCATCCTGCGCATAGAGCAAGGTGACCGGTGCGCTAATCTTGGACAGTTCAGGCCGCATATCGGTCGTCATGACATCCAGCAAAGCTTGCGCGATGACGCGGGGGTCCGAATTTCGGCTCCACCGGTCTACCGTCATGCGGCCACGCGGATTGTTGGTGAGTCCGCCTGCCTGGCTTTGCGGCCCCGGATCGCGGCCGGTATCGACCGGCTTGGGTTGGCCATAGGCTGACCGGATAGAGGCGGCCAGCCGTTCGGCCTGGGGACGGACGAGATCGACCGTGGCGGCGGGATGGAACAGGGTGCCGATGAACGGCAAGGCATCGACCACCATGACTTTCCGGACCAGATCGGGATAGCGGGCCGCAATCATCAATCCGGATAGGCCACCCAAAGAATGGCCCACGATCAGGGGCTTCTTCCCGCCCCCGGCCATAATCCTGTCCGCAATATAATCGCCTAGCTCGCGCACAAAGGGTTCCAGAACGGGGCCTTCACCATTGGCTTCGGCCGCATCGCCAAATCCGCGGATCTGAATCACATGCAGCCGAACGCACGACCGTTGGGCCGCACGCGTTGCGTCCCACACTTCGCGTGATGTTGCGAGGCCGGGGATCAGGATGACGTCATCAACATCACCTTGCGCTGGTCCCTCGATCTCGACGCTGAAATGGCGTCCGTCATAGGTTGACCGTTCGACTGCTGTGCTCGCGCTTGCGGCGCACTGCGGGGTCTGGGCCTTTGCTACGTTGGGCAGCAGCAGCGTCGCTGCGGCGATTATCAGGGGTAAGGTCAGCTTCAAGGTCAGTCTCCGGCGGTAATTTCAGTCGCGCACAAAAATGGCTTCGATGGTCAGATCGAACAGATCGGCTATGCGAAAGGCCAGGGGCAGGGACGGGTCATATTTTCCTGTTTCGATCGCATTGACCGACTGGCGCGACACGCCCAGCGCATCGGCCAGATCCTGCTGGCTCCAGTCGCGCTCGGCACGCAAGACTTTCAAACGGTTTTTCATGCTTTCCAACGCGCGATCGGGCCGGCCAGCCCCAGCATGGCAAACCAGATGACGCCCATCCATTGGGGTCCTGTTGCCACGACGTCATAGACCTGCAGAAATTGCCAAACGGTCACGATGACCAGGGTGAAGGCGGTTGCGAACAGGGTCTGCTTGGCAAACAGGAAACGTTGATATTCATCGTCCGTTTCCACCAACAACCGGAATATCGCCCAGAAGACGCCGATCACCGGAAAGGCGGTGATCAACGCAAGCCCGATACGCGTGGCCTGTCCATGGGCAGCGCCGCTGCGCGCAAAGGTCAGGCTGGCGGTCAGGATGACCACATAGGATGTCATGAAAAGAAGGATGCGGATGCTATACCGACGCATATAGGGCGCCATGCTGTTCCAATTTGCCATGTCAATGAACCTTTAATTTAAGACAAGGTCACTTTACATTCACTGAGAGGAATGTCAAGTTTCCTTTGCATATTGAATGAAGACGCACGTTAACCGGGGCATTCTGCGCCATTTCTGCGGGGTTGCGGCATTGGCCGCGGGCTGGCAAAGGGACACTTCTTAAACACACCAGAAAGTTAGTTTTTCCCATGTCCGAGATGATCCGCGTCACCCTTCCCGATGGCTCCGCCCGAGAAGTGCCCAGCGGAACTACCCCTGCGGAGATTGCCGCCGCAATTGGTCCGGGCCTTGCCAAGGCTGCTCTCGCCGCCCGTGTGGATGGCGAGGTGCGCGACATCATGCGGCCATTGGACAGCGATACGAATCTGGCGCTGATTACCGCGAAGGATGAGGCGGATGCCCTTGAACTGGCGCGGCATGACTTTGCGCATATCCTGGCCGAAGCGGTGCAGGCGCTGTTTCCCGGTACCCAGATTACGTTCGGGCCGGCGACCGATGACGGTTTCTATTATGATGTGATGGCACCCGCCAGCCGCGGGCCGTTCACGCTGGATGATCTGCCGGTTATTGAGGAAAAGATGCGCGAGATTATCCGCGCCGACAAGCCATTGCGCCGCGAGGTTATGTCGCGCGACGCGCTGATCGCGACATGGGCGGCAGCGGGCGAAAGCTTCAAGGCCGAATGGGCGCGTGAATTGCCCGATGGCGAAGAGCTGACGGTTTACTGGTCGGGCGATGACTGGATGGACATGTGCCGCGGGCCGCATCTGGCGTCGACCGGAAAGCTTGATCCGCAAGCATTCAAGCTGACGCGCGTAGCCGGTGCCTATTGGCGTGGCGACCAGAATAATGCCCAGCTGAGCCGCATCTACGGCACAGGCTGGCTGAACAAGAAGCAGCTTGATGCGCATCTGGTGCGCCTCGAAGAAGCGGCGAAGCGCGATCATCGCCGTTTGGGTCAGGATATGGACCTGTTCCATCTGCAGCAAGAGGCACATGGTTCGGTCTTCTGGCACCCGCATGGCTTTACCATCTGGCGGCAGCTTGAATCCTATATGCGCCGCGCCATTGATGCGACCGGCTATCAGGAAGTCAAAACGCCGCAGGTGATGGATGCGCGGCAGTGGGAACAGTCGGGCCATTGGGGCAAATATCGCGAAAATATGTTCGTGATCCCCGATGAAGTTCCGAATGTGGATGATGAAGGTCCGGTGATTTCGGGCGACGCCGACTGGATGGCGCTGAAGCCGATGAACTGTCCGGCGCATGTGCTGATCTTCCGGCAGGGTATCAAATCCTATCGCGACCTTCCGCTGCGGCTTTATGAGCATGGCTGCTGCCACCGCAACGAACCGCATGGCGCGTTGCACGGCCTGATGCGGGTGCGGCAGTTTACGCAGGACGATGCGCATATCTTCTGCCGCGAAGACCAGATTGTAGCCGAGGTGCAGGATTTCTGCGCATTGGCGGACCGGATCTATAAGGATTTCGGCTTTACCTATTCGATCAAGCTCGCGCTTCGCCCTGAAAAGCGGTTCGGGTCCGATGCCGATTGGGACAAGGCGGAAAATGAACTGCGCGACGCCGTTGTGCGCGCAGGGCTGGCGACCGAAGAATATGGTTGGGAAGAACTGCCCGGCGAAGGCGCCTTTTATGCGCCCAAGCTGGAATGGCATCTGACCGACGCCATCGGACGCACATGGCAGGTGGGGACAATCCAGTCGGACCGCGTTCTGCCCGAACGTCTGGATGCGAGCTATGTCGGTGAAGATGGCGCCCGCCACCGGCCCGTCATGCTGCACCGTGCGATCTTCGGCTCTTACGAACGGTTTATCGGCATCTTGATCGAACATTATGCCGGCCGCTTCCCGGTCTGGTTGGCACCCGTGCAGGCGGTGGTCGCGACCATCGTTTCGGACGCCGACGGCTATGCCGAACAGGTCGAGGCCAAGTTGAAGGTGGCTGGAATCCGGGTTGAGTCTGATCTTCGCAACGAAAAGATCAACTACAAGGTGCGTGAGCATAGCCTTGCGAAAGTCCCGCATCTGCTGGTTGTCGGCATGCGCGAGGCAGAGGAAGGCAAGGTTGCCATCCGTTCGCTTGGTTCGGAAGGGCAGCGGATCATGACGCTCGACGAAGCCATTGCGCTGCTGGTTGCCGAAGCAACACCGCCGGATTTGCGCGCTTGATCAGTTGGCGGCTCAGGACAATTTCCGATTAACAGTCTGCGCCTTTTAGGATGCTGAACCCTGCGAGCGCCTTGGCCGGGGTCGAACCTTTGATGCTGGCGTCCGCCGCGGTTATGACATTTGGCGCCGCCTATGTCCGGGGGCTCACCGGTTTTGGCATGGCGATCATTCTTGTCCCGATGCTGGGTCTGATCGTAACGCCCGGCGAGGCCGTGGTGCTGGGCATATTGCTGCAGGTGCTGATCGGACCCGTCGGAATCCGGATCATATATGCCGATGCGCACCGCCAAAGCGCGCTGACAATCGCGGCCTTTGCCGTGCTGGCTACACCAGTGGGGATATGGCTTCTGCAACAGGCCACGCCCGATGTGGCGCGGCTGCTGATCGTGTTGATCGCGATTGCCGCCTTTGTTCTTGTGCTTCTGCCCCCGCGCGGAGAGGTCCGGCCCGGTTTCAAGGAAACCGCGCTGACCGGTGTTGCTTCCGGCATATTGACCGGCTTTGCCGCCATGCCGGGGCCACCCGTTGTGCCCTATTATCTGCGCCAGCCCATCCCGCCTGCCGAAGCCCGCGCGTCGATGATGCTCGTCTTTTTCGCAACGGCGATTGCCGGCACGCTGTCTGCCTTTGCACTGGGGTTGGCAAGCTGGCGGCTTTTCTGGCTGTCGCTCGTTCTGTTCCTGCCCATGCTTGCAGGTAACTGGTTGGGGGCGAAATCTTTCGGCAGGGTCCCTGCGCACCTCTGGCGCATGTTCGTCGCGCTGATTTTGGGTTTGGCGGCGATTTCGGCGGTATTAAGGCTGTTCTGACGGCTTCGGTCCCGTTTTTTAACGGGTCGTTAAACTCCGTTGCCGCGCTGTTAACCATAAGCATTATGCTGGCATTTGTGTTCTTAATTTATCACATTTTACATGAGAGCGCTTTTCCTATCCCTGTTGCTGGTCGCAACGCCCGCCGCGGCGTTGAACGAAGGGTTGCAATGCGTGCCCTATGCGCGGGCATTGTCGGGTGTGACCATCTACGGCGATGCCCACACCTGGTGGGGTCAGGCCGAGGGTAAATATGATCGGGGAAATGACCCCGAAGTAGGCGCCGTGCTGGCGTTTCCGCCCCATGGCAATATGCGCTTGGGCCATGTCGCCGCAGTCCGGCGCATCGTGGATGACCGCACGATCATTATCAGCCATGCCAACTGGTCAACCATAGGCGGCGTACGCGGTCATATCGAAGAAGACGTCCGCGCCGTAGACGTGTCCGAAGCCAACGACTGGAGCCGCGTCCGCGTCTGGTACACCCCAAATGAAGCGCTCGGCAGTACGGAGTGGCCAGTGCACGGCTTCATCTATCCCAAACAGCGCCGCAGCGAAGCCGAAGCACGCAAGGCCGTTGCGATACTGTTGAAAGACCGCGTCATTCCCGCCTTGCCTGCCGCGACACCCGTGCGCATGGCCGAGGCCGAAAAGCCGGCATTCAAATCGGCTGCGGTCAAAACGGGCTTTGGGCTTTCGGGCGATCTGCTGAAAGACATTGATCGCAAGGCAGCCAAAGAAACGAAGGCGACATCTGCCCCGGCAAAGTCGGTACGCCTTGCGTCGGTTGAAAAGCTGATCGCAAAATTGCCGAAAAGCTAAAGACTAACGCCCGAACTTCTTCTGTACTTTACCATAGCGCATCTTGCGTGTGCCCGGCCTTCCTTCGGTCGCTCGTCCCTTGGGGGCTGCCACTTGCATATCGGTGGGTAGGCCCAATTCGGTCGCCTCCAGCGAACGAATCTCGTCGCGCAGCCGTCCGGCTTCCTCGAATTCCAGATCTGCGGCCGCCGCGCGCATCTTCTTTTCCAGTTCCTCGATATAGGCGCGCAGATTGTGGCCGACCAGATTGTTGGCCCCTTCGGCATCGATCTCCACCAACACCGAATCGCGGCTGGCGGTGTCGGCGACGATGTCGTGGATATTCCGCTTGATGGTGGCAGGGGTAATCCCGTGCAGCACATTATACTCGCGCTGCTTTTCCCGGCGCCGGTCGGTTTCCCGAATGGCGCGTTCCATGCTGCCTGTCATGCGGTCCGCATAGAGAATGACCCGCCCGTCGACGTTACGCGCCGCGCGGCCGATGGTCTGGATCAGGCTGGTCTCGCTGCGTAAGAAGCCTTCCTTATCGGCATCCAATATCGCGACCAATCCGCATTCGGGAATGTCGAGGCCCTCGCGCAACAGGTTGATGCCGACAAGCACGTCATAGACACCGCGCCGCAAATCGCGGATCAGTTCGATACGTTCCAATGTTTCCACATCGGAGTGCATGTAGCGCACCTTCAACCCTGCTTCGTGCATGAACTCGGTCAGGTCTTCCGACATCCGCTTGGTCAGGGTGGTGACCAGCGTCCGGTATCCGGCCTCTGCCGTCTTGCGGCATTCGTTGATGCAATCCTGCACCTGGTCTTCGACCGGCTTGATCTCGACCGGCGGGTCAATGAGGCCGGTGGGCCGGATCACCTGCTCGGCAAAGACGCCGCCCGATTGCTCCATCTCCCAACCGCCGGGGGTTGCCGATACGCAGACGGTTTGCGGGCGCATTACGTCCCATTCGTTGAAACGTAGCGGGCGGTTGTCGATGCAACTGGGCAGTCGGAATCCATATTCGGCCAAAGTCAGTTTGCGCCGGTGGTCACCCTTCGCCATCGCGCCGATTTGCGGTACAGTCTGGTGGCTTTCATCGACAAATAACAGGGCATTGTCGGGAAGATATTCGAACAGCGTCGGCGGGGGTTCGCCGGGTAGGCGGCCAGTCAAAAAGCGCGAATAATTTTCGATGCCAGCACAGGACCCGGTGGCGGCAATCATTTCCAGATCAAATTGTGTCCGCTGCTCCAACCGTTGTGCCTCCAGCAATTTGCCTTCGGACACCAGTTCTTTCAGCCGTTCGGACAGTTCGAATTTGATCGCCTCGCTCGCCTGTTTCATCGTCGGGCCGGGGGTGACATAATGGCTGTTGGCATAGACGCGCACGCTGTTCAGTTTGACGCCGGTCGTGCCTGTCAGGGGATCGAATTCGGCAATTTCCTCGATCTCGTCGCCGAAGAAACTGATGCGCCAGGCCATATCTTCATAATGGCTGGGGAAGATTTCCAGATTGTCGCCCCGCACCCGAAAATTGCCACGGGTAAAGGCGGTGTCGTTCCGTTTATACTGCAGCGCGACCAGTTTGCGGATCAACTCACGTTGATCGACATTCTCGCCCTTTTTCAGGTCGAAGATCATCGCCGAATAGGTCTCGACCGAACCGATGCCGTAAATGCAGGACACCGATGCCACGATCAGCACGTCATCGCGTTCAAGGAGTGACCGTGTTGCCGAGTGCCGCATCCGGTCAATGGCCTCGTTTACCGAAGACTCCTTCTCGATATAAGTATCGCTGCGCGGGACATAGGCCTCGGGCTGGTAATAGTCATAATAGCTGACAAAATATTCGACGGCATTATCGGGGAAAAAGCTTTTGAATTCGCCATAAAGCTGCGCCGCCAAAATCTTGTTGGGCGCGAGGATCAGCGCCGGACGCTGCAATTCTTCAATAACCTTGGCCATCGTGAAGGTTTTGCCGGAGCCTGTAACGCCCAGCAGAACCTGATTTTTCTCACCCGCCTTGGCCGTATCCACCAATTCGCGGATGGCCGTTGGCTGGTCGCCAGCAGGTTCATATTCCGATACGATGCGGAAGGGTTTGCCGCCTTCCATCTTGGGCGGGCGTTCGGGCTTGTGCGGTGTGAAGTTGCCGACGGTATCCGGTTCTTCAAGCCCGCGGCGGATAATGAGTTCGGCCATGTTCGCTATATGTGCTTTTTGAAGGGGAGGGGCAAGGGGGCGATATGTCTTCTCGTCCGATAATCGGCCTTATCCTTGTTGCCTTTTCGCGCGTGTAGGGACAGAAGAAGGCTTCAAACAAAAACGGGAGGTCAAACCCATGCTAAAGGTTCTCATATTGGGCGTTGCCGCGCTTGCTATTTCGGCATGCTCGGACAAGGGCGCCGATGCCGACGGTGACGGCAAAATTTCCGATACCGAAGCAAAGGCGGAAATGTCCGATGGCGGCGCGATGGCGATGAAGCCCGGCCAGTGGGAAGTGAAAATCAGCTTCAACAAGATTGATGCACCCGGCCTTCCGGCAGAGGTGCAGGGCAAGATGAAGGAGCAGATGGCAAAGGGCATGACCCAGAATAGCTGCCTGACACAAGAACAGGTGGACAAGCCCGGCGGTGATTTCTTCGGCGCACCTGCCGAAGCCAATTGCACGTTCCAGGAACTGAAGCGTTCCGGCGATACGATGAAGGTCGCGATGACCTGCAAACCGGCCGGAAACATGACCATCAAGAGCACGATGGACGGCAAATTCGCGGCCGAAACCTATGTCATGAATATCGATCAAAGCACCGAAGGCACGCCGATGGGCACGGTCAAGATGACCGGCAAGATCGAAGGCAAACGGATAGGGGATTGCCCGGTATGACAAAGCTCAGGGTCGCAGCTGGAGTTTTGGTAGCGTGCATGACACTCATATCCTGCTCGGACAACGGAGCCGACAAGGACGGCAATGGTGTCGTGGATAGTGAGGAGCGCGCAGCCGAAATGGATTATGATGCCTTTGTCCCGATGAAGGCCGGACTTTGGGAAACAAAATTCGTGTTTTCCGATATCAACGTGCCGTCCTTGGGCAAGGCGCAGAAACAACAGATTATGGATGAAATCGCGAAAGGCGCATCGAACCGCAGCTGTCTTTCCGAGGCCGAGGCCAAGAAGCCGGGTGCGGATTTCTTCGGCGGTGATGGCGCGGAAAAATGCCTGTATAAGGCTTTCGATGTGTCGGGGCAGAATGTGCGCATGAAGCTCAGTTGCGGCATGGACGGCATGGGCAGCATCGATATGCAGCTTGCAGGCGTGATGGGCGATACCGCCTTCAACTATGAAAGCGAAGTCGATGTCCGCCTTCCGATGATCGGCAAGGTCAAGATGAAGGGCAATGCGATCGGCAAGCATATCGGGGATTGTCCGGCGCCATGATGGGGCTGGGCCGGATCCTGATGGGGCTTTTGCTTCTGGGATTTGCCCAAATCGGTCCTGTCTATGCGAAAAAGGCGTCGGACCGGCCGATACAAGCTGCCGAGGTTAAGGTCGTTTTCACCGCCTCGACGATAGCGACCGAATATGCCCGTGGAAATGCGGGGGTGGCAGGCCGCAAGGTCACCATTGACGACCCGGTGCGCGTCGCCTCCATTTCGAAGCTGGTTGTGGCTTTGGGGGCCATGCGGCTTGTCGAACAGGGCAAGCTGGACCTCGACCGCGACATCAATGCCTATCTGGGCTGGAGTGTCCGGAACCCCGCCTTTCCAGATGCACCGATTACCATGCGGCACCTTTTGTCGCATCGGTCGGGGTTGCGGGATAATGTTGACTATATCGTCCCGCTGGACGGCGATCTGTCGCAAGTGCTGACGGCGAACAAAGCCTGGGAGCTGCGCTACCCGCCCGGCGATTATTTCGCCTATGCCAATATCAATTCGCCGTTGATCGCCGCGGTGCTGGAAGGCGCAACGGGCGAACGGTTTGACCGTCTGATGGCCCGGCTGGTGCTGGAACCGCTGAAACTCGACGCCTGCTATAATTGGGGTGCTGGATGCAGTGTAGGCCGCCGCGCGAAGGCGGTGACTCTGCTCAGGCCCAATGGCGATCTGGCGCGTGACGCACCGATGAAGGGCAAGGATCCCTGTGCTGTTTATCCGGCGACCAATGGCAGTTGCGATGTCGATGCTTTGTATAAGCTAGGCCGCAACGGATCGGCGTTTAGTCCGCAGGGGGGTTTGCGCATTTCGGCCCGCGATCTGGCAAAGATCGGCCAGCTTCTGTTGAAAGACGGCGCGCCGCTGCTTTCGCCAAAATCTTTTTCGGATATGTTGGGCCCTGTCTGGACCTTTGACGGCAGCAATGGCGATGACGATAAGGGTTATTTCAAGGCCTATGGTCTGGGCATACATTGGCTGGACGACGGTAAAGGCGGGAATTGGATCGGCCATGTGGGTGAGGCCTATAGCCTGCGTGCCGGTTTCTGGGTGAACCGGGCGACCGGCAAGGGCTTTGTGCGGTATGTTACGATGGTGGATGAATTCGCACCGGTTGGCCATTGCTTCGACCAATGCCCGTGATAGAGTTGCCGAAAGCGGAGGGGAAGAGAGATGCTGGGATATATTACATTAGGGTCGAATGATCTGGCGGCGGCGCAGGCTTTTTATAGCAATCTGGTGCCCGTAATCGGCGGGAAAGAGCTGATGCGCTTTAGCGACAGCTTCATCGTTTACGGGGTCAGCCTCGACAAAGCAGGCATCGCCATCACCAACGCCTATAATGGCGAACCGGCGACCCCGGGCAACGGGAATATGGCGGCGATTGTCGTGCGCGATCGGGCGCAGGTGGATGCGCTCTACAACAAGGCAATAGAATTGGGCGGCACATGCGAAGGACCCCCGGGACTGCGCGGGGATGAAGGACCGATGGCGTTCTACGCCGCTTACTTCCGCGATCCTGACGGTAACAAATTATGTGCATATAGAATGGGGCCAGCATGATGAAAAACACGATGATATTGGCGTTGCTTGGCGGCGCGCTTTTGACCGCGCCGGTAACCGCGCGTCCGGACTATTCGGCTTCGGTGAAGGCCGATTACGACAAGTCGCTCGCCGCGCTGTGGGACCATTTTCACCGCAACCCCGAATTGTCGTTCCGTGAATATAAAACCGGCGCGCGCATGGCGCAGGAATTGCGCGCGGTACCCGGTATGGTGGTGACCGAGAAGGTCGGCGAGACTGGCGTCGTGGGTGTGCTGAAAAACGGCGAAGGCCCCGTGGTGCTGGTGCGTGCCGATATGGACGGTCTGCCCGTTCAGGAACGCTCCGGCCTCGCCAATGCATCGACTGTCCGGCAAGTTGGCGTTGATGGTCTGGAAATGCCCGTCATGCACGCATGTGGCCATGATGTGCACATAACCTCGCTCGTCGGTACAGCGCGGCAATTGGCGTCGCTGAGGAATCGCTGGAAAGGGACGGTGGTGTTCATCGTGCAACCGGCGGAAGAACGTGTCGGCGGCGCGGCGGCGATGATCAAGGATGGTCTCTACACCCGATTCCCGAAACCGGACTATGCACTGGCTTTCCATGTCGCTGCCGAACTGGAAACCGGAAAGATCGCCGCGTCGGAAGGCATCCAATATTCCTCCGCCGACAGCGTGGACATTCGTGTGCCCGGTATCGCGACCCACGGCGCGGCGCCGCATCTCGGAAGGGATCCGGTCTATATCGCGTCGCAGATCGTGGTCGGTCTGCAATCTATCATCAGCCGGGAAAAAGGTCCGCTTGATGCAGGCGTCATCACGGTCGGTGCCTTCCATTCGGGAACGAAGCATAACATCATTTCGGAGTTCGCCGATCTACAGGTCACCGTCCGCGCGAACAGCCGGGATGTCCGTGACAAGTTGATCGCGTCGATCGAGCGCGTGGCTGTGGGTATCGGCCGTGCCCATGGGTTGCCCGAAGACAAGCTACCGATCGTCAAGGTAACGGAATCGACGCCAGTCACCGTGAACGACGCCGCACTCGCCCGCCGGCTGAATGGCGCGATTGCCAATGCGCTGGGCGCAGAGGTCGTCGTTCCCTTCCGCCAGACCAATATGGGCGCTGAAGATTTTGCCTTCTTTGTCGATCCGCAGTTCAACATCCCCGGCTATTATTTCGCCGTGGGCGGGACTGCGCCGGAATGGATCGAGGCTGCGAAAAATGGCGGCAAGCCGGTTGCGGGACATCATTCGCCGCTGTTCAAAATCGATCCGGAGCCGTCTGTGCGTCTCGGTATCGAGGCGATGACGGCGGCGGTGCTGGATTTGCTTGGCCCGACAAAGAGCTGATGCCCCACGCGGTGGCGGTAGCTTAGATGGCCCGCAAATCACGCGACTGGCAAGATGAAGAGGAGGAGTCCGCTCCGCCTGTTGTTCACTGCTGGCTGTGCGGGCGGGAGATGGGTAGCGTCACCGAATGGCACCACCCGATACCCAAAAGCAGGGGTGGGAAAGCGCGCGAGGCGGTTCATCCGATCTGCCACCGGACGATCCATGCCAATTTCACGAACAGCGATCTTGAGAAACGCTATTCAACGGTCGATGCGCTCTTGGCGCATGACGAAATCGGGCGGTTTGTGGCGTGGATTGCCAACAAACCGCCCGACTTTAATGCCCCGACGAAAGACCGTCGTTAGCTATGTGCTGCAGCCTCCTCGCCCTTGGTCTTCCAAAGCGAGTAGAATATGCCACCGAGGATCAGGCCGAAGGTCACCGCAAGGCTTAATACCGGCGGGAACTTGTCGCCGCCCAGGATGAAATCGGACACGAATATCTTCGAACCGATGAACACCAGAACCAGCGCGAGGGCATATTTCAGATAGTGGAAACGGTGCACCATCGCCGCGAGCGCGAAATAGAGCGCGCGCAGACCCAATACCGCCATGATGTTCGACGTGTAGACGATGAAGGTATCGGTCGTGATCGCAAAGATTGCCGGTACGGAGTCGACCGCAAATACGAGGTCGACGACGTTGATCACCACCAGGGCAAGGAACAAGGGTGTCGCAGCGGTGATCAGCTTGCCTGTCTTCGTATCCGGAATTCGGACGAAGAATTTCTGCTCGTGCAATTCAGGTGTCACCCGCATGATCCGCGAGATGAACTTCACCGCCGGGTTGTTGGCAACATCCATCGGCTTCTCGCTGGCGAAAAGCATCTTTACGCCGGTTGCGATCAGGAACACGGCGAAGAAATACAGCACCCAGTAGAATTGCTCCACCAGAGCCGCACCCAAGGCGATCATGATACCGCGCAGAACGATAACGCCGATGATGCCCCACAAAAGGGCGCGATATTGATATTTGGGCGGTATCGCGAAGGTCGTGAATATCAGGCCGATGACAAAGATATTATCGATCGACAGAGCCTTTTCGATGAAGAAGCCCGTATAATATTTCATCGTCAGATCGGCACCGATTTCAGGGCCGAAGGCCGCGGTTTTCTGGAAATAGACCCAGACACCAAAGGCCAGTGCGATAGAGATGTAGAAGGCCGAAAGCTTCAGGCTTTCACCGATGCCCATCTCCTTATCTTCCTTGTGCAGGATGCCCAGGTCGAAGGCGGTCAGCGCGACCACCAGACCCAGAAAGGCCATCCAGAACCAGACCGGCGTTCCAAGCCAGTCCATCATGAGAAATTCCATTTTATATTCCCTGTTAGAAACTCAAAACGGCACCATGCGGGCGAACCACATGGTGCCGGGAGAGGGTTATTGTCGTTTAGATTTTCTGCAGGTGCAGACGCGACTTGCCTCCACGGCCGATGGCGCTTTTCTGCAGCCGGTCCTTGACCGCCAGCTTCAGCCGCTTGAGCTTCTGGATGCGGAATACATCCGGCCAGCGTCGTTTCAGCTCGGCACGCAATTCACGGTCGAGTTTCTGGTGAAACTGCATCAGTCGAAATGAAGAAAAAGTCATATGATCATCCTCTTTGAACTTAATGGGGTTCAATCGGATGCTCCGGCGACCGGAAAGGCAGGGTTTCGGGGGTTTGGAGGGAGGACCGCCAAGCCAGTGCACCGGAAACATCCGATGCGGCCGACATCACGTTTCTCCGAAAAGAAGCCAACGCCAGAGGGGCCCGGTCCGCCCAATCTTTATGGAGTGATTCGCTCTGATTTGCAAGTGCGTTTCGGTTTAAACGCACTCAACTTATCGATTTAATCTCTCAGTAGGTCGTTAATTGCGGTCTTGGCGCGGGTCTGCGCGTCCACGCGCTTGACGATCACGGCGCAGGACAGGCTGGGGCCAGGGCTGCCATCCGGCAACGCTTTACCGGGCAACGATCCCGGAACGACAACCGAATAGGCAGGAACGCGGCCTACGAATATTTCGCCGGTCGTACGGTCGATGATCTTGCTGGTGGAGCTGATGAAGACCCCCATCGACAGAACGGCTCCTTCTTCGACGATCACGCCTTCGACGACTTCTGAGCGTGCGCCGATGAAGCAATTATCTTCGATGATGACTGGCCCTGCTTGCAACGGCTCCAGCACCCCGCCGATCCCGACGCCGCCCGACAGATGGACATTCTTGCCAATCTGGGCGCAGCTGCCGACCGTTGCCCATGTGTCGACCATGGTGCCGTCGTCGACACGTGCGCCAATATTCACAAAGCTGGGCATCAAAACGACGTTTTTGCCGATATGGCATCCGTGCCGCGCAACCGCGCCGGGAACTACGCGAAAGCCCGCTTCGCGAAAACGGTTCTCGCCCCAACCGGCGAATTTGGACGGGACCTTGTCGTAGGCAGGGGCGCCCGAAGCACCGCCATCCACCACGACATTGTCGTTCAACCGAAAAGAAAGCAGAACGGCCTTTTTCAGCCACTGGTTGACCTGCCACTGACCGTCGACCTTTTCCGCAACGCGAAACCGGCCATCGTCCAGTCCGGCGAGCGCGCTGTTCACCGTGTCACGGATGTCACCTTGTGTAGCCGAACTAATCCCGTCGCGTGCGTCCCATGCGCTGTCGATGATGGTGGAAAGTTGGTCTGTCATGTTGCTCTTTCAAGACTGTGAATTGCGGAAAGCCATTCGGTCACATCGGTGATTTCATGGTCAATATGGTCGTCATGGCCGCTGCTATCAGCTTCGCCGTCATGTTTCACCCAAATTGTGGTCATACCCATGGCCTTGGCGGGTACCAGATTATGGGCTGAATCCTCGACGAACAATGCCCGCTGAGCATGGATGCCAAGCTCGGCGCAAAGCGCGGTATAGCTGACGGGATCGGGCTTGGGCCGATGGGCCATGCGATGGATATCAAAAACATCCTCGAACAGACCGGACAGGCCGCGTATTTCCAACACACGTTCGGCATAGGGTGCGTCGGCGTTGGTGAAAATCAATTTCCGGCCAGGCAGTGCCTCTATGCGGGCACGCAATTCCGGCGCCGGGAGCAGCAACGACAAATCCACGTCATGAACGAAATCAAGATAGCCATGGGGTTCGACCCCATGCTCGTGCATCAACCCGCCCAGCGTCGTGCCATATTGCTTCCAATAACGGTAGCGGATGTCGTGCGCTTCATCGGGCCCAATCTGAAAATGATTCTGGACGAAAAGAGCGATCCGGTCCCGCACCTGCGCCATGATATTGGCTTCCGGCGGATATAAGGTCAGATCGAGATCGAATATCCATGTGTCGATATGTGCATAGGCCGGGTTCATAAAGGGTCGCCTAGCCATCTATTGCGATTAGCTCAATCGAAGATGGTCATGTTAATTTTTGCGAAAGCGGTTCGTACTTAATATAGCGACTGAAATGGGGAAGGTTCGAACTGTTATGCGTGCAACCAATCATCGTCGGACCGTAGCCATTGGCAGTTCGGTCGTTTTTGCGTTGGCTTTGTCAGCCTGTGGTGGTGGAGGAGGTGGTGGAATCAGCTCTACGCCTGCACCACCGGTCGCTCCGCCGGTTGTCGCACCGCCCCCGCCACCTCCGCCACCACCTCCCCCGCCACCGCCTCCCCCTCCGACGACGAATTTTGCGACGTCGGAATTCAACCGTTCGGATGGCCCTGGCTTTCACAATGCCATCACCGCCTATCAGGCAGGTGCAACCGGGCAGGGGATTACCGTTGGCGTCATCGATTCTGGGATCGATCCCAGTAGTCATGAATTTACGGGCAGGATCCATCCGCAATCGGGCGATGTGACCGGGGCGGGCCGGCCCTTGGGCGATGATGACGGGCATGGGACCGAAGTTACGCGCGTCATAGCTGCGGCGAAAGATGACCGCGACACGCATGGCATTGCCTTTAACGCCACCATCTTGGCGCTGCGCGCGGATCAGTCGGGCAGCTGCACCACACCCGCTCCCGGCGAAGACGAAGCAAGCTGCTCCTTTTTTGATTCCTCCATTGCTGCAGGGGTCAATCGGGCAGTCGACAATGGTGCACGGGTGATCAATATCTCGCTCGGCGGTGCAGGGGGGGCCAATTCGACTTTGCGCGCCGCCATAAACCGCGCCACGTCTGTGGGTATTGTCGTGATTGTGTCTGCGGGAAATGAGGGCAATGATGCCTCTCCCGCCTTCGATCCCAATAATCCCAGCCCCTTTGCCCAAGCTCTGGTGGCCAATGGTAATGGCCTTGTGATCATTGCGACATCTGTAGACGACCAAGGCGTCATTTCGGATTTCAGTAATAAGGCCGGAGTATCCCAAAGCACCGTCCTGTCCGCGTTGGGCGAAGGTGTTTGCTGCGAATATCAGAATGACACAATCTACAGGTTCCAGCAAAATGGACAGACCTTCGTCCGGGTGTTCAACGGCACCTCCTTTTCAGCCCCTCAAATCGCGGGAGCTGCTGCCTTGCTGGCGCAGGCATTTCCCAATCTGACGGGTCAACAGATCGTCAATCTGCTTTTGACCAGCGCGCGGGATGCGGGTGCGGCGGGAACCGATGCGATATACGGACGCGGCATATTGGATATTGCACGCGCCTTCGCACCGGCCGGCACGACTTCGCTTGCGGGAACGACCACGGTGGTTCCCCTGGCCGGAAATGGGGGAACGACCTCCGGCCCCATGGGCGATGTTGCCCTGTCCAACCGCCTCGTCGATGCGGTGATTCTCGACAGCTACGGGCGTGCCTATGACATCAATCTGGCGCACGGGTTGAATGCCAGCACGCCGCGCCTGCGCCTGACGCCTGCCCTGATTGATCAGGGGCGCTCGGTCAGCATGGGGGTCGGCACAACGCAGATCGCCTTATCGATCCGCGGCGGAGCCTCGGGTGCGGTGGACGTTTTGCCCTTGGTTCTGTCGGATGGACAGCAACGCCAGGCGCGTGTGCTTGCCGGACGCGTCAGTGCCGAAATCGCCCGCGATACGCGGTTCAGCCTCGGTATCCGGCAAGCCGCTGCCGGACAGGTGGCCGCACTACAGAATATGCAGAGCGGGGCATTCCTGACCGCCAGTGAAGCGCGGCTGGAAAGTGGATTCGAACGGCTGGCAGGCAGTTCTTTTGCGCTTCGCCGTGAAATCGCAGGCTTTGGCCTGACGGGCAGCGTTGAAATGGGCGACGTTCGATTATTTGAACGCAGCGGCCTTGAATTCAGCCGGAGCGGGACGCATCGCTATCCCTATTCGACGCTGGGCTTTTCGCTCGATCGCCAGCTTGCGGGGGCGAAACTCGCCTTGGGCGCAAGCTGGATGCAGGAGGATGAAACGGTATTGGGTGCCCGCTTTGCCCAATTTATCGGCCAAAATGGCGCGCGCTCGCTCTTCCTCGATGGCAATGGTGAGGTTGCGTTGGGGTCAAAGTGGCTTTTGGCCGCAAGTTGGCGGCAGGGCTGGACCTATGCCGAGGGCGGCGGGAGCATCTCCGGCAGCAGTCTGTTGAAAAGCAATGCCTTCTCGCTGGATATTGCGCGGCCCAATGCCCTGACCAGCGGCGACCGGATCGCATTGCGTGTGGCGCAACCGCTGCGCGTGACCGGCGGCGGTCTCGCGCTGAATGTGCCTGTGTCCTATGACTATGCGACGTTGACGCCAACCTTTGGCATCCGCCGTTTCAGCCTTGCCCCCAAAGGCCGCGAAATCGCAAGCGAACTGGCCTGGACTGTTCCCCTGACCGGGGGCTATTTTTCGTCCAATATTTTCTGGCGGCAGGAACCGGGCCACTTCGAAAATATGCCCAACGATGTTGGCGTTGCCTTCCGGCTCCAATATGATTTTTGAGCGCCTGGCCTAAACGGTAAAGCTCTCGCCGCAGCCACAGCTGCCGGTGGCATTGGGATTGTTGAAGACGAAGCCGGCTGAAAATTCGTCTTCGACCCAATCCATGGTGGAGCCGACCAGATAGAGGACGGAACCGCCATCAATGTACAGCACCCCGCCGGGCGTCTCGATCTTCTCGTCAAAGGGCACCGCTTCGGTGACATAATCGACCGAATAGGCAAGGCCGGAACAGCCGCGGCGCGGTGTCGACAGCTTTACGCCAATCGCGTCCGCAGGTGCCTTGGCCATCAGCTCGGCAATGCGTGCTTCGGACGCCGGCGTCAGCATAACGGCCGCGGGGCGGGCTCGTGTTTTCACATCGCTCATAACATTCCAAGCTCCAGACGGGCTTCGTCGGTCATATTGGCTGGGCTCCAGGCTGGCTCCCATACCAGATTTACTTCCGCGTCGCCGATACCCGGCACCGCGCCCACCCGTAATTCGACTTCGCCCGGCATGGATTCGGCCACAGGGCAATGTGGCGTCGTCAGCGTCATCGAAATCAGGGCATGGCCGTCGTTGATCTCCACATTATAGATCAGGCCAAGGTCATAGATATTGACCGGAATTTCGGGATCGAAAATTTCCTTCAACGCGGCAATGACCGCTTCATACAGGTCGCCATCCGGCTCGCCTGCGGCCGGCGCGGCGGGTTTCTGCGCCAGAAAGCCTTCCAGATAGTCTTTCTTGCGCTCGAATGTTTCCGATGCCGTTTCAACCCGCGCTTTGGCTGGCTTTTCCACGCTCTCGACTTCTTCAATGCGGATGCCATCGTCGCTCATCCGAAAATCCTCTTCACTCTTTCAAGGCCGCGCACCAAAGCCGCGACATCGCTTTCATCATTATAAATACCGAAACTTGCCCGCGCGGTCGCCGGGACACCCAGATGGTCCATCAACGGCTGCGCGCAATGGTGGCCGGCACGGATGGCCACGCCTTCTTCATCCAATATGGTGCCGATGTCATGGGGATGCACCCCTGCCATTGAAAAAGACACAATTCCGGCCGACTTTTCCGGCCCGAACAGCGTGATCGAATTGATGCTCCGCAACGCGTCGCGGGTCTGCGCGGCAAGGGCGCTTTCGTGCGCGAAAATATCCTCAGGGCCGATGGCGTCGACGAAATCTATGGCCGTGTGCAGGCCAAGGACCTCGATAATCATCGGCGTCCCAGCCTCGAACCGGGAAGGGGCGGGGGCATAGCTTGTCTTTTCAAAAGTGACGCGGTCGATCATTGCGCCGCCACCTTGCCAGGGGGGCATGGACTCCAGCGTTTCCGCCTTTGCCCAGAGGATGCCGACACCTGTGGGGCCATAAAGCTTGTGGCCCGAAAACACATAAAAGTCGCAGCCGAGTTCGGCCATGTTGAGCCGCATACGCGGGGCCGCCTGGCAGCCGTCCAGCATCAGCTTTGCGCCCACGGTATGTGCCGCCTTTACCGCCCGTTTCACGCCCAGCACTGAACCTAGCACATTGGACACATGGGCCAGCGCGACCAGCTTGTGCTGTTCGGTCAGATTCTCTTCCAGCCAATCAAGGTCGATCAGGCCGTCGGCCGTCAACGGGCACACATCAATGTGCGCGCCGACCTTTTCGGCGACCATCTGCCAAGGCACAATATTGCTGTGATGCTCCAGCTGGCTGAGCATGATGCGGTCGCCCGCCTTCAGATGCGCGCCGCCCCAACTGTGCGCGACCAGATTGATACCCTCGGTCGCACCGCGCACGAAGACAATTTCGTTGGCCGAGGCCGCGCCCATGAAGCGCGCGACCCGTTCCCGGGCAGCTTCAAACGCAACCGTCATATGTGCAGAACGGGCATAGACGCCCCGATGCACCGTCGCGTAATCGGTACCGCCCGCGCGCACCATCGCGTCGAGCACGACCTGCGGCTTTTGCGCGGTCGCGGCGGTGTCGAGATAATGCCAGTTGTTGGCAAGACCCGGAAATTGATCCCGCATAGCGGTGCTGATGGACACAGGCGCGTTCACACCAGATCCCCCAGCTTTTGTAGCGCCAGAGAGGTCAGCATCTCTTCATCCGCCGCGCCTTCGAACACCCCGGCTACGAACGCCTGCAGCATCAGTTTTTTGGCATCTGCCGGCGTCAGCCCGCGGGCCTGAAGATAGAATAATCCCATCGGGTCCAACTCGCCAATGGCACAGCCATGCGCGCATTTGACGTCGTCGGCGTAGATTTCGAGTTCGGGTTTCGCATTGGCTGTTGCGCTGCGGTCGAGCAGCATTGCCTTGACCGATTGTTCGCTGTCGGTGGCCTGTGCATCGCGGGCGACGCCAACCTTGCCGAGATAGGTTCCGGTTGCTGTCCCGGCGAGGACCGAGCGTACAATCTGGGAGGAAGTTGCCCCGGGTTCGGTATGGGTAACGGTGGTTACAATCTCGAGATTTTGTGTTCCCCCGCCGATCTGCACCGCGCCGAGTTTGAAATCCGCACCTTCGTGAAGGGTAACGTTCAGTTCCACCCGGCCATAGTCACCGCCGATGCTCAGCACATGGATGGCTGCGGTTGCGCCCTTGCCGATTGCGATGTCGAGCTGGTTTATCGTGCCACTGTCTTGCACGATGGTGCGCGCGAAATCGCTGTCCGCTGGCACGAGGATGGCTTCCGCCGCTGGCAAAGGCCATGCGGCTTCGACGGCGGCGATGTCGCTATAGCGCCATGCTTCGTCCCGGCGGGTTGGGAGCGCAGCAGTCATCGGCGCGCAGCCTCTTGGTGCCTTTGTGCCTTTGTGCGAACAAAATTAGACTCGCACGAAGACACTAAGGCACGAAGAAGAAAAAGCGGAATGCCTGCGGCGCTCATGCAGCCAGTTCCTTATACCCGTCGCGCTCCAGTTCCAGCGCGAGCTCCGCACCGCCGGTCCGCGTGATACGGCCATCGGCAAGAACATGGACAAAGTCGGGCTTCACATAGTCGAGCAACCGCTGATAATGGGTGATGAGCAACACAGCCTTGTCCGGCTTGCGCATGATGCGGTTGATGCCGTCGCCCACCACGCGCAGCGCGTCGATGTCGAGGCCGCTGTCGGTCTCATCGAGGATCGCGAGCGCGGGATCGATGATGCCCATTTGCACCATCTCGTTGCGTTTCTTCTCGCCGCCGGAGAATCCGACATTCACCGGACGCTTGAGCATATCCATATCCATGCCCAGTGCGCCCGCTTGCTCGCGCGCGACCTTCAGGAATTCGCTGCCGGTCAGTGGAGCCTCGCCGCGATGCTTGCGCTGCGCATTCAGCGCCTCGCGCAGGAACTGGACGTTGGAAACGCCGGGGATTTCGACCGGATATTGGAAACCCAGAAACAGGCCAGCGGCGGCACGCTCATGCGGCTCCATGCCGAGCAGGTCTTCGCCGTTGAACGTCACCGATCCTTCGGTCACTTCATAGCCGGGCCGCCCTGACAGCACATAACCAAGCGTCGATTTGCCCGCGCCATTGGGGCCCATAATCGCATGGATTTCGCCCGCGTTCAGACTGAGCGTAAGCCCCTTCAGGATCGGCTTGTCGGCAACGGTTGCGTGGAGGTTAGTTATTTGGAGCATTAGTTTTTCCACTTGCTTCAGCGCTTGCGTTGTCTTGATCCATCATGTCGGCCATGTTTTCGGACAGGCTTTCCGCGCTGACTAAAGCCGATTCAATCATTGCACTTCGCTGTTCCGAACTTCGGTTGGGATACTGTTCCAAGATTTTCTCGGCGTCTGATTGAGCACTTTTACGGACCGGCAGGCACGTTTCACGTGACTTAGCACCGATAGCGCGCATGGCGTTGCCATCGGACTTCATACCTTCGCCGATGCCCACGTTGACCGCTGCTACAAGGCAATCCAGATATGGCTTGATTGCTGAGCCAATTTCACTTGGGAATGATACAGATAATTCCTGGACCGCCACCACTTTTGCGTCGCCCTGTGCAGGCGCCGAAGCTGAAGTTGACAAAGCTAGAACTAAAGACAGCAACATCACCCCACCGACCCCTCAAGCGAAATCCCCAACAACTTCTGCGCCTCGACCGCAAATTCCATCGGCAATTGCTGCAGAACTTCTTTGGCGAAGCCGTTGACGATCAGGGCGACTGCTTCTTCCTGCCCCAGCCCACGCTGCATCGCGTAGAATAGCTGGTCGTCGGAAATCTTGCTGGTCGTTGCCTCATGCTCGATCTGCGCGCTGGGGTTGCGGACCTCGATATAGGGAACGGTGTGCGCCCCGCACAGGGAGCCCAACAGCAAGGAATCACACTGGGTAAAGTTGCGCACGCCTTCCGCATTGGGCGCGACGCGCACCAGTCCGCGATAGGTGTTGTTGCTGTGCCCGGCGCTGATGCCCTTGGACACGATGGTGGAGCGTGAGCCCTTGCCATTGTGGATCATCTTGGTGCCCGTGTCGGCCTGCTGGTAATTGTTGGTCACCGCGACCGAGTAAAATTCGCCGACGCTGTTTTCGCCATTAAGCACGCATGAAGGATATTTCCACGTCACCGCGCTGCCGGTCTCGACCTGGGTCCAGGAGACCTTCGACCGCGCGCCCTGACACAAGGCACGCTTGGTCACGAAGTTATAGATGCCGCCCTTGCCCTCGGCATCGCCGGGGTACCAGTTCTGCACCGTCGAATATTTGATCTCTGCATCGTCGAGCGCGACCAGTTCGACCACAGCGGCGTGGAGTTGGTTTTCGTCGCGCATCGGCGCGGTGCAGCCTTCGAGATAGGACACATAGCTGCCCTTGTCGGCCACGATCAGCGTGCGTTCAAACTGGCCGGTATTTTCGGCGTTGATGCGGAAATAGGTGGAAAGCTCCATCGGGCATCGCACACCTTCAGGGATGTAGACGAAGGTGCCGTCGGAAAAGACCGCGCAGTTGAGCGTCGCGAAATAATTGTCGCGCATCGGCACAACCTTGCCGAGCCATTTCTTCACCAGTTCCGGATATTCCTTGATGGCCTCGGAAATGGACCGGAAGATCACGCCAGCGCGTTCCAGTTCGGCGCGGAAGGTGGTTGCGACGGACACGCTATCAAACACCGCATCGACCGCAACGCGGCGCGCAGGCAGTCCGCCATCCCCGCTTTCGCCCGGATCGCTTTCGACACCGGCGAGCAGTTTCTGTTCGGCAATCGGGATGCCCAGCTTTTCGTAAACGCGCAGGATTTCGGGATCGACCTCGTCCAGACTACCGAGCTTTGGCTTGGCCTTTGGCGCGGCGTAATAATAAGCGTCCTGATAATCGATGGGCGGGACGTTCAGCTTGGCCCAGTCGGGCGGCGTCATCGTCTTCCACATGGCAAAGGCCTTCAGCCGCCATTCGAGCATCCATTCCGGCTCGTTCTTCTTGGCCGAAATGAAGCGGACGGTATCCTCGTTCAGGCCCTTGGGCGCGAAATCGGTTTCGATGTCGGACGACCAGCCATGTTCATAGTCCGCAACCTTGTCGGCGGCATCCCACGCAGCTTGATCCTTGATGGCGGTATCGTCGTTCATGCGGCCCGCCCCACGGCAAGGCTGCTGAGCGAGACATCGGACAGGGCGCTGCGGACCGCATTGTTCACAATCGCCCAATGCGGCTTGATATTGCAGTCCGGTTCAATCGCGCAGTTGCAGGTGGACGCATTTATACAGTTGGTCATGGCAATCGGCCCTTCCACCGCCTCGATAATATCGGCCAGCGTGATCGCCGCAGCGGGACGTGCAAGCTGGATACCGCCGCCTGCACCCCGGACAGAGCGGAGAAGTCCGCCTTTGGTCAAAATGCTCACCAGTTTTTGTACGGTGGGAAGCGCGATTCCGGTTTCGCTCGCCAGTTCCGTTGCGGACGTACGCAAGCTGCCGCAATGGCGCGACGCCGCACTCATAACGACCACTGCATAATCTGCCATATTGGACAAGCGCATGTGCGAAACCTTAATCAGACAAATTTATTCCGATTTCAGGCAAATGGTCCTTTTGCAGGCAAAAATCAACCCGGAAAGGTCTCGATATCGCGGTAATTGTCTTTCGACAGCCAGATACGGAGGATTTTTGTATCATCGCCATCCAGCGTCCCCGGGGTTCGTCCCGCAAATTGCCGGATTTCCCGAATCATGTGCGGCTGGTCGTAGAAAAGCGACTCGATCTGGGCGCGTAGCGTGTTGGTGCAGTTGGGGTCGATCAGCATACTTGCCGCTCGAAGCGCCCTATATTTGCGCATCAACGGTTTGGGGGCCGAACCGAAATATCGCGTAATGAGCCGTGCGGCGGTGCTGCGCGACATATCCAGCATCGGATAAAGCTTCTCGACATTGGGTTCCAGGTCACTGGAGAGCCAATTTATGACCGTGTGCACCATATGCATATGCGATGGTGGAACCGGCCGTACTAGGGACAGAAGAAGGGCGGTTGCCTTTTCGACCATTTCGGCCACGCGCATCGTTCCCTGCCGGTGCCCTGTGCTAAACTCTTCGGCCAGTTGGTCGACCTTCGGACCGAACAGTTCGGACGCCGGAACGGCCCGGTCCGCATATAGATTTGCAGCCTTTCCGGTCAGCGCCACGAATCCCAAGGGGGAAAGCGCAAAGCCCAGATCGTAAAGGGGGCCTTCAAAGTCGAATTCCGCAGCGGCAAGACCCGGGCCAAAGACAGTTGCGTCGGCAACCTCGACGATATCGCCATTTTGAAATTTCAATGTACCCCGCCCGCTGAGCAGGAATATCAGATGGCCAAGTGCTGCCGGTTGCCGGTCGCGTATCGCAGGTTCATCGCAGCGGAAAAAATAGATCTGTGTGACATAGGGTGCCAGTTCGGCCGCTGGTGCGAAATGCGTGACTTCGATTTTGTCGGGGGAAGTAAAAGATGAGTGCTGGTCGTTCACCGGCGTGTCGGTACGCTCAAGTCCGTCACTGCGACCCTCATGCATGAAAGCGACCTCGATTTATCGTTTAGCTTGTTTGGCCCCTGTGGCACTGACCCGAAGCTAGGCGAGAGAGGCTAAAGCTGCAAGCTCATCTCTTGCTGAGTACATAGGCATCGAGTGCGGCGGCTTGTGCGCTGTCGAACCGCAGCCCCAACTTGCTGCGCCGCCAGAGTATATCGTCTGCCGATCGCGCCCATTCCTGGTCGATCAGATAATCGACCTCTGCCGCGTAAAGACCATGGCCGAAGTCCGTCCCGAGATCGGCGATGGCCTTGGCCTCGCCAATCCACTTCTGTGCGCTTGTGCCATAGGACCGCACCAGTCGCCGGATCAGCGGCATGGGTAGGAAGGGATAAAGCGTGGCGAACCGGCTGCACAACGCCTCTGCCCCGTCCATAGGGAAATCCCCACCGGGCAGCGGTTTTTCGAGGGTCCAACTAGGCCCCGCCAGCATCGGTAAATACTCGGCCAGTTTGCCAACGGCGCTCTCGGCTAGGTGGCGATAGGTGGTGATTTTTCCACCGAAGATGGAGAGCAACGGCGCTGTTCCCTGCGCATCGGTGTCCAGATCGAAATGATAGCCCCGCGATGCCGTCTCGGGTTTGCCGGAGCCGTCGTCGACGAGCGGCCGGACGCCGGCGTAGCTGTAGATCACATCATCAGGCGTTATCTTCTGTTTGAAATAGACGCCCGCGGATTCACAGATGTAGCGGATTTCTTCCTCGGTCGCGGTAATATTGTCGAGCGGCCCTTGATGGTCCGCATCGGTGGTGCCGATCAGGGTAAAATCATCCTCATAGGGGATGGCAAAGAAAATGCGGCCGTCGGGATTCTGGCAGAAATAGGCTTGTGGCGTGTCGAACATCTTGGCCACGACGATATGCGATCCTCTTACCAGACGTATGCGCTCATCGGGCTTGCGCTGATGTCCGGTTGTGCGCGCCAACAGGTCCAGCACCGCGGGGCCGGCTGCATTGGCCACGGCACGTGCCGTAACGGCAGGCTGGCCAGCAATTTCGATATGCCAGAGCCCGTCACGGCGTTCGAGATGTGTGACTTCGGCGCGGGTGCGTATGTCCGCACCATGTTCTGCTGCATCCAAGGCGTTCAGGACAACCAGCCGTGCGTCATCCACCCAGCAATCCGAATATTCGAAGGCTTTGTCATATTCGGGCTTCAAAGGCGCTCCTGCCGGGGAATCATGCAGGTGAAGCGTGCGGGTGGCGGGCAATTTCTTGCGCCCGCCGATATGGTCGTACAAAAACAGGCCCAGCCGAACGAGCCACGCGGGGCGGATGCCCTTTTGGTGTGGCAGCACAAAACGCAGCGGCCAGATGATATGGGGCGCAATCGCCCAAAGCCGTTCTCGCTCGATGAGAGATTCGCGCACCAGCGCGAATTCATAATGTTCCAGATAGCGCAGCCCGCCATGAATCAGCTTTGTCGATGCCGAAGATGTCCCGCGCGCCAGATCGCCTCGTTCCAGCAACAGGACCTTCGCCCCGCGTCCGGCAGCATCACGGGCTATTCCCACTCCATTGACGCCGCCACCGACGATGACGAGGTCGTAAATCTGTTCAGTCATAAAAATGCCCATGCGAAAGCGGCAGATGCGACGAAGGCCATGAACGTAGCCAGCATCACCGGCAATAGTGCTTTCCAGCCCTGGCTTAAAAGCAGATCGAGACGCGACCGCATGGCAGTTGCTGTAACCGCGAAAAGCAGCATCGCCTTTGATGCAACCAAACCATATTCAGCCACCCAAGCCGGGGCATCTATGACCGAGTTGAGCGCGACAGCGGCAAAAAAGGCCAGAATGAACCATGGGAGCTTAAGCTTGGCGATTAGACCCTTCGGTTTTCCGCCGCTGCTTCCGATTGCCAAGCCGATGAGGGCAACCGCAGGAGCCAGAAGCGCGACGCGCGAAAGCTTGACGATGGTGGCGACTTCGCCCGCATTTTGGGAATAGCTGTATCCGCCACCCAACGCTTGTGCCACGTCATGTACCGCCGCTCCCATCAGAAAGCCTGCCTGCTTGTCGCTGAAATCCAAAGCCGCGGCGATTAACGGGTAAAATGACATCGCAATCGCGCTCGCCAAAGCAACGCCGACGAGGGTCAGGGTGAACTGGTTCTGGTTCAAGCGTTCCCGCCCGATCACGGCATAAATGGCGAGCGCCGCCGAGGCCCCGCAGATGGCCGTGGCTCCGCCCGCAAGCCAGCCTGCATAACGGCTTTGCCCACCCCAATGCGCGCCGAGCAGGCCTGCGCCGATCACGATCGTCATGATGCCGATCAGGCCCAGAAATGCGACAATGCCCAGACTGCCAATCTGCATGGCGGTGACCTGCGTCCCCAGCAACACGATGCCCCAACGCAGGCAGGATGTGCCGCAGAAATCAAGGCCGGGATGGACCTTACGTTCGGCCGAGACGAAGTTCAGGGCAAGACCGATCAACAATCCCGCCAGAATAACCGGCATGGCATAATGTTCGGAAAACCATGTGGCCGCCGCGGATGCGATGGCCACAACCGCAATTCCGGGAAAGAGCGCACGGACCGCAAGACGGGTGCGCGCCGCCGGATTCTCCTCGGCGAGATAGGTCTCGCCATAGAGGTCGGCGATATAATTCGCGTTTATGTCTTGCGGTGTCATATGGCCTTCTATAGGCAAGTCTGTGAAAGATGCCAGCATTAAGCAGGCCGGAGAGAGGACGCAATGGCAACAGATACCGGCAAGTGGATTCGCTACGGCCTGATCGCGCTGCTGTTTTTCGGAACAGCGCTGAACTATCTTGATCGGCAGGTTCTCGCATTATTGAAACCGACGCTTCAGGTCGAATTTGGCTGGAGCGATCGTGAATTCGGGCATTTCGGCTCTGCGTTCCAGATTGCCACGGCTGTGGCATTGCTTGGAATAGGCTGGTTTATCGACCGCTTTGGCGTGCGTTGGGGCTATGGTTTGGCAGTTGCCGTCTGGAGCCTCGCCGGCATGGCCCATGCCTATGCCAGCACGGTCGGGCAATTTGTCGCCGCCCGCGTCACCTTGGCGGTGGCAGAGTCGGTGAATACGCCGGCCGCCATGAAATCGGCCGCAACCTATCTGCCGATCCGCGAGCGGTCGGTCGGCATCGGCGTAATCAATAGTGCCGCCAATATCGGCGCGATCCTTGCGCCGCTGACGGTGCCGTGGATTGCCATCACCTATGGCTGGCAAGAGGCGTTCATTATCACGGGCGCTCTCGGCTTTGTGTGGCTGATCTTTTGGTGGCTCGGTACGAGCAAGTTGACGCCTCTTGGCGACGCGGCCATCGCGGCGACCCAGCCAAAGGAAAAGGGACCGCCCTGGCGCGAACTGTTGAAGGAACGCCGGACCTGGGCCGTTGCCGGTGCAAAGCTTCTGACCGATCTTGTCTGGTGGTTTATCCTGTTCTGGGCACCCGATTTCTTTGCACGGCAGTTCGGGCTGGGGCAGGCGGAAATAGGCGGGCCGACGGCGGTGGTTTATGCGTTGGCGGCTGTCGGTGCGCTGACCAGCGGCATCCTGTTTCCCATTCTGCTAGGCCGTGGCATGACGCCCAACGGCGCGCGTAAATCCTCGATGTTTTTCTACGCCCTTCTGATCTTGCCTATTCCGCTGGCTTTGCAGGCGCCCAATGAATGGATGGCGGCGCTGATCATCGGTCTTGCGCTGTTCGCGCATCAGGGCTTTTCGACCAATATCTTTGGCATGACCGCCGATATCATCCCGGCGCGGCAAGTCGGCAGCGTGATCGCAATTGGTGCGCTGGTGGGCAATCTCAGCGGCGCGGCGATGCTGGAATTCGCGGGCTGGTCATTGGATTCAGGTTATGGCTACACGCCGATGTTCGCCATGTGCGCCAGCGCCTATCTCTTGGCGCTGCTCTGGATCCACATCATGCAGCCCAAGCTTGAGGTCGTAAACAGCGCAGAATGAAAAGGGGCGTCGTGCGGGCGATAGGCCCGGTTCGACGCATCCGCTTATCAGGCTTTGGCTAGTCCCTGGCTGGTAACCAGTTCCTGAAGCTCGCCGGCTTCGTACATTTCCATCATGATGTCTGAACCGCCCAGAAACTCGCCTTTGACGTAAAGCTGCGGAATGGTTGGCCAATCGCTATATTCCTTGATGCCCGACCGGATTTCCATGTCCTGCAGCACATCAACGCTTTCATAGGTGACACCCAGATGGTCGAGTATGGCGACCGCTTTGCTGGAGAAACCGCATTGCGGGAAAAGCGGCGTGCCTTTCATGAAAAGCACCACATCATTCGTCTTGACGATTCCGTCGATCCGTTCGTTCACGCTCATACTCTTCACTCCAAATTCAAGGTGTTGCGGTGGTCAGTTGCAGGGCGTGCAATACACCGCCCATTTTTCCGCCCAAGGCATCATAAACTGCTTTGTGCTGCTTCACGCGCGGCAATCCGCGAAAGCTCTCGCTGACGACGCGTGCGGCATAGTGATTCCCGTCACCGGCGAGATCGGTGATCTCGACCAACGCATCGGGAAGGGCGGCCTTGATCATGCCTTCGATTTCGTCCGCCGCCATCGCCATCAGGCTTGCTCGATAAACTGGCGGCGTGCTTCGACCATCTTGGCGTCCAGAGCGGCGCGGATCATGGCATCGTCGACCTCGACACCGGCGGAGGTCAGATCGCCCAGCAATTTGCGAATGACATCTTCATCGCCTGCTTCTTCGAAATCGGCTTGCACAACCGAAGTCGCATAGGATGTGGTTTCTTCAGGCGTCAGGCCCATCTTTTCCGCGGCCCATTGACCGATCAGCTTGTTGCGGCGTGCCGTAATCTTGAACTGCAGATCGGCGTCATGCGCGAATTTGTTCTCGAAGGCATTTTCGCGACTATCAAAGGTGGTCATGGTGCGGTTCCTGTAATTGGATGTGACAAAGATAATGGTTCAGGCGCTGATCGACAAGGCGACTCATGCTAAATGTGCACGACAAGCTTGCCGACGGCAGCCCGATCCCCGAGCCGTGCAATCGCTTGTCCGGCATTTTCCAAGGTGAATGTTTCGGAAATGCGCGGCTTGATCTTGCCCTCGGCATACAAGCTGAACAGTTCAGCGACATTGGCGTGGTTCTTGGCAGGGGTACGCGCGGCAAAGGCGCCCCAGAAGACTCCGCAAATATCGCAGCTTTTCAGCAAGGTCAGATTGAGTGGCAATTTCGCGATGCCCGCGGGGAAACCGACGACCAGAAATTTGCCTTCCCAGGCAATCGAACGGACGGCAGGTTCGCTATAATCGCCGCCGACCGTGTCATAGATGATGTTGAAACCATCCTTACCCGCGGCGGCCTTGAACATCTCTGCCACGGCTTTTGACTGGTCCTTGTCGAACGGCTGATGCGGGTAAACGACGACGTCATCGGCACCGGCTTCGCGCGCGATCTGCGCCTTGGCTTCGCTCGACACACCGGCTACCACGCGGCCGCCGAAGGCCTTGGCCAGTTCAATTGCCGAAATGCCGATGCCGCCTGCGCCGCCGAGAACGAGGACATTGTCGCCCTCCTTCATATGGCCGCGATCTTTCAGGGCGTGGATCGATGTGGCGTAGGTCATCAAAAGCGATGCGCCATCGTCGAACGACATGGCATCAGGCATTTTGAAGCAATTGAAGGCCGAAACTGCGACCTTTTCGGTCAGCCCGCCATTCCCGCACAGTCCGATAACGCGGTCGCCAACGGCAAAGCCGGTTACGCCGTCACCGACGGCTTCGACTATGCCTGCAATCTCGCCACCCGGGGCAAAGGGACGGGCGGGCTTGAACTGGTAAAGGTCGACAATCATCAGCGTGTCGGGAAAGTTGATCGAACAAGCCTTAACCGAAACAACAACCGTGCCGGGTGCGGCTGCTGGTTCCGGCAGCTCGCCCATGACGAGTGTTTCGGGACCACCGCAGGCCGTTGACAGTAAAGCTTTCATTTCAAGTTCCTCTCACCTGTGCGCGAACGCGCCATTATTTTTTAGACGGCCGATGGTACCAGCCAGGGCCGGTCTTGGGCCAGACGGCTTTCATAGCTGCCGATTGCGTCGCTGCTTTCCAGCGTCAAGCCGATCTCGTCGACACCGTTCAGCAGGCAGTACTTGCGAAAAGGGTCGATCTCGAATTCGAACCGGTCCTGAAACGGCGTCGTTACGGTCTGCGTTTCCAGATCGATATGGATCGGATCGGTCTTTGCAACTTCCAGCAACCGGTCAATCGCGGTCTGGGGCAACACAATCGCCAGCAATCCGTTTTTGAACGCATTGCCCGAGAAAATGTCGGAAAAGCTGGGTGCAATAACCGCCGAGATACCGAGGTCGGCCATGGCCCATGCAGCATGTTCGCGGCTCGACCCGCATCCGAAATTGTCGCCAGCGATCAATATCGGGGAACCGGTGAATTCCGGATCGTCGAAAACATTGCCCTCGACCGCGCGCAAGCTTTGAAAGGCGCCTTTGCCAAGGCCGGTGCGGCTGATCGTTTTCAGCCACTCAGCGGGAATGATGATGTCGGTGTCGACATTTTTGAGGCCAAGGGGATAGGCGCGGCCTTCGACGGTTGAAATGGGCTGCATCGCGTTCAGTCCGTGTCGATCTTGGGCTGGTTTTCGCTCTGTGGATCAATTTCGGGTTCGGGCGACAGCGGTTCCAGCTTGCCCTTCTTCTGCGTCAGGCTGCGCCGACCGGCATAGAGCAATGCCGCCATAAGTGCAGCGGAGCCCACAGCCGCGCCGACTTTGGCGCCTGTCGACCATTTTTCGTCTTCGGATTTTGTCTTTTTCTCGGTCATTGCTGATTTCCTTATCCCCCAGCCTTAGCTTTGGCCGTCCGGACAAGTAAAGGGGCTTTGGCCTATTTGTTGAACCTGCGGGCTAGACGGCGCCACAAAGGAGGCCGTTGCTTTTGCGGAAGCGACTGGCCCGTGGCGTCGAGCAAAAATTTGGCAAGGAGGAGCGCCTGATTGCGCGTCATCAGAAAATGGTGGCTATCGATCTTTTTCTGGTCAAGCGCTTGCTGGGATACAGTGCTCTGAAGGCGCAAGTCGATCGACGCGCCCAAGTCCTGATGCGTCCAACCGACAACAACGCCCATATGGTGTGCAGGCTCTGCTAAGCCCGCCTGCTTTTTGACTGCACGTTTCGCCATCCTACCCTCCAACAAGGATTTTACATCCTGCGGCAGCTAATGCGAGTCAAGATTTCCAAGTGCTTTTGCCCCGTAATTTCTGTCAGCGGTTAAGCTCGCGCACATCGGTCAATCGCCCGGTGACAGCGGCCGCAGCCGCCATGGCGGGGGATACCAGATGAGTCCGCGCGCCGGGCCCTTGCCGGCCGACAAAGTTCCGGTTGCTGGTCGACGCGCACCGTTCGCCCGGCGGCACCTTGTCCGGGTTCATGCCAAGGCATGCCGAACATCCCGGTTCGCGCCATTCAAAACCGGCGTCGGTAAATATCCGGTCGAGCCCCTCTTCTTCGGCTTGCCGCTTCACAAGGCCGGAACCCGGAACCACGATCGCCCATTTGACTGCATCGGCCTTTTTGCGATTTTTCAGCACGGCGGCGGCGGCACGCAGGTCCTCGATCCGGCTGTTGGTGCAACTGCCGATGAAGATATTCTGAACCTCGATTTCGGTAAGCTTGGTTCCCGCCGACAGGCCCATATAATCCAGCGATTTTTGCGCCGCGACCTGTTTGGACGGGTCGGCAAAGCTGGCGGGGTCGGGAATGGATCCCGTTATAGGCAAGACATCCTCGGGCGAGGTGCCCCATGTGACGCTGGGCGCGATATCGGCTGCGTCGATGATGACCACCTTGTCATATGCAGCGCCTGCATCGGTGGCGAGGCTGCGCCAATAGGCGACTGCTGCATCCCATTGCGCGCCTTTGGGGGCCATGGGACGGCCCTTCAGATAGGCAAATGTCACATCGTCAGGCGCAACCAGACCAGCGCGCGCGCCATGTTCGATCGCCATGTTCGATATGGTCAGCCGCCCTTCAATGCTGAGTGCGCGGATTACCGATCCGGTATATTCGATAACATAACCCGTTCCGCCCGAAGCCCCGAGCACGCCGGTGATGTGCAGCACGACATCCTTTGCCGAAACACCGGGGCCAAGTTCACCATCGACACGGACTTCCATGGATTTGGACTGTTTGAGCTGGAGCGTCTGTGTCGCCAGAACATGCTCGACCTCGGACGTGCCGATACCAAACGCCAATGCGCCAAGCCCGCCATGACTGGCGGTATGGCTGTCGCCGCAGACAATCGTTGTTCCCGGCAAAGAAAATCCCTGCTCGGGCCCCACCACATGGACAATGCCCTGTTCCAGATCGGCATCGGCAATATAGCGGATACCGAAGGCAGGGGCATTGCGTTCAAGTGCGTCCAACTGAGCCGCGCTTTCGGGGTCGGCGATGGGAATGCGGTTGCCCGCACCATCGCGCCGCGCGGTCGTGGGAAGATTATGGTCGGGGACTGCCAAAGTCAGGTCGGGGCGACGCACGGTGCGTCCGGCGACGCGCAGTCCTTCAAAAGCCTGCGGACTGGTGACTTCATGGACCAGATGGCGATCAATGAAGATCAGGCAAGTGCCGTCATCCCGTTGTTCGACGACATGGGCGTTCCAGATTTTTTCGTAAAGGGTTTGGGGCGCTGACATAATGAATGTTGCCATAGAAGCGATTGCAGCGAAATCAAGTGAGGCGACTGCTTGTGCACTTCATTCTCCTATAAAAAGTCGCTAGAGAGGCCGAATGAGCATTCCGGTCATTCTGTTGATTATTCTTGCCACCGTCCTTGCGATGGAATGGGTCGCGTGGGCGAGCCATAAATATATCATGCATGGCTGGGGCTGGGGTTGGCACCGTGACCATCACGAGCCGCACGATAATGTCCTTGAGAAAAACGATCTTTACGGGATTGTCGGCGCGGTGATGAGCATTTCGATGTTCGCCATCGGCAGCCCGCTTGTTCTGGGCGCCAATGCCTGGGAGCCGGGGACATGGGTTGGCCTGGGCATCATGTTCTATGGAATCATCTATACCGTGGTCCATGATGGTTTGGTGCATCAGCGTTACTTCAAATATGTGCCGCGCAGCGGCTATGCCAAGCGGCTCGTGCAGGCCCACAAGCTGCACCATGCGACAATTGGCAAGGAAGGCGGCGTCAGCTTCGGCTTTGTCTTTGCGCGGGATCCGGCCAAGCTGAAGGCGGAATTGAAGGTCCAGCGCGAGGCAGGCATCGCCGTGGTCCGCGACGCCGCTCTCTAAAATTCAGGCTTCGGGCCTCCGCCAGATCCACGTTAGGGAAACCACCGCGACGCCCAGCGGGATCAACGACCATGGTAGCGGCAGGGTCGCAAGGCTGATCGCGATACTGATGGCAAAAGCGGTTGCGGCGGACCATTTCGCCCGCCGCGACACAACGCCCTTTTCCCGCCAAGCGACCAGATGGTGGCCAAAATGGGGGTGGTTCATCAGACGCGCCTCAAGCGCCGGGCTGCTGCGCGCGAAGCAAAAGGCGGCCAAAATCATGAACGGCACCGTGGGCAACAAGGGTAAAACCGTGCCCAAGGTTCCCAGTGCTACCGATGTGAAGCCGGCTGCGAGATAAAGCCGCCTTTTAATCAATATTGGTGCACCGCCTTGGTGACATAATAGCTGTCGAGGCCCTCGGGTCCGCCTTCGCTACCAAATCCGGATTCTTTTACCCCGCCAAAGGGCGCGTCCGGCATCGAGATGACAAAGCTGTTCAGGCCGACCATGCCTGTGTCGAGCGCGTCGGCGACCAGATTGGCCTGCCGGGCATTTTCGGTAAAGGCATAGGCCGCCAAACCGAAGGGCAGGCGATTGGCCTGCGCAATGGCCTCGTCAAAATCCTTGAAGGGCCGGATCAACGCAACGGGGCCAAAGGGCTCGTCCGTCATGATGTCGGCTGTCATCGGAACATCGGCCAGCACGGTGGGCTGATAGAAATAGCCACCTTCGCCACGTTCGCCGCCAGCGAGCAATTTTGCCCCTTTGTCGGTGGCATCGCGCACCAGCTTTTCAATGGTGGGCGGACGGCGATCATTGGCGAGCGGACCCATGATGGTGCTCGCATCGAGGCCGTTGCCCATCTGCACCTTCTTCGTTGCTTCGGCAAAGCCGGCGACGAACCGGTCATAAATGCCTTCCTGCACATAAAAGCGCGTTGGCGAAATGCAGACCTGTCCGGCATTCCGGAACTTCTGCGTGGACGACAGCTTGATGGCTTTTTCCAGATCGCAATCGTCGAATACCAGGACAGGGGCGTGTCCGCCCAGCTCCATTGTGGTACGCTTCACGCCGTCAGCCGCCAGCTTCAACAGATGTTTGCCGACAGGTACCGACCCTGTGAAGCTGACCTTGCGGATAACCGGTGAGGCAATGAGGTGGCGGCTAACCATATCGGGAACGCCATAGACCAACTGGGCGACATGGCCCGGAACGCCGCCGTCAATGACGCACTGCATGATCGCGCTGGTGCAATGGGGTGTTTCTTCTGGCGGCTTGGCAATGATCGAGCATCCGGCGGCCAGCGCGGCGGCCATCTTCTTGCACATCAGATTGACCGGGAAGTTCCAAGGGGAAAAGGCGGCTACCGGCCCGACGGGTTGTTTCAGGACGAGCGAGCGCTGCCCTGTGGGGCGCACCAGAACCCGGCCATAGCTGCGCTTGGCTTCTTCGGCGAAATAATCGAATTGCGATGCGCAGGACAGGACTTCGGTCCGTGCTTCGGCCAATGGCTTGCCCTGCTCGGTGGTCAGCAGCACTGCAATATCTTCGGCACGTTCACGGATAAGTCCCGCAACCTTGTGTAAAATTGCCGCGCGCTCATTAACGTCGACGGCGCGCCAATGGGCGAATCCCTTGGCCGTTGCGTCTAGTGCCTCGTCCAGATCGGCGGCGGTTGCCAGCGGCAATTCCGCAATCACGGCTCCAGTGGCCGGATTGACGACATTGTGGATGTCGCGACCTTCGCCGCGCCGCCAGCTACCGTTGATGTAGATACCGAGTTCGCTTGTGCTGTTCATTTGGAAATCCCGCAATTTTTTCTATGCGGGGCATGTAGGCCTCAGGGCGCGCTATGGGAACCCCGCGCGAGGGAAATTTTCATCAGCCAGAAAGTCGGCAGCCCGGCAAACAGCAAGGCGATCCCCCATCCCAAGGCCTCCCACCCTGCGCCGTAAATGGTCCACAGCGAATAAAGCATGGCGAACAGGATGATCGCGGTGAACCCCTTGGTCGCGGGGATCTGGCCGCGCATCATCAGGCGTGCGGCAGCAGCAGCGCAGCCGAAATACATGACCAATACGATGGCCGTTGTGAGGACGATCAGAAATTCGAACATTGCAGACAGCGACCGGCTGCTGTTCATCAGGATGACGACAGTCAAAAGGCAGGTTGTGAAAAGATGGGCGTTGCGTGGTGTGCCATTGGGGGCTGCTTTCCCCATAAAGGCGGGGAACATGCCATCGCGCGCCATCGCGGCGGGCAATTCCCCTTGGCACATGACCCACCCGTTGAGCGCGCCGAGTGCGCTGATTGCACCGAAGGCGGCAATCGCCGTCCCTGCATTCGCGCCGCCAAAGGTTTCGACAAACAGCGCAAAGGGCGCTGGCGAGGCTGCGGTCAATGCGGCCGGTAGCATCAGGACGACGGCTGAGCAGACCAATATGTAGACCAGCCCTGCACCGCCGGTGCCGAGCAGTGTCGCCCGTCCGATGGTGCGCTCCGCATTTTCCACCTTATCCGCCGGAACGGTCGCTGTCTCCAACCCCAGCATCGCCCAAAGTGTCAGGATCGTGGCCGCCGAAATAGCCGACAAGGACAGGTCCTGAGTCGCAAATGGGCGCACGACGGCGATGCCCTGTTGCGTCAGGACATAGGCGGCAAGGCCGATCACCGCGATCAGCGGTATGATCTTGATGATGGTCCACACAAGCTGGACCTGTCCGGCCAGCTTCGTGCCGCTGATATTGATCAACGTGAATGTCCAGACGATCGCCACCGTGGTCGCCGCCGAAATACCGGGTTCGCCCAACACAGGGAAAAGCTGGCTGAGATAACTGACCGCGCCGGTGGCGATGGCGGCGTTGCCAACCCACATGGAGATCCAATAGGCCCAGGCAATGGCAAAGCCTGCGCCGTCACCGAAGGCGGCACGGGAATAGGCATAGGGTCCGCCGGCTTTGGGCAGGATCCGGCTCAGCTTTCCAAAGACCGCCGCGACGCAAAGTGCGCCCGCCACCGTGATTAGCCAGCCAAAAGCAGAATTCCAGCCGAGCGGCGCGAGGCTGGCGGGCAATAGAAATACGCCCGAGCCAATCATGCTCCCCATTACGAGGGCGAGCGCCATCCAGAACCCCATGGGCCGGCTGGCCGCCATTGTGTCTTTATCCATACCCTATCCCCCGATGCGGCTTACCTGCCACGCCGGGGGATGAATGCCAATATGGTTATCAATGGGCGAGCAGAACGGGCACGCCGATTTCGGCCAAGAGGAACCGCGTTACGCCGCCGAAGATTGCCTCCCGCCAGCGGCCATGGCCGTAGGCACCCATTACGAGATAATCGGGACGCCAGTCTTTCGCTTCGGCCAACAGGCGCTCTTCGATACTGACATCGCCTTTGGCCGCGACGGCAATTTCCGCATTGACGCCGTGTCGTGACAGATAGGCTGCAACGTCTGTGACCGGGAACTCGTCGGGCGCCGCTTCAACCTCGGCAATCCTGACTGCGCTCGCCTCGGCAAGCAGGGGCCGCGCTGCACGCACGGCGTTCGCTGCTTCAAAGCCGCCATCATAGGCGACCATGGCCCGGTCAAAAGATAGGCTCTTGCACGACAGGGGCACGGCCAAAACGGGCGTGCGCGACGCAGTGACGACATCACTGACCAGCGCGCGACCCTGACCACCCACACGGGCTGCGGTATCGTCGAGCGACATGACCAGAATGTCCCCCAAACGGGCGGCGTTGACGAGGGCATCGACAATGGTGCCGTCGAAAATCTGCCAGTCCCATGGCAGGCCTTCGACTTTCAGATGCGCGTCAACGCCGGCCTGCATCTTTGCCCGCTCTTTCTCTGCTGCATCAAAGGCTTCGGAAATGAAATGCGCGCCACCGAACATGTCGAACGCGACATAGTCCTGCGGAGGGCGGGGCAAAATCAGGGAGAGATGTCCATTGAACCGTCGTGCGAGATCCAGCGCAACCTGCAACCGGCCTTCGAAGCCGGAATCGCTGCCTGCATGTACCATGATCGATTTCATCGCCATTTCCTTCCATTTGTGCCGACAAAGGGGGGTGAGTCGGCTTCACAAAGACATGCTACTCCCTTTTCCGGCCGGTTCGTTGATCGACGTCAAATTTCGCGCAGGCAGATGCGCTAAAGGACTTTTCATGTCGGTTATTCTATGTCAGCCCTTCCGCATGGAAACGGGGGAATCTGGTGCGGGCAGTTGCGTACTTCGGTCGGCCGAAGTTGGCGACGCAGCGGCGCTTGCGGCAATTTACGCCGCGCATGTCGAAAGTGGCAGTGCCAGCTTTGATACCGTGCCCCGCACGGTGGCAGAAACCGAAGAGAAAATAAGGGACATCAGGGAAAAAGGATGGCCGTTCCTTGTCGCAACGCGGGGGTCTGAAATTGTCGGATATGCCTATGCGTCGCAATTTCGCGACCGCCCCGCCTATGGATTTGCCTGCGAGGATTCGATTTATGTCCGGTCGGATCATGTGGGGCAGGGGATCGGATCGCAATTGCTCGCTGCGTTGATTACGCAATCCACCGCCTTCGGATTTCGCCAGATGATTGCCGTGATCGGGGGCGGGGAGCCGGCCTCTGTGGCGTTGCATGGCAAAATGGGCTTTGAACATGCGGGCCGGATGCGCAGCGTCGGACGAAAGTTCGGACGCTGGCTGGATAGTGTGTATATGCAGATTGCACTGGGCGAAGGAGACAGCTCGGCGCCGAAGCGCGAGCCCGATGAACGGAAGGCGCCGTCGAAATAGAATAGCCGCGAAATTGGAAACGCGGGAGAGAGAGGAGACATAATGGCCGATTTTGAACTTGTTGCAGATGGTTTGCGCTTTCCCGAAGGACCGGTCATCCTGCCCGATGGCAGCATCATCCTCGTCGAAATCGCGTCCGGCCAAATCACCCGCATTGCACCAGACGGCAGCAAGTCTGTGGTCGCCAAAACGGGCGGCGGGCCCAACGGGCTGGCGATGGGACCGAACGGCAAGCTATATTGCTGCAACAATGGCGGCTTTGAATATCTCGATTCAAACGGTTTTCTGGCACCGCGTGGCATCGCGAAAGATTATTCGGGCGGACGGATCGAGCGGATCGATCTCGATACAGGCGCGGTAGAAGTCCTCTACAAGTCGGGCGATTTCGGTTGCACGCTGCGCGGGCCAAATGACATTGTGTTCGACGAACATGGCGGCTTCTGGTTCACCGACCATGGCAAGGTCGATTATGCCAAACGGTGCCATGACATTGTCGGCATCTTTTATGCAAAGGCCGACGGCAGCCATCTGGAAGAGGTCATATTTCCGTCGAACAACCCCAATGGCGTGGGACTCTCGCCCGACGGGAAGACGCTCTATGCGGCAGAAACCTACACATGCCGTCTGATGAAGTTCAACATTACCGCCCCCGGCAAGGTTGCGGCGGATGCAGGACCGGGAGGACCTGGCATTCCGGTCTATCGCCCGGCGGGTTATAAATTTTTCGACAGCCTCGGCATGGAAGCCAATGGCAACATCTGCGTCGCCACCATCGGCGAATGCGGGATCAGCGTGATTTCGCCAGAGGGCGAACTGGTCGAATTTGTGGCTACCGATGACATCTTCACCACTAATATCGCATTCGGCGGTGAAGATATGCGCGATGCCTATATCTGCCTTTCGGGCAGCGGGCGGCTGGTCAAAACACGATGGGCACGACCGGGTTTGAAGCTCAACTATTGAAAAGGAACAGGTCGCATGCCGAGGCACAAGGAAGCCCATTTGATCGACCGTATCGGTTGGCTCCGTGCATCGGTGCTGGGCGCCAATGACGGCATTGTCTCCACCGCCAGCCTGATCGTCGGCGTCGCTGCGGCGCAGGCAAGTCCCGCCAATGTGCTGTTAACCGGCATCGCGGGGTTGGTCGCAGGAGCAATGTCGATGGCGGCTGGTGAATATGTGTCCGTAAGCTCGCAGGCCGATACCGAAAGCGCCGACCGCGTGCGGGAGAAGCTGGAACTGGAAACCATTCCGGAGAAGGAACGGGAGGAACTGGTCGGCATTTACGAAGCGCGCGGCCTTGATCGTGCTTTGGCCGAACAAGTCGCTGATAAGCTGACCGCACATGATGCGCTGGCCACGCATTTGCGCGATGAATTGGGAATGGCCGCCCACACGTCTGCCCGTCCGGTGCAAGCTGCGCTGGCGTCGGCTGCGTCCTTTGCGGTGGGTGCATCGCTCCCCCTCGCCATGGTGCCACTATCCTCCGCATCTACGCTCACATGGTCGGTGTCCATCGCGGCCTTGCTGTTTCTGGCACTGTTGGGAGCGATCGGTGCAAAAGCAGGCGGGGCGCCTATTGGCAAAGCGGTTTTACGCGTGACCTTCTGGGGTGCTTTTGCCATGGCGGCGACTGCGGCTATCGGGTCGCTCTTTGGCACCAGCGTCGCGTAAGAGGGTCTATGGCATTTAATACGGTTATTTTCGACTTCGGCGGGGTCATCACCTCGTCCCCTTTTGAGGCGTTCAACCGGATGGAAGCCGAACGTGGCTTGCCCCGCGATTTTGTGCGCAAGGTCAATTCGACCGATCCCGATAACAATGCCTGGGCGAAATTCGAGCGTGCCGAAATTGACGCCGAGATGTTTGATGCGCTGTTCCGGCAGGAGGCAGAAACCTTGGGCCATAGCCTTGACGGAGCGTCAGTAATTGCCTGCCTCGCAGGTGACATCCGTCCCGCGATGGTGGCCGCACTCGACCAGTTGAAGCGCGAGGGGCTGGCGCTGGGGTGCATCACCAATAATGTGCGGGCCGGACACGGCGCGGGCATGGCTGCAGACGGGGACAAGGCGCGGGCGGTGGAATCGATCATGGCCCGGTTCGACCATGTTATCGAAAGCTCAAAGGCTGGTGTTCGCAAGCCCGATCCGCGCATTTACGAAATGATGTGCGCGGCGTTGGCTGTGGAACCTTCGGCCTGCATTTATCTCGATGACCTGGGCATCAACTGCAAACCCGCCGCCCAATTGGGCATGGCGGCGATCAAGGTCACCAGCGGCGAACAGGCGTTGGACGAACTTGGTGCGCTATTGGCGTTGACCTTTGGACCGGTTGGCGGCTAGGCGATATAGCGTTCCGTCTCTCCCACATTACTGGAGCATTTCATGGCGAAAAAACTTTTCCCCGACGCGGCTTCGGCGCTCGATGGCCTTTTGAAAAACGACATCTTGATTGCCAGCGGCGGCTTCGGTCTCTGCGGATTGCCCGAAAGGCTGCTTGATGCGGTGCGCGACAGCGGGGTGACCGGCCTGACCTTTGTGTCGAACAATGCCGGTATCGACAATGAAGGCATCGGTAAGCTTCTGCGCACAAAGCAGGTGAAGAAGATGATCTCGTCTTATGTGGGCGAGAATAAAGAGTTTGAGCGGCAATATCTGGCCGGTGAGCTTGAGGTTGAATTCTGCCCGCAAGGGACGCTTGCCGAACGGATGCGTGCAGGCGGCGCAGGCATTCCCGGATTTTACACTAAGACGGGCGTAGGGACCCTTGTGGCCGAAGGCAAAGAGGTCAAAGAATTTGGCGGGGAGGAATATATCCTTGAACGCGGAATTTTTGCGGACCTGGCGTTGGTGAAAGCATGGAAAGCCGACGAGAGCGGCAACCTTGTTTTTCGCAAGACGGCGCGCAATTTTAATCTGCCCGCCGCAACCTGCGGCAAGGTGTGCGTGGTCGAGGTTGAAGAAGTAGTGCCGGTCGGCACTCTTGATCCGGACTGCATCCACCTGCCGGGCGTCTATGTGCAGCGCATGATCATCGGCGCGCCCTATGACAAGAAGATCGAGTTCCGGACTGTCCGCGAACGGGAACCTGCTTAATGCAGGACGGTCAAAAATTGCTCGCCATCGCGGGGTGGTTGAGTGCGGGTGCTGCGCTGCTCCACATCGGTTGTATAATCGGCGGAGGCGATTGGTATCGTTTCTTTGGGGCAGGCGAAGAGATGGCGAAAGCAGCCGAAGCTGGTTTATGGCAGCCTGCTATCGTCACCGCCGCGATTGCGCTGATATTGTTTATTTGGGCAGCCTATGGTTTTTCCGGGGCAGGCCGAATTGGTCGCATGCCTCTGCTTCGGACGGCTCTGGTCGCAATCGCCTCAATCTATCTGCTGCGGGGATTGTTCATCATTCCGATATTGATCTGGCCGCAATTGCGGTCGCCTTTCAATATCTGGTCGTCGTTGATCGTGCTTGGATATGGACTGGTTTACGCGGTCGGAACGTGGCGGGTGTGGCCCAGTATTTCGACAAATGCGCGTAAGTCAAAGGAGCTGGTTACATGAGCAGATATTTGACTATTTCTTTGGCCATATTGGCGCTTGCCGGATGCGCAACGCAAGCGGAACAGGTTGCCGCACCCGTCCTGACCAAGGAAGCTGTAGCAACGCAGATTGGTGAAAAGCCCACACCCACATCACCCCCCACGGGACAGCAATGGCTCTATGGTTCGGCCGAAGGAACGATTGCGTCGGCCCAGACATATCAAGCTATGGCGCAATTTGTCCGGGCCAAGGCATTGAACCGCGCGATCAAAACGCAGGCTGTACTGGCCGACGGCTCAACGCCCGATGCGCCGCGCTTTGATAGCTGCGGCACCAAGCCCCTGGCGGCGGTATTCGATGCGGACGAAACGCTGATCTGGAATGTGGGCGCGATGCGCTTCATGGCTGAACAGGGCAAGGATTTCGATCCGGCCATCTGGAATGCATGGGAAAAAAGTGGTGCCGGAAAGGCGCTGGCGATGCCCGGTGCGATAGAAGCGCTGAAGACCATGCGCGATGCGGGCGTGACGATTATCGCAAACACCAACCGGACATCCGCCAATGCCAAGGGCACGGAGGATACGCTGCGTGCCGCAGGACTTGGCGAGTTCAAGCATGGCGAAACGCTTTTCCTGATGGGCGATGATGTGACCGGTTCCAGCAAGGATGCGCGCCGGTCGACCATCGCGGCCCGTTACTGCGTCGTGGCGCTGGCCGGTGACCAGCTGGGTGATTTTGCCAATGCGTTTAACGCCAAGGGCATTTCAGTTGCAGACCGTAAAAAGCTTGCAACGCATCCAGCCATTGCGCCGCTTTGGGGCAATGGCTGGTTCCTGTTTTCCAACCCCGTATATGGTCCGTCGATCCGCGGTGGCTATGACGAGATATTCTCGGCTGAAACCAAATGGGAGCCTGCCCCATGAGCGGAAAGCCCGTTCCTATCGATCTTGTGCCCTATCAGGAATTGATCGGCGATAGCCGGGAGTTCCTGCGCGTCTGGGCGAAGGAGGGTGGTCCCGTCACCTGCTTTATCAACCCGGTGCCAGTCGGCGGCGATCCGGCGGGATTTGGAATCGCGCTGGTGGATTGCATCCGGCACGGGGCGAAGACTTGGGCGCGTGCCACCGGCATTTCCGAGACGGAGGCATTGGCCCGCATCTGGGAGGGCGTCGATGCCGAACGTGCGCGACCCACCGACATCATCACCGAAATTCCCACCACCGAAAAAGATGGACTGATACATTGAGCTGGACCCGCGACGAAATGGCCGCCCGCGCTGCACAGGAATTGCGCGATGGATATTATGTGAATCTCGGCATCGGTATTCCGACGCTGGTGGCGAACCATGTCCCTGCGGATATGGAAGTGACGCTGCAATCGGAAAACGGCATGCTGGGCATTGGTCCCTTTCCTTATGCAGGGGAAGAGGATGCAGACCTGATCAACGCCGGTAAGCAGACAATCAGCGAATTGCCGCAAACCGCCTATTTCGATAGTGCGGCCAGCTTTGCGATGATCCGCGGCGGACATATCGACCTGACCGTTTTGGGAGCGATGGAAGTTGCCGAAAATGGCGACATCGCCAACTGGATGATTCCCGGAAAGATGATCAAGGGCATGGGCGGCGCCATGGATCTGGTCGCAGGGGTCAAGAAGATCATCGTTGTGATGGAACATAATGCCAAGGACGGAAGCCCGAAATTCATCCCGAGTTGCACCCTTCCCCTGACCGGCAAGAATGTCGTCGACATGATCATTACCGATCTTGCGGTTTTTCAACGGCCGGACCACGCCTCACCCTTCCGCCTGATCGAGACGGCACCGGGCGTGACAGTCGAAGAGGTCGCGTCCAAGACCACAGCACATTATGAGGTTGCGGTTTAACCGAAACGATGCGGCGGATTACCAAAGCGCTGATTGCTGTGGGTATTGGAGGGGCGGCTGTCTGGTACGGTCTGTCCGGAACCGCCGTCGACAGTCCGGCGGCAATGATCCGCGCGATTACGAGCAAGAAGGCCTCGAATCTTCCCGATACGCCGGAAGAATGGAAAGGCCGGATTGACTATGTCGATCTGGACGGACGTCTTGCCGCAATGGCATCGCGGCCGGAGATGGCGGGTCTCGCCGTGGCCATTGTTGAAAATGGCGAGCTCCGCTTTGTGGGGACTTACGGCGTGCTGGACCGCACCGACGGAAGCCCGGTTACGCCTGCCAGCATCTTTCGGTGGGCCTCCGTCTCCAAAACAGTGACCGGGGCGCTTGCGGCAAATTTGGCGAGTGAAGCCGCTATCGATTTGGAACAACCTGTGTCGTCGTGGAAAAGCTCGCTCCGGCTTCCGGGCGGGGCGGAAACACGACTGACATTTGCGCAATTGCTGGCCCAGCAAACCGGGCTCACCAAAAATGCCTATGATGAAAAGCTGGAGGAGGGCGAAAATCCGGCCGACTTGCGGGCGCGGCTGTTCGCTGCGCCCCTGCAATGCCTGCCCGGGACGTGCCATACTTACCAGAATATCGCCTTTGACGATGCCAGTGAGATATTGGCGCAGGCTGCCAAGCGGCCTTTCGCGGATGCGGTCAGCGAACGGCTGTTCCTGCCCTTGGGCATGACCAGTGCGACCTATGGTATGGCGGGACTGACCGGGGCCAAGCAATGGGCTCGTCCGCATAACGGCGCGCAGGTTCGCACCTTGCGCGATGCCTATTGGCGGGTGCCCGCCGCTGCTGGGGTGAATAGCAACATTGTCGACTTTGCCCGCTGGATGCAGGCGATGATGGGGCAGCAGGCGAAGGTGTTGCCTGAATCGACCTTGCGCATCACGCATATGCCCCGTGTCGCCACACAAAATCTTTATGGTGGGGCATTGCGGCAGGCGAACAGCGATGCGAGCTATGGCCTCGGCTGGCGGAATTTCACCTATGACGGCCATCGCCTTGCAGGGCATTCGGGCGCTGTCGACGGCTATCGCGCGACCATGATCTTCGAACCGGCCACGCGCACGGGCGCCGTGGTGATGTGGAACAGCAATTGGGGGCGACCGTTTCGCATTCCGTTTGCCGTCATGGACAGCTATTATGGGAAAGCGGATAGCCAGTGGCTGGACTTCAGCGATTTGCCACCGTTGGCGTCGACCCCCGACGCGGAACAGTGAAAGGGCATTTTTGTGACATACACACTCATCACCGCGAACCGGAACTATTCGAGCTGGAGCCTTCGGCCATGGTTATTGATGACCTATCTTGGCATCCCCTTTGTCGACACGCTGGAACCCTTTGCTGCGGTTAGCAACTATGACGCGTTCCGCGCCTTTTCGCCGACCGGCCAGGTGCCGGTGCTGAAGCATGATGGACGCACCATCCATGATTCATTGGGGATAGCCCTTTACCTTGCCGACCGGCACGAGGGGATTTGGCCGATGGAAGAAGCAGCCCGGGCCTGGGCGATGTGCGCGACCTGTGAGATGCATGGCGGATTTAGTGCCCTGCGCAACGACTGCACCATGAATGTTGGTGTGCGTGTCCGAACCAAGCCAATGTCCGACGCGCTGCGCCGCGACGTGGCGCGCATCGCCGAACTATGGACCGAAGGGTTGGACAATTTTGGCGGCCCCTTCCTTGCGGGCGAAAAATTCACAGCGGTCGACGCCTTCTTTGCCCCGGTTGCTTTTCGTGTGCGGACCTATGGCCTTGATGTCGGCAAGGCCGGGCAGCAGTGGGTCGATCATATGCTGGGCCTCGATCCGATGCTGGCATGGGAAAAGGATGCCTTGACCGAAAGCTGGCGTGAAGAAGGGCATGAAGAAGAGCTTCGGGCCTGTGGCGAGGTTACAGCCGACTTCCGCAAGACGTAAATGAAAAGGGCCGCCACATGGGCGACCCTCTATCTGCTATTGGGGGAGGAATTAGACCTTGTCGCCTAATGCACCCTTCACCTTGCCCTTCAGGCCTTGAGCTTCGCCTTTGCGCTCTTGCGCCATGCCTTCAGCTTCAAGCTGCGGGTTGTTGGTGGCACGGCCAGCAGCCTGCTTGATGTTGCCGGCGATCTCGTTGCCGAGGCCTTTGGCTTTGTCTTTCAATTCGCCCATGATCTGTTCCTTTCTGCGCGATCCGGCTCTGCGGAACTGCAGGCCGATACGCAGAGTCAATCGCTACGCGGGTAATTGGTTCCATCCTTCATCCCCGGGAAGATGCTTTCGACCGAAGCGCATGGGCGAATGCCTCGCCCGAATCAGCGGCAAATCGCAGGAAAAGTGAAGGCTCTATCAGCTCCAATTCCATCAATCGGAAACGGCCTTCCCCATCGCGCAGCATGTCCACCCGCGCATAGGCCAGCGCCTCGGTTTGCGTGATCTTCGATGCCGCTGTCAGCGCTGCTTCGGCTAGGTCCTTCGACAGGGCCGGCGCTTCGGTTGCTTCTTCATAACCGCCAAATTGGTCCTGCACGCGAAAATCGTCTTTGGCGGGATGTTTGATGATGGCGTGGCTGAAACGACCCGCGAAATAGAAAAGCGAATATTCCCCTTCATCAGCGATGTTGGCCAGATAGGGTTGGATCATCATACGCTGCCCCCGCACCGATGGCGGGATCGGATCGCCCCGTTCAAGGCGGAATGTTCCGTCGGCGCCGCCCGATATGGGGGGCTTGATGACCAATGCCGTCGCGCCGAACGCGACACGCGCTTCCCCCAGTGCTGCGTCATCCAGTGCTTCAGCCATGCGGGTCGGCACCGTTGCAATGCCGGCGGCCTCCAGTTCGGCCAGATAGGCTTTGTCGCTATTCCAACGCAGGATTCGAACAGGGTTACTGACATGGATGCCGTCGCGCTCCAACCGGTCGAGCAGATCGAACCAGCAGGGGCAATCGCGCTGATATCCCCAGGCAAGCAAGGGGGTCACTAGATCATATTCCGTCAAATCTTTTGCTTGTGTCCAATCGACAAAGACCGTGTCTTCACCAAGCAGGCGAATATAATCGGCCTTTATATGCGACCAGTCTTCTTCATATTTGGGAACAGGGCAAAATATTGCTAGCGAGGCCGGTCTCATTCGCCGGCCATTTTCAGGATTTCCTTCCACTCCTCCGGTCGCACCGGCGCAACGGACAGGCGGGACTGGCGGATCAGCTCCATCGCGGCCAGTTTCGGGTTGGCCTTGATAGCTTTTAGGGTGACGCTGTTGGCAATCTTGCGCACCGGCTTCACCTTCACGGCCACAAAGCGGGCCTTTTCATCAGTGGGATCGATGAAATGCTCCTGGCTGATCGTGATGATCCCGACAATTTCGAGGCCGATATTGCTGTGGTAGAAAAAGGCCTCATCGCCCACTTTCATTGTCCGCAGGTGGATGGCTGCCGTATGGTTGCGTACCCCGTCCCACGTGCCTTCGCCTTCGGACACCAGATCGTCATAGCTATATACGTCGGGTTCCGACTTCATCAGCCAATATTGTTTTTTCATGCGAAAGCTCCTGTTTGATCAAAGTCAATTTCGCTGGCCACGCTTTAGGTCAAGGGCTATTTGCATGGATATGAGTATGATGCCTATTATTTCACTGCGCCACGACGACGCTGATGCCCTTGGCCAGCAGCTTGGCGATTCCTTCAAGACCTATGGATTTGCAACTGTTGTTGACCATGGCCTGGACCCCGCGCTGGTTGCCAAGGCCTGGGCCCTGACCAAAGAGCTGTTCGAGCTGCCCGAATCGGAAAAGATGGGCGGCTATGACAAGGCGCTCGCAGGGCAACGGGGATATACGCCGTTCAAGACAGAAATCGCCAAGGGTGCCGAATTCCATGACCTGAAAGAATTCTGGCATGTCGGCCGGACGATGGACCCGTCCAGCCCGCTCGCTACATCGATGTTGCCCAATGTCTGGCCACCTGTTCCCGAATTCAAAGAGACCTTTGAAACCCTCTATGCCGAAATGGACAAGGTCGGCGCGCGAATCCTGTCCTCGATTGCCCGTTATCTCGAATTGCCTGCGGACTGGTTCGATCCGGCCATTGCGGACGGCAATTCGATTTTGCGCCTTTTGCATTACCCGCCCATCGCCGGCGACGCGGAAGGTTGCATACGCGCCGGCGCGCATGAGGATATCAATCTGATTACTTTGTTGCTTGGTGCAGAGGAAGCCGGCCTGCAGATCCTGCGCCCGGATGGTAGCTGGATGGACGTGTCCCCGCCGGAGGGTGGCCTCGCCGTCAATGTCGGCGATATGTTGCAGCGATTGACCAACCATGTGTTGCCGTCGACCACCCACCGTGTGGTCAACCCGTCGGGCGAACGATCGCGTTTCAGCCGCTATTCGATGCCCTATTTCCTGCACGCCCGTTCGGACTTCCCGATCGCGACGCTGCCGCAGTGCATCAGTGCGGACAATCCGAATCGTTATCCCGATCCGATTCTTGCAGACGATTATCTGAAAGAGCGGCTGATCGAAATCGGCCTGCTCAAGGCATAGCGGGTTCGGGCGGCTTGCGTTTGACGAGCAGGTTGACGACTTCCATGAATGTCGCCCGCGCTCCGAACCAGAGCATGGCGGTATAAACGATCCCGCCCGCAGCCGCGAGCGCGGCCAGATGAAGCAGGGCGGGCACATCCGGCCACAGCGCGGTCAGGACCATATGGTCCAGCGTCCAGACAAGTCCCGCCATTGCGGCCGCTGCGGCAAGGCCCGGCAGAACTGCACTGGCCAGACCGGCGATACCAAAACCGATATGCGGCCGCGCCTGGTAGATGGTGAATAGAAGAAGGATCGGAAACGCGACCAGCCATCCCCAGGCGAGGCCATCGGCGCCATATTGGACGGCGAAGAGATAGACGCTTGGCATGAGCAGTGCACCGAAGAGCGAATTGCGGACAACGATATTCGGCAGACCCAGCGCATTTAAGGCGGGCGCAAATAATATGTGCAGCGTCATCACCGGCATGGCCAGCGCGAGAATCGCGACAAGCGGCGCGGCCTCGGTCCATTTGGGTCCCATCACCACATCGACAAGCGGCTGCGCGGTGACCGCCATGCCGAGATAGAGCGGGCAGGATATAAGCATGATCAACCGCACGGCTTTCAAAAAGCCGGCGGAGAGCGCCTCCCGGTCATTTTGCAGCCTGGCATAGGCGGGGAAGGCGACTTCATTCAGCGGCGGCACAAATTTTGCGGCAAAGATCTGCGTCAGAAACAAAGCCTCGGCATAAAGGCCCAGCTGATGGTTATCGAAGGCGCGTCCGGCGATGAAGATGTCGCACTGGCTTTGCACGATCCAGAAGCCATGGGCGACCAGCATCATGGTGCCGAAGCTGAAAATCGATCCTGCTCCTTTGAAGTTGAAGCTTGGGCGCACCCAGAATCGGGTCGCAATCATCAACGCAATTGCCCGCGTCCAGAAAATAGCGATGGGTGCGAAGACAAGAGTCCAAACGCCGTAGCCATTAAAGGCCATCCCCAAAGCAATCACCGCGCCAACAAATGCGGATGTCAGATTCACGATCGCCGGCTTTTTGAAATCCAGATTCCGGGTGAGCATCGCTTCGGGAAGAATCAGGAAAGGCGTCGATAGATATATAAGTGACTGCCACCGGAGCATCTCGCCCACGACCGATTCTTCATAATAGGCTGCCGCGAGGGGGGCGACGGCGAAGAATTGGATGGCGGCAAGGCCCGCATTGAGAAGAATCAGCATGCCAAAAGCCTGTCGAATCCGAATCGGCTCGACCTTTTCCGACTGAATCAGTGCCGAAACGAAGCCGTAGCCATTCAAAAAGTTGAGAAAAACGAGCACGACCGATGTCATGGCAAATAAACCATAGTCGCTCGGCTCAAGGATTCGGATGACGGAAAGAGTCGCGCCCCAGCTGATCAGCTGCGACAGGATTTGCGTCCCTGATCTCCAGAAAACCGCGGATTTAACCCGCTTTCCAAAGTCTTCGGACGCTACATCTTGGTTCAGGGCACTAATATCCATGCTCTTCCTGTTAAGGGCAAAAGCTTACCAAAGCCTCGAATTTCCGGGCCAGTGCAAAATTTTTGAAATAAAATTGCAAAAGGCTGTTGACGGAAT